>DATBAO010000076.1:0-3626 GCA_036271495.1 Acidimicrobiales bacterium
ACGACCGATACCCGTTGCTCGTCGAAGCTCACCAGATGCTCCAGCGGCGTGGACTCCGGCAGGGCGTCCTCGTAGCTCCACGCAACGTCGGACAAGGCCGTCCCGTCGACGATGGCGTGCCAGTACGTCGCCGTGCCCTTGTAGGGGCAGTAGGTCTCGAGCTGACTCCGCGTCAGTTCCGTGCGCACGGCGTTCCGGTCGACGTAGAGGCGGGGATCGAGCGCGGTCTCGTAGACCACCATCGTGTCCGTGGTGTCGACCAGGGTGGTGCCGGCCGCCTCCACCCGCAGCGGGCGATGGGAGCGCAGGCAGTCCACCCGGTGGTACGGGTTGCGCGGATGCCCGAAGATCTGCTCGTCCTCCTCGAACCAGGCGTCGGCGGCGTCCCACGGCACGGTGACGTAGCGGGGCGCGTCCGGCTCGTCGACCACCGGAAGCCCCGTCACGTCGTCCTTGGGGAAGGCGAAGGTGGGCGGCCGCCCGGGCCGGTGCAGGAGCAGGGCGCGCTCGCAGTCGATCACGGTCCGCCCGTCCTTCGTGGCCCGGACGCGCCGGCGGAACGGCTCGATGTACGAGATGTTGTCCGGCATGGGGACGGTGAAGCGCCCGGCCGGCGTGGCACTGAGCGGCCCTTTACCCGTCGTGAGGCTCATAGGGCGGTCCGTCCGTCCATGGGGCCCTTGGCCCCGGCGGGGAGCGGTCGCACCATGGCGTCGACGGAGAACGAGGCGATCAGCGCGCCGTCCAGGTCGTAGACGCGGTTCTCGGCGTGCGTCGTGCCCGCCCCGGCGAACGTCGAGAGATGGCGGTAGAGCAACCACTCGTCGGCCTGCACCGGCGCGTGCAGCGACAGGCTGATGCTGTTGATCGCCATGGAGATGGTGCGGTGGGCCTGGTCCTGGCCGACCCCGGCGTGCGGGCGCAGCGCGGCGGCAATGGACATGTGGCCCGTGAATTGAGCCAGCAGGCCGGCGTGGATGGGCTGATCGGCGGGGAGCTGCCGGAAGCGGACCCAGGCGTCCACGATCGGCGGCCCCGGGGGCTCCTCGGAATCGTTCGAGTAGGCGGCGTCGACCACTCTGATGTCGCGCCCGGTCACGCCCATATCGTACGGTTCGCATGCGTACGGTCCGGGCACGTCCGGTGCGTCCGGCGCGTGCCGGACGACGTCGTCGGAGGGCACGTCGAGCAGCAGGGTGCCGGCGGCGCACACACGTGCACGCTGGAGCACCTGGACCGCCAGGCCGGAGAAGGTGCGACCCGCGCTGAGCTCGGTCAACTCCAGCTGCAGCGGCAGGTGGGCGTCGGCCGACCGCAGGAACATCATGGTGGCCGAGACCACGCGGCGGTCCGGCGCATGCCGCCCGGCGGCGACGATGGCCTGACCCAGCATCTGGCTGCCCTCGACGACCGGCCGGGATTCGTCGCTGCGGGCGACGGTGACAAAGGAGTGCGGCTCGTCGGTGGGCCGGACGTCCATGACATCGACCAGGTGTGCGGTGTCGCCCCACGTCGGGAACCGCTTCACGGTGACGTCGCGCGCCTCGTCCCCTTCGGCTTCGTCGGTGACCTCGATCCGCACCCGGTCCTGGTCGAAGGCGGCGAAGCCGGTGAGCGCAGGTGCACCGTCCGACAGCACCAGCCAGTCGGGCGACGCAGCGACGGTCTTCTCGTCGATGTCGGGGACGGGGAAGTAGAGGACGGGGTCGGCGCCGGGGGCCTCGACACACAGGCACGAGTCGGACGCGGCCACGACCTGGCCGTCGCACGATGCACTTGCTCGGTACGGGTAACGCTCGACGTGCATACCCAACCCGGGTGGTGCTCAGCTCTCCCCGGCAGCGCGACCGGCGACCGTGACGGAGGGGATGGCGACGGAGCCGCCATGGCGGAGGACCGTGTCGACCACCGTGATGAGCTGTTCGATGCCCACGAACGACCCGCTCATGTAGTTGCGGGCAAACCACACCGGCATCACCTCGGCCGCCAGCTCCTGATCCCAGCCGTCGGCGAAACCGGGCGTGGAGTCGCCCTCGCCGCCCATGCACTCACCGACGACGACCCGGGTGAAGCCCACGGCCGGGTGCTCGCCCCGCCAGGCCTCGACGAGCTTGTCGAGCGCGGCTTTGCTCACGGCGTAAGCGCCCAGGCCGGGCCACGGGGGAGTCTGCGAGGCGCTGACCGACGACAGGTAGACGGCGGTGCCCGAGGACTCGGTGAGGTAGGGCAATGCGGCGGCCGTCATCAGCGACGCACCGATCACGTTCGTGTCGAAGACCTGTCGCCAGGTGTCCGCATCCATTTCGGACAGGCGGGCGAGGGGACCGATGCCCGGCGCGTAGACCAGGGCGTCGATGCCTCCGAGACCCTCGGCAGCCTCCTGTATCGCCGCCCGGCAGGATTCGGTGCTGGTCACGTCGCAGGTCACGGCCAATGTCCCCGGCCCGGCCTCCTTGGCGGCAACCTCGAGCCGCTGCTGCCGGCGGGCGAGCAGGGCGGTCTGCGCCCCGCGCTGGGCCAGCCCGATACCGATGCAGCGCCCAAGTCCGCTCGAAGCTCCTACGACAACCGTTCGCAACGCCCCTCCTCCGATTCGCTGACGGCGATGTTAGACAGGTTTGCCTGATGCCGTTCCGGGGCTCCTGGGGCACCCTGCGGGCATCTGAGCGGCCCCAGCCAGGTGCGGCCGGATGGCCGTGCCCGGTCGTGGCCCGGCGGCCCGGGTCGAGAATGACGCCAGCGTTAGGTCTGGGGCGCGCCGCAGCCCCGCCGGAGCGGGGCTGCAAGCGGTTGCCACCTGGTGGGTCCGAGCGATGCGACCCCACCCCTGGGGGGTGAGGGAGGGGATGTGGGGCCGAATCGCTGCCTTCGACAATGACACTCGGTCGTTACAAGACGGTTGCGATCGCCGCGCTCCCGTATTCGGAATCCGTAAGAAGACCGTAAAGCCCTCCGACCCCGGACATGGAGTGACCAGGAAGATCGCTGACGCATCGATCCCGAGACACCCCTGACGCTCCGGACACACTCCTGACCGTTCTGACCGGCGTCACCCTGACCCTCGAGCACGGAGTCCGCCGGCGACCGAATTCGCACCAACGTCTAGCGTGCGGCCATGGCCGAACCACGACGGCTGCCCTTCGACCCGATCGCCGAGGCGGAGCGTCAGTGGGGCCGGCACGGATGGCCGGAACAGGCACCCGGCATGGCGGTCGTGACCTCCATCATGCGGCTGCAGCAGGTCTTCCTCGCCCGTGCCGACTCCGTCCTCCGCCCCTTCGGGCTGACCTTCGCGCGCTACGAGGTCCTGATGCTGCTCTCGTTCTCGCGCAAGGGTGCCCTGCCGCTCGGCAAGATCGGGCAGCGCCTGCAGGTCAACGCGGCGAGCGTCACCAACGCCGTCGATCGTCTGGAGGCCGACGGCCTCGTCACCCGGCGCTCCAATCCCGATGACGGGCGGGGCACGCTTGCCGGCCTCACGGCGCAGGGTCGCCGGCGCGCCTCGGCGGCTACGGACGCCATGAACGAACAGGTCTTCACGGATATCGGCATGGCCCACTCGAGCGTGTCCCACCTCTTCGACCTCCTGGCCGACCTTCGGCACGCCGCCGGGGACTTTCAGGAGG
>DATBAO010000077.1:0-30021 GCA_036271495.1 Acidimicrobiales bacterium
GCTGATGCCGGGAAGTTTCACGTTGAGCGCGACGGCAACGTTGAAGCCGCGGTTCTCCGTGGTGATCAGGCCCACCTCCGATTCGATGGCGACCTCTCCGAGGTCGACCTTCTCGCGCCGCCCCACGACGCCGAGCGCTCCTTCGAAACAGGCGGCATAGCCGACCGCGAAGAGCTGCTCGGGATTCGTGCCGCCGCCGGCGCCGCCCATTTCGGTCGGCGTGCGCAGCTGCACGTCCAACGCCCCGTCGCTGGTCACCCCATGTCCCTGTTCGCGCCCACCCGTGACGTGGGCCTGCGCCGTGTAGAGCACCTTCGCCATCGTCGACTCCTCTCGATAGCCCCTTTCGTTCCAATGTAAAGGGACGGGTCGCTGGCTGCGCCGTCCGGACCGCTCGGCTCCTTTCCCCACATCGACCACGGGCCGGATGACGCCTGCACCATTTGTTACGACACCGTAGTGTCGTGGCATGCAGACGCAAGAGCTGGAAGGAAAAGTGGCCGTCGTCACCGGTGGCGCCGGGGGTATCGGGAAGGCAACGGCCGAATTGCTCGTGGCCGAAGGGGCCAGTGTCGTCATCGGTGACGTGGACGCGGAGGTCGGCCAGGCGCTGGCTGACAGCATCGGCGCTGCAGCGGCCTTCAAGCAGACGGACGTGAGTGAGGCCGATCAGGTCCAGGCCTTGGTCGACTTCGCCGTGGAGCGGTTCGGCGGACTGGACATCATGTTCAACAACGCCGGGATCGGAAGCCCGCTCAAGCGGTTCCTGCCCGACGACCTCGAGGATTTCTCCCGCATCATGAACGTCAACCTCTTCGGCGTCATCATCGGCTCCCAGCGTGCAGGGCGGTACATGAAAGACCACGGCGGGGGATCGATCATCAACAACGCGTCGATCGCCGCCATCAACGCGGGAACGGGCATGATTTCGTACCGGGCCTCCAAGGCGGCCATCGCGCACGCAAGCAAGTGCATGGCCATCGACCTGGCGCCGTACGGCATCCGGGTCAACTGCTTGACGCCGGCCCACATCCGCACCGGCATCACGACCTACGAAATGGGTCCCGTGCTGCGCTACATGCAGCCTCTGGAGCGCGAGGCGCAGCCCGAGGACGTGGCCAACGCCGTCGTGTGGCTCTCCAGCGACCGGGCGGCGCAGGTAACCGGCGTCGTCCTGCCGATCGACGGCGGGACGACAGCGGGGCCGCCCTACGCGCAGACGAAGCTGATCATGTCGACGCTGCGGCCGCCGGAGAGCGGCGGCGCCTCTGCCGGCTGAACGTGAGCGCGCCGGCTGTGTTCCTCAGTCGGCGGGCGTAAACTCCATGTGCAGCTGCTGGAGGCCGCGCAGGAAGAAGGTCGGCAGGTACTCGTAGCGCCGGGCGTCAGCCGGACCGTGGTGCTCCTCCGAAATGGAGATCGTGGCCGTGCGGTCCAGGAAGCGGTTGATGGTGACCCGGCCTTCGGCGCGCGCCAGCGGCGCGCCCGCGCACGTGTGGATGCCGTGCCCGAAGGCAATGTGCTGGCGCGCGTTGGTTCGGTTGATGTCGAACTCGTGCGGGTTCTCGAACGTCCTTGGATCGCGGTTGCAGGCTCCGGGGATGAGCATGAGCGAGGCACCAGCGGGGATGGTGACGCCGCCGAGCTGCGTCGCCACGCGCGCCATTCTGAACTGCGTACGGAGCGGGCTCTCCAGTCGCAGGGTTTCCTCAATGAAGTTGGGGATCTTCTCGCGCTCCGTCCGCACGGCTTCCTGGAGGTCGGGCCGTTCCCCCAGCATCCTCAGCGCGAATGACAACAACCGCACCGTGGTCTCCTGCCCGCCGGCGAACAGGTTGGCGGCAATGAGTGCGGCGTCCTTGACCTCCGGTGTCGAGCCGTCCGGAAACGTGGCGACAGCCAGACCGCTCAGGACGTCGTTGGTCGGCGCCCGGCGACGGTCCTCTATGTACTGGGTGAAGCGCTCGTAGAGGAACTCGAGCGGCTTGTGGCCCACGTCCTGGTGGGCGCTCGACAGCCGCTCGCGGAAGAGGGAGTGGTCCGAATCGGGCACGCCCTCCAGGTCGGCAATGACCGTGAGCGTGAAGGGCTCGGCGTACGACTCGACCATCTCGAACGTGCCCTGGTTCTCGAAGGCATCGATCAACTGGTCGGCGAACTGCCACATGAAGTCCTCGTTCTCCTTGAGGCGCTTCGGCGTGATGAGCCGCATGAGGAGGTGCCGATGGGCCGTGTGGTTCGGCGGGTCGAAGGAGGGGAGCTGGTCGCTGAAGGGGAGCTCGTGGCGGTACCGCACGATGATGTCCGTCACGTCATCGCCCTCCATGGGGGCGGAGAACTTGACGAACGAGCCGCAGACCACGTTGCACGAAGAGAAGGTCCCCGACGCCAGCTCGTTCTCCGGGAACGTGGCGGGGTCGCCGTAGATCGCCATCGCCTCGGGGTGGCCGGTGACGATGTACATGCCGAAATTCGGCTCCTGCCAGACCGGACCTTGCTGGCGCACCCAATCGAAATAGGGATACGGATCGTCCTGCAACGATCGATCCGTGAAGAAGTTGGCCTTCTCGAACTCACTCATGCCTCTACCTGATCTCTCTGTGAAAGCCTACGATCGCGCCATGAGCATCGAAGTCGAGATCGATGGCGACGTGTGCATGGGCTCGGGCAACTGCGTCTACGAGGCACCCGGTGTGTTCGCGCTCGACGACGACTCCATCGCGACTGTCGTCGATCCCACCGGGTCCCCCGAGGACAGGGTCATCGCTGCGGCGCGCAAGTGCCCGACGCATGCGATTACGGTCCGACGGGATGGCGTGACGCTGACCTGAGTTGCATCACGACGCGGGCTGATGTGCGCGTGTGGCGTGGCGTGCGGCCAGGTAGCCGAAGACCATCGTGTTGGCGATGCTCGCCCCCGGCCCCAGGTAGTGGCGGCCCATGACCGTGGCGGTCCCGTTGCCGGTGGCGTAGAGCCCCGCAATGGTCCGATTGTCCTGGTCGACGACCTGCGCGTCCTCGTTGGTGACGAGACCGCCGCAGGTGCCGATGTCGCCCGGGACGACCTGCACGGCGTAGAAGGGCGCTTCGTCGATCGGCCCGAGGCACGGGTGCACCTTGTGGTTCGGGTCACCCAGCGAGCGGTTGTAGGCGGACTCACCGCGCCCGTAGTCGGGGTCGATGCCGCGTTCGGCGTTCTCGTTGAACCGCTCGACCGTCTCGGCCAGGCCGGCAGGATCGATCGCGCACATGTTCGCCAGGTCTTTCAGCGTCCAGGCCTGCTTCAGCATCCCGCTCTTGAGCAACGTGCGGGGGAACCGGCCGGGCTGGGAGCGCTGGTGCGCGTAGCGCTTGCGGTAGCGATCGTCGAAGATGAGCCAGCAGGGGACCGCCCTGCTGGTCTTGTCGCGGGCGTACATCTCCTTGCCCACCTCCATGTAGGAGTTGGACTCGTTGACGAATCGCCGGCCGGCCGCATCGACGTAGATGGTCCGTGGCCTCTGGCGTGCCTGGTCGAGGGTGGACTGCCCGAAGCGTCCCGTCCGCGGCGACGGGAGCCACCATGCCTCGTCCATGAGATCGGTTTGTGCCCCGATCGCCATGGCACTCCGCATCGCCTCGCCGGTGTCGCCCGGGTTGGCGATCGACCACTTTCCCTTGTTGGGCTGGTCGCCGCCGTACTCGCTCCGCATCTCGGGATTGTGGGCGAAGCCTCCAGACGCCAGCAGGACACCGTGGCGGGCCCGCACGTGCACCGGAACACCGGCACGGACGGTCCGGACGCCGACCACGCTCCCGTCCTCGACGATGAGCTCCTCGAGTGGCGCTTCCGTCCAGATCGGGACGCCGCGGGCGATCGCCACCTGCAGCATCTGCGCGACCAACGAGGCGCCGTTGGTGAGCAGCTCCTGACGCCGGAGCCGGGCGGCATAGGTCCGGATCACCACGCGGGCGGAGACGGCAAAGGCCCGCAGGCTGCGGTTGTAGTGCGACAGCGAGCGCGCCTCGTTCGTCATCACGGCGAGGCCCAGGCTCTTGGCCAGGCCCGGCTGCAGCTTGGGCAGCCATTCCCCGAGCACCCGGCCGTCAAAGGGGACGGGCTCAATCCCGCGCCCGTTGTCGTGGCCGCCCTTGGCGCTCGAGTAGTAGTCGCTGTAGCCGGGGCAGTAGACGAAGCGCACACCCTGTTGCTGGAGGAACGAGACCATCTCGGGGCCCGCCGTGAGAAAAGCGTGCCGCCGCTCGAAGGAGGAGCACGGCCCGACGTCACCCACGACGGCTTCGAAGTGGGCCATGGCGTCCTCGTAGGAGTCGGAAACGCCGTCGGCCAGCATCACGGGGTTGTTCGGCACCCAGGCAATGCCCCCGGACATGGCGGTGGAGCCCCCGATGCGCTCCTGCTTCTCGAGCACCAGTGCGCTCGCGCCTGCCTCGGCCGCGGTGAGCGCGGCCACCATGCCGCCGCCACCGGATCCGACGATCACGAGGTCGACGGTGGAATCCCACGTCGTCATGTCACGACCCTCCCGACCTCCCGACGTCCTGCTGCAGCCTCGGAGGGGCAAGCTAGCAGGATCCGTTGACGATTGCTACGAAGCCGAAGTAATCTGCCGGCATCCGTTGAGGAGCGAGGGCGGGGGAAATGACCGGAAACGCAAGAACGCTGACGTATCCACCCGAGGGCCTGGGGGCGCCGAAAGATCGCCACCTGGGTCCCCTCGTCGATTCCGGGCTTCCGGCGAGTGTCGAGGTCTTCTCGGCCGACGACCACATCTCGCTGGGCGAGGACATCTTCTACGACCGCTTCCCCGAGAGCATGAAGGAGCGGGCGCCCCGCGTCATGAACGTCAACGGCGGCTGGGTGATCGGCATGGACGGGAAGTCCATCCTGGTGCCCGAGTTCATTGAGGTGCTCACGCAGTACGACCCGGTCTCGGGGTCGCACTCGGGCGACGTGGAGGCCCGGGTGGCCGCGCTCGCGTCGGAGGGCGTCTCCAAGGAGCTGGCCTTCCCCAATTCCATCCTGGCTCTGTTCGGCTGGCCCGACAGGGAGGTGCGCGAGCTGTGCTTCCGCATCTACAACGAGCACATGGCCGAGGTCCAGGAGCGATCGAACAACCGCATTTATGGTGTCGGCCTCATCAATTGGTGGGACGCCGAGGGAGCGCGGCGGACGCTGCGCGAGCTCAAGGAATTCGGGCTCAAGACGTTCCTCATGCCACTCTCGCCCGGGAAGGACCTCGACAAGCGGCCGATCGACTTTGCCAGCATCGCCATGGACGGCGTGTGGGAGGCGATTGAGGACGCGCAGGTGCCGGTGTCACACCACATCGGAGAGAGCCCGCCGTCGACACCCAATGAATTCAACGCGATCGGCATCGGCATGCTGCAATCCGTGGCTCCGTTCCGGGACGCCTTCGGGAAGTACGTGTTCGGCGGCATCCTGGACCGCCATCCGGGATTGCAGGTGGGATGGTTCGAGGGCGGGATCAATTGGGTGCCCTCCGTGCTGCAGGACGCCGAACACATCGGGGCGTCCTTCCAGCATCTCTCCAACCTGAAGGTGCGCCACGAGCCCCGGCACTATTGGGAGCACAACATGTGCGCGTCGTTCATGGTCGACCCCCTCGGGCTCGATCTGGTTGACCGCATCGGCGTGGACAAGGTCATGTGGTCCACCGACTTCCCGCACAACGAGAGCACCTACGGCTACAGCAGCGAGTCACTGCAGTCGGTGGTGGACGCAGTCGGAGTCGAGGCGGCGACAGCCATCGTCAGCGGCAACATCCAGCGCTACCTGGGTGTGGGGGACTGATGCACGCCGGGTTGATGGCCAAAGCACCACCCGTGACCATCCCGGCGTCGCCGGACTTCGCCCGCATGCAGCGCGAGCGGATGCAGCGGATGCACGAAATCATGCGCCAGCACGGACTCCATGCCTTGGTGCTGCTCGGCAACACCAACGTCGCCTACGCCACGGGCGCCATCTGGCCCCTGGGCGACTCGGGGCGGGCCAACTTCGAGCAGCCGGTCGCTGTGGTCCTGGCCGATGACGACTGGCCCCATCTCTTCACCCCGGTGCGGGAGGACGACCGCCTGCGCGAAAAGATGCCGGCCGATCATCTCCACGGCCCCGTCTACCTCGACTTCGACGAGGGCGTGGAGCTCTTCGCCGCCCAGCTCCGCGGGTTGGTGCCGGCCGGAGCGGTGATCGCCATGGACGAGTGGACCAACGCGCTGCGCCGTGAGCGTTCGATCCTGTTCACCTCCGGTGCGCCCAAGGACGCGGGACGGGTGATCAGCACGGCCAAGGCGTCCAAGACGCCCGACGAGCTGTCGGCTCTGCGCGAGGGCCTGCGGATCACCGAGCTGGCCATTGCCGACGTGCAGGCCAAGATCGCGCCCGGCGTCCGTCAGACCGACCTCACCGCGACCTTCCTGCGCACGATCTTCGAGGCAGGCGCCGACGCCAACATCCTCGATCCCATCTGGCAGGTCATGCCGGAACGGATGGAGGACGGCCCCTGGACCACGACGGGCGACCTCGCCTGCCCGCTGCTCTCGACCGAGCGCGAACTGGTCGAGGGCGACGTGCTGTGGGTCGACCTCGGCATCAGCTACGGCGGCTTCCACTCGGACTTCGGGCGGACCTGGGTGGTCGGGCGCGAGCCGAATGCCCGCCAGCGGGCCCAGTACGAGCAGTGGCAGTCGATCATGGGCGCCGTCCTCGAGGTGACCAGGGCCGGGGCGACTGCGGCCGATCTCACCGCGGCGGCAATCGCAGCGGCGGGTGGCACGAAGCCGTGGATGCCGCACTTCTACCTGGGCCACGGGCTCGGCATCGACAGCGCCGAAATGCCCTACGTCGGGAGCGATATCGGTGAGGCCTTCGACGCCTCCCTGGTCCTTGTGGACGGCATGGTCCTGGTGCTCGAGCCGATCGTGTGGGACGACGGCGCGGCCGGGTACCGCTCCGAGGAAGTGCTGCGCATCACCGAGGACGGTTGGGAGCCGATGACCGACTACTCCTACGACCCCTTCTAAGGATCCCATGACCGTCGTTGAGATACTCCCCGATGACGCCGCCCTCCGCCGGGCGCGCCGCGCCCGCGTCCTTGCCGCAATGGAGACGGCCGATGTCGACTTCCTCATCGTCGGCCGGGAGGGGAACGCCCGCTATGTCTCGGGCGCGCCGCGGCTGTGGACGGCGGGCTCCCGGGCGTTCGGACCGGGTTGCGTGTTCGTGCGTGCGAGCGGCGAGGTGCATCTGCTGAGCACGTGGGACGAGGGCATCCCGGAGGAGATCCCCCACGAGAACCTGTACGGCATCACCTTCAACGCCATGAACTTCGTGACGGTGTTGTCGAAGATGCAGGGCGCGGCCACGGCCAAGCGCGTCGCCACCGACTCCATGTCAGGCTCGTCGGCCAACTTGCTGCCCAAGGCGTTCCCGGCGGCCGAGTTCATCGACGGTGAGCCGATGCTGCGCCAGATCCGCCGGGTCAAAAGCCCCGAGGAGATCGAGGCAATCCGGGCGTCGGTGCGCGTGGCGGAGGGGGCACTGGCGACGACGACGGCGGCGTTGGTGCCCGGCGTGACCGAACGGCAGCTGACCGCCGTCTTCATGGAGGCCATGGCGGCGGCGGGTGTCACCACGCCCTCCGGGCAGGACGTGGCCTGGATCACCTCGCGGCAGGATCCGTGGCGACGCACCAACCGCGATACGCCGGTGCAACCCGGAGACCTGGTCGCCTTCGAGGCCGGCGTCGTCCTCGGCGGTTATTCCGGGGAGGTGGGCCGCACCCACGCGGTGCGCGAGGGGGGACACGTCGACTCCGAGTTGGCCCAGCGCGCGAGCACCCTGTGGGAGCGCCTCCTCCACGCCTGCCAGGTCGGGGCCCCGCTCTCGGGCCTGCTCGCCGCGTACGACGCCGCCGGGGAACCGCAACCGCCCATGCCGGTCGCGCGCGGGCTCGGGCTCGGCTTCGACCTCCCGCTCGTCACCCGGTCGTTGCCGCTGACAGCCGGCGAGCAGCACGTCGAGGCGGGCATGGTGTTGGCGCTGACCGGTTACGTCTGGAAGGAAGGCGTCGGCGGGTTGTACGTGCAGGAACCGATCGTCACCACCGACGCCGGTCCCGAGTCGCTGGCGACGACACCTCTTCGCCGACAAGGAGCGTGACGACGTGAGTCCAGTCGATGTCCCACCGGCCGAGGAGATCATCCTCTACGAGAAGGATCGAGAGACCCGGATCGCCACCATCACGCTGAACCGTCCCGACCAGCTCAACATCCCCACCATCGCGGCCCGGCGCCGGTACGCCGACCTTCTGTTCAAGGCGAGCATCGACGACGACGTCAAGGTCCTCGTAGTGCGCGGCGTCGGGGATCATCTCGGCACCGGGGCGGACCTCGACGAGCTGATGGCCAAGCGGGCCGAGGGCGTCGCCCTGCACGAGGAGTTCGGCATCGACGAGGACGACGACGTCACCATGCCGAGTGCGCGTTCGTACCGGGCCGGTGCATCGCTCCTGCACTGGTACGGCAACACGAGGTCGGGCTGCCGCACCCTGCAGGACTTCAAGAAGATCAGCATCCTGGAGGTCAAGGGCTACTGCTACGGCTGGCACTTCTATCAAGCGGCCGACGCCGATCTCGTGATCTCGTCGGACGACGCCCTGTTCGGGCACCCCGCGTTCCGCTACGTCGGCTACGCCCCGCGCATGTGGCAGTGGGCGATGATGATGGGGATGCGGAAGTTCCAGGAGATGGTGTTCACCGGCCGGCCCTTCACGGCCGAGCAGATGTACGAATGCAACTTCGTGAACAGCGTCGTGCCGCGTGACGATCTCGAGGCAGAGGTGGCGAAGTACGCGTCGGCGTGTGCCAAGACGAGGCCGACCGACACCGTGTTCATGCAGAAGGTGTTCTTCGAGGTCATGAAGCAGCACCAGGGCGAGTACATGGGCAGCCTGCTGAGCGCCTGGCTCGAGTCGATGGGCGGGCAGCTCCGAGAGGATGACGACGGCGGCCGGGCGACCCTCAGCAAGGAGACGATGGACGCCGGGCTCAACCTTGCGGTCAAGGACAACGACGCCGCCTTCCCACCCGAGTGGCGGCTGAGCCGCTCCGGTCGTCGCCGCACTGAAACCCCCTGAGGTGGTCGAGTCGCTGACAGGCAGGCGCTCCGGTCCGACGATGGTGCCGCCGCTCGACGGGTTCCGGGTGGTCGATCTCTCGACCTGGATCGGTGGCGCCTACTGCACCAAGCTGCTCGCCGACGGCGGGGCGGAGGTCATCAAGGTCGAGTCGCCCGACGGTGACCCGCTGCGGCGATGGTCAGCGTCGGGTGCCACGATCCCGCCCGAAGACGACGGCGCGCTCTTCAACTATCTCGGCGCGTCGAAGCGCAGCGTCGTGGTCGATGCCGGGAGCGCGGGTGATGTCGCCTCCCTGCATGCGCTCTTGTCGTCGGTCGATGCGGTGGTCTGGACGCGTGGCTCCCCGCTGGTGGAGCACCCTTCCCTGGCTCCCGCCGCGCTGTTGCGGGCACACCCGCACCTGCTCGTCACGGCGATCAGCCCGTTCGGACTCGAGGGCCCGTGGTCCGACAGGCCAGCCACCGAGTTCACGCTCCAGGCCTGGTCCGGCGGGACCGTCGGGTTGGCGCGCGGGCGGCCGGACCGCCCGCCCGTCTACGTCGGCGGCCAGATCGGGGAGTGGCTGGCCGGGCTCTTCGGGGCCATCGGGACGCTGGCCGCCCGCCGGCGAGGCGGCGCCGAGGGCGAGCTCGTCGACGTGTCGATGCTCGAGGCGCAAGCCATGTGCCTCACCTACTATCCCGTCACCTTCAACGACCAGCTCGGCCGCCCGATGCGGCGGAAGCGGTTCGTGGCGACGCCCGGTGTCGGCGCGGCCAGCGACGGTCTCGTCGGGCTCGGCTGCGGGACCGGGCAGCAGTGGCTGGACTTCTGCGTCCTCGTCGGGCATCCCGAGTGGATGGAGGACCAATCGCTCTTTCTCGACCGCACCGCCCTGACGCCGACGATCGACGCCTGGGTCGCCGACCACACGGTCGAAGAGGTGCTGGACCTCGCCTCGGGGTTCCGGATCCCCAACGCGCCGATCACCAACGGCGCGAACGCCACGACGTGGGCGCACTTCCAGGATCGCGGGACGTTCGGGGCCAACCCCCGGGACGGCGCGGTGAACCCCCAGCCACCCGTCCGGCTCAGCACGGGAAGGGTCCGGCCGCCCGAACCGGCGCCCCGTCTCGGCGACCTGTCCCTGGCGGAGGCCACGGCCGCCCGGGAGAAGGCCCAGGCCGGCGACGGCACTGCGCCGCGTTCACTCCCGTTCGAGGGGTTGCGCGTGCTGGACATGACGTCCTTCTGGGCGGGGCCGCTGACCGGCCACATGCTCGCACTCCTCGGTGCCGAGGTCATTCACCTCGAGTCCTCGACCCGACCCGACGGCGCCCGTCTCGTCGGGGGCGTCCCGCAGACCGAGGACCAGTACTGGGAGCGAGGCCCGATCTTCGCCGCGCTCAACACGAACAAGAAGAGCCTCACCGTCGACCTGAGCACCCCGACGGGGGTCGATCTCGTGCGCCGTTTCGTCGCCACGTGCGACGTCGTGGTGGAGAACTACACGCCTCGCGTCCTGGAGCAGCTCGGCCTTGACTACGGGTCGCTCCGCACGCAGCGACCCGATCTCATCATGGTGCGGATGCCCGGGTTCGGCCTGGACGGACCGTGGCGCGACCTCTCCGCCTTCGCGTTCGTCATCGAGGACGCAGCCGGACTGACCTGGATGACGGGTCATCCCGACCTGCTTCCCTTCGAGCCCTACTGCGTCGGTGACCCCAATGCAGGCCTCCACGCCCTGTACGGCCTGCTGCTCGCACTCGAGCACCGTCGGACGACGGGCGAGGGTGGACTGGTCGAGGCGGCGATGGTCGACGCCGCGCTCAACATCGCCGCGGAACAGATGATCGAGTCCTCCGCCTACGGATCGCTGCTCGGCCGTGCCGGAAACCGCGGTCCCGCCGCGGCCCCGCAGAACCTCTACCAGGTCGCCGGCCCGGACGAGCGCGGCCGGGACGATGGCTGGGTGGCCATCGCCGTCGCCACCGACGAGCAGTGGTCGTCCCTCTGTCGGGCGACCGGCGTACCGGAATGGTCGACCGATCCGGCGTTGGCCACCATGGCGGGACGGGCCGCCGAGCACGACCGCATCGACGCCTTCCTGGCGGAGTGGTGCCGTGCCCGGTCGGCGGACGACATCGTCAAGGTGCTCTGGGGCGCGGGGGTGCCTGTGGCAAAGGTGATGCAGCCGCACGACCAACCCGAGCTCCCGCAGCTCGAGTCTCGCTGCTTCTTCGAGGAGGTGGAGCACCCGGTCATCGGTCCCTCCCGCTACAGCACCCTGCCCATGCGGTTCTCACGTGGTCCCGAGCGCATCCACCGCCGGCACGCCCCCCTGCTCGGCGAGCACAACGGGGAGCTCCTCGCCGAGCTCGGGCTCACCCCGGCGGAGATCGAGACCCTCGAAGCCGACGGGATCATCGGCGGCTCCCTCGGGCAAGGCGCCTGAGAACCGGTCGTCGGGACCGTATCCTTAGCCAATGGGATTCCGGAAAGCGCCGTTCGACGTCGTCGAGGCGTCCCGCCGTGTGTGGCTGGAGCGCTGGGAGCCCGAGGCGGCATCGGGCATGGCCGTCTACACCGCGGTGCTCCGGTCGTACCAGCTCCTCAACGACCAGGTGAATGCCGTCATGCGGCGGCACGACCTCACGTTCGCCCGCTACGAGGTACTGGCCTGGCTGGCCATGGACCCCGAGTCGTCGCTCGCCTTGAGCTGGATAAGCAAGACGCTCCGGATCCCACCGGCGACCGTCACCAACATCATCGACAAGCTCGAGGACGAGAAGCTCGTTCGCCGTGTGCCCCATCCGTCCGATGCGCGCACCACGCTCGCCGTGATCACGCCGCGGGGGGAGCGCATCGCCACCGCGGCGACGCGGGACCTGAACGTGACCGTCTACGAATGCATCGGGTTGTCCGAGCCCAAGCGGGGCCGGCTCCTCGACCTGCTCGCTGAGCTGCGAGCGAGCGGCAACGAGTTCGACATCGAGCACTCCGACGAGGTCATTGAGGAGGTCGGGTCCCGCCAGGCGCACAAGCGGGGTCGCGGCGGCCGCAACGGCGGATTCGAAGTGGCCTGACCGCCGCCTCCTGGGTGGGAACTGAGTCGAACCACCAGCCCTGAGCGGTGACACACCCCCTCACTAGCGTGGGCCGCGCGGGCGCATCGCGACTCCCGCTAGGTTTCGACTGACCCCCAAGTAGCCCTCAGAATTCCGGGCGAATGGAAGCGAGGGACACCGTGGAGGCGAGCGACATCACGACGGCATCGTCTTCGGGCGCTGTCGGTCAGACAGGTCCGGATCCGAGGCGTTGGGGCATCCTCGCCGTCGTCATCGTGGCGCAGCTCATGATCGTGCTCGATGCGTCGATCGTCACGATCGCGCTGCCGTCGGCTCAGCATGCACTGCACATCTCCACGGCCAACCGTCAGTGGGTCATCACCGCCTACACCCTCGCCTTCGGGGGCCTCCTTCTGCTCGGCGGCCGGATCGCGGACTTCTCCGGCCGGAAGCGGATGTTCGTGGTCGGCCTCCTGGGCTTCGCCGGTGCCTCCGCGCTGGGAGGACTGGCCGTCAACGAGGCCATGCTGTTCTCGGCGCGGGCACTCCAGGGCGCGTTCGCCGCGCTGATGGCACCCGCCGCCTTGTCCATCCTGACCATCACGTTCCAGCACGACGCGAAAGAGCGGGCCAAGGCGTTCGGCGCCTACGGCGCCGTGTCCGGCGCCGGAGGGGCGATCGGGGTCCTGCTCGGTGGCGTGCTGACGCAGTACGCGTCCTGGCGCTGGTGCCTGCTGGTCAACGTGCCCATCGCCGGCCTCGCCACCGTCGGCGCCGTCCTCGTCGTGCGCGAGAGCCGGGCCGGGGGCTCGACCCGCTACGACGTGCCGGGAGCCGTTCTCTCCACGCTCGGGCTGGTCAGCCTCGTCTACGGCTTCACCAAGGCGGCAAGCGACGGGTGGGGCTCCACCGCCACCATCACCCTGTTGGTGGCGGCGGGCGTGCTCCTCGCCGTCTTCGTGTTCGTCGAGACGAAGACGAGCCATCCGTTGCTGCCCCTGCGGGTGGTGCGGGACCGGAACAGGGGCGGAGCCTTTCTCGCCTCGCTGCTGACGGGGGCCGGGCTCTTCGCGATGTTCGTCTTCTTGAGCTATTACCTGCAGGGCGTGCTGCACTACTCGGCCCTCAAGGCCGGGCTGGCGTTCCTGCCCTTCGCCTTCGGCATCATCGTGGCCGCCGGGGGATCGACCGGCCTCGTCCCGCGGATCGGCCCGCGGATCCCGATGACCGTCGGCCTGCTCATTGCGGCAGGCGGCCTGGCCTGGCTGACCCAGATCGGCGTGCACAGCGACTACTGGATCCACGTCGCTCCGCAGCTGGTCCTGATGAGCGTCGGCCTCGGCATCGCGTTCCCGGCCTTCAGCAGCACGGCGTTGATCCATGTGGCCGATCGAGATGCCGGTGTGGCGAGCGCGCTCGTCAACACGACCCAGCAGATCGGTGGCTCCCTCGGCACCGCCTTGCTCAACACCCTGGCGGCGACCGCCACGGCGAGCTACATCGTGGCCCACGGTGTGGCGGCCACCCCGGCCGGGGTCGTGCACGGATTCGCCGTTGCGTTCGCGGTGGGTGCGGGCCTCCTCCTCCTGGGAGCGATTGTCAGCGCGGTGCTCATCTCCGCCGGGCCGAGCGAAGTCCCCGTCGGGGACGGCGAGGCTGTGTCCACCGCCTGAGGGCGATCAGAAGACGGGTCCTGAACGGGCCGCACTAATCTCCGCCCTCAGAGAGCCGGGGTCCGGCCGCGCTCCGGAGTGGGAGTTTGTTCCATGGGACTGCCGATCGTCGACCCGATGCCTGTCATCGCTGACGGCGTCCGGCTCCCCTGGGACGCGGCTATGGACGACCCGGTCGCCACGCTGGCTGCAGCGCGCGGGCGCGCCGGGGACACCTTCGTGGTGGACAGTGGGGAAGACCGTTACCTCTTCCTGTTCTCCCCTCGTGGCGTCGCATCCTTCTACGCCCTTCCCGAGGACAAGGCCAGCAAGGGAGTGGCCGACTGGCGGATGCTCCGGCGGAAGTTGCCCGACGAGCTGTTCGCGGGGCGCCGGGTCCTGCCCCACCAGCTCTTCGGGCGGGAGGACGTGGCGACCTACTTGCGCAACGTCGAGCGCGCCATTGCGACGGCGGCCGGAGAGCTCGGGGACGAGGGCGAGGTGGATCTCTTCGCCCTGAGCCGGCGACTCGGGCACCGGGTCGGGCTGTCCTCCTGGGGCGGACCCGGTGCGGGCGAGGGCGCGCGCTTCGAGGTGCTGGTGCGCGCCCTGGACCAGCTCGACGGTTCGGAGTCCTTCGTCCACCCGGACGCCATGGCGCACGTCGCCGCCACCGACAAGGCGGAGGAGCGCACGGCGCTGGCTGCGGTCACGTCGCAGCTGGCCATGGGATTGCGGCAGTTGCCCGAAGGTGGTGCGGAGCACGCGCTGTTCAGCCGGGTCGTCGGGGCCTGGGCCGACGCGGCGCCCGCCGAGGCGGAAGCAGGTATCTGCCTCGATGTGACGCTCATCCACATCGCGTCGATGTCGAACCTTTTCGCCGCGCTGGGTTGGCACCTGGTCGACCTGCTGGAGCGCCAGGACTACGCCGAGCGCGTCCGCTCCGGTGACCGCGGGGCGGCCGAGACGTGCGCCCTCGAGTCGACTCGCATGGCGCAGCGCTCCATCATGGCCCGCTTCACCCTGGCCCCGGTCACGCTGGACGTCGAGCAGGGACCGCTGCATGTCCCTGCGGGCATGACGGTGGCCACGCTGCTCCCGCTGACCAACCGGAGCGCCGCTCCCGGCCTCGACGCGTGGGATCCGGAGCGGTGGAACCGGAGGAGGTTGCGCACGCCGAACGGTCTGGCGGCACCCGAGCTCGTGACTGTCTTCGGGCACGGCGGCCACTCGTGCCCGGCCCGCCCGTTCTCCCTCGCCGCCATGACCTTGACGTCCGAGCAACTGCTGGCCCGGTTCGAGTGGGAGCCACTCTGGCCCGTGCACCCGGATCCGGTCCCGGCGCAGATAGGCGGTGTGGCCCGTTCGGCCGGACCGTGTCTCGCCCGCTATCGGCGGCGGCGATGATGCCGGGAGCAGTTGCGACGCGAGAACGGAGCGACGATGCGTGACGAAGAGCCCGAGGCGGAAAGCAGTGCCGTACGGGTTGCCCTCTGGAGGGCTATGCACGTGCAGATCGACGCGCCGCCACACGTGTTCGACGACGAGGTCGGGTTCCGGCTGGCGGCTCCCGACGACGAGTGGCGTCTCCGGCCCGACATGGACTCGGAGGGCACCAAGTGGTTTCGGGCGGGCATTGTGGCCCGGGCCCGGTTCGTGGAGGATCTGATCGCCGATCGGGTCGACCACGGCGTCACCCAGTACGTGATTCTGGGCGCCGGCCTGGACACGTTCGCCCAGCGCCGGCCCGATGTCGCCGCACGTCTCCGGGTGTTCGAGGTCGACCAGCCGCGGGCACAGGCCTGGAAGCGCCTGCGTCTGGAGGAGCTGGGCTTCGGCCTCCCCGAATGGCTGCAGCTGGTGCCGGTCGACTTCGAGGGGGGCGGATCCTGGTGGGCCGAGCTCGTCGGCGCCGGCTTCGATCCCGCGCAGCCCGCCGTGATCGTCTCGACCGGTGTCACGCTGTACCTCAGCGAGGAAGCCAACGCCGCCACGCTCCAGCAGGTTGCCGAGCTCGCTCCAGGGTCGACCTTCGCCTTGACGTTCCTGTTGCCGCCCGAACTGGTCGAGGATGTCCTGCGCCCCGGATTCGAGGCGGCCCAGAGGGGAGCGCGCGCGGCAGGGACGCCATTCCTGAGCTTCTACACGCCGGAAGAGATGCTGGCACTGGCGCGTGACGCCGGATTCAGGGAGGCGCATCACGTCTCGGCCTACGACCTCAACGAGCGCTATTTCGCCGGCCGTGCGGACGGGTTGCGCACGGCGCGGGGTGAGGAGCTTCTCGTCGCGATGACGTAGGCCGTGAATGGTCAGCGTGTCGGAGCGAGAAACGCGGGGGAGTCGATCTCTAGTCCCGAGCACGCAGCTCGCGCTTGAGGACCTTCCCCGACGGATTGCGCGGCAGTGCGTCGATGAGCGTGATCTCCTTGGGCACCTTGAACCGGGCCAGCTGGGCCCGGCAGTGCTCCAGCAGCACATCGGGTGTGGCCTCCGGCCCGGCATCGGCCCGCAAGGCCACGAACGCCACGGGCACCTCGCCCCAGCGCTCGTCGGGACGGCCGACCACGGCCGCCTCCAGCACGGCGTCGTGCTCGTACAGGACGCGCTCTATCTCCGAGCTGGCGATGTTCTCGCCGCCGGACACGATCATGTCCTTGAGCCGGTCGACGATGAAGAGGTAGCCGTCCTCGTCGCGCACGCCGATGTCCCCGGTGTGGAACCAGCCGCCGGCGAAGGCGGCCGCCGTCGCCTCCTCGTCCCGCCAATAGCCCTTGAAGACCTTCGGCCCGCGCAGGACGATCTCGCCCTGTTCGCCCGTGGCCACAGAATGGCCGTCGTCGTCCCAGATGTCGAGCTCGAGGTAGAGGCAGGGGCGGCCCACCGAGCCAAGTTTCGTCACGATGCTGTCGCGGTCGAGGAACGTGTCCCCCGAGACCGTCTCGGTCAGGCCGTAGGCGTCGGCGAACCAGGCGGCGGGGAAGACCCGCTGTATGCGCTCGATGAGGGGGATCGGCATCTTCTCGCCGCCGTTGATGACGACCCGTACCGACGACAGGTCCCGCTGCTCAATGTCGGGCAGCGCCATGATCGCGTTGACCATCGCCGGCGCCAGCCAGACCGTCGTCACGCTCGAGCGCTCTATTTCGTCCACGACGGCGGCGGCCTCGAATGACCGGTGGATGATGGTCGTCGCCCCGGCCGCGAGCAGGGACGTCGTGGTCAGATCGAGCGCGCCCACGTGGTACAGCGGGCCGCAGGCCAGCCCGAGGTCGGCGTCGGTGAAGCCGAACGCAATGACATGGGCCAGGTTCTTCCAGGCCAGGTTGGCGTGGGTGAGCATGACCCCCTTGGGCCGGCCTGTCGTGCCCGACGTGTACATCAACCGGTGGATGTCGTCCGCCGTCGCCCCCACGGGTGACGCCCCATCGGAGGTCCGACGCAGGGCGTCGAGCGCAGTCCAACCGCCGGGCCCGCCAGGCGTGACGGCGACCCGGACCAGGCTGTCCGGCAGCCCGGCCGTCGCGTCGGTCGCCAGCGGCAGCAGCGTGTCGTCGCAGACGATGGCGGCGGCGCCGGAGTGCTCCAGGATGTAGCGCACCTCGGGCGCCGCCAGCCGCCAGTTGATCGGCATGGCGATGGCGCCGAGGTAGTTGGCGGCGAACAGCACCTCCAAGAATTCGGGGCAGTTGTATGAGAGCAGCGCGACGACGTCGCCCCGGCCGACCCCGCGCCCGGCCAGCCCGCTTGCCGTCGCGGCCGCACGCTGTGCCATGACGCCGTAGGTCGTCGCCTCGCCCTCGAAGATCGTCATCACCTTGTCCGGCGTGCGCGCCGCGTGATGGGCCAGCACGTTGCACCAGTTCACGTCGGCCGACGCCATCGGCGCTGCGGTCACGATTGTCCCCGGATCACGACCCGAATGATGGCGGAACGTCGGCGTCGCACGACAATCGACTCCCTACGACGCCGAAGTATGCGCGCGGATCGGGAGGCGACCCGGCAGCCGCGTGCGTTCGCCGGAGGGGATCCCGCCCGGGTGGCGGCCCGCTAGTCTCGCTCTCAATGGCACGGGTGGAAGCGACCGGGGACTCCCGGCGCAAGGCGAACTGGGAAGCGCGGTACGAGGCGATCATCGACACCTCCGCCGGCGTCTTCGCCCGGGGCGGCTACCACGCCACCGGCATCACGGAGCTGTGCGTCGCCAACGACCTCGGCAAAGGCGCGCTGTACCACTACATCGGCTCCAAAGAGGATCTGCTCGCGGCCATCCACGACCGGGTGATGGACCAGGTGCTGCTCGGCGCCGATCGCGTGGCCGCCGCTGGCGGCACGCCCTCGCGCCAGCTGGCCATGCTGGGCGAAGAGCTGCTCGATGTGATCCACCGCTACCCGGACCACGTGTGGGTCTTCCTGCACGAGTTCCCGGCGCTCACGGGGGAGCGGGCCGAGAAGTTCCGGGCCCGCCGCCGCACCTACGAGCAACGGGTCGAGGCGGTCCTGCAGGCCGGCGTCGACTCGGGTGAGTTCCGCGACCTGCAGCCGCGCCTGACGGCCATGGCGTGGCTCGGCATGCACAACTACACCTACCTCTGGCTCAAGCCCGGTGGCGAGCTCTCGGCACGCGACGTGGCCAAGCCCTTCGCCGACATCTTCATGCAGGGCATCACGAACCCGGGGGCCGAGCGGCCCGAGTAGGGGGGCGGCGCCTTCACGGTGCCGAGTAGCCGCCGTCGACGACGAGCGCCGATCCGGTCGTCCAGCGCGAGGAGTCGCCCGCCAGGTAGGAGTAGGCCCCGACGAGGTCGCCGGCCGTGCCGAGCCCGAGGGGATGCCGCTCGGCCACGGCGTCGAGCGCGTCCGGCGGCAGGCCGTCGTGGATGGCGGAGCGGAACGTGCCGGGGCAGACGCAGTTGACCCGGATGTTGTCGCGGGCGTATTCGACCGCCGCCACCTTGGCCAGCTGAATCACGGCGGCCTTGGTGGCGCAGTAGGGCGCGGCGTGGGACCACGCCGTCAGGCCCGAGACCGACGCCGTCAGGATGATGGAGCCCGAGCGCTCGGGCCGCATGACGCCGACCGCGGCACGGATGCCGTTGACCGCGCCGAGCACGTTGACCCGGAAGGCGCGTTCCCAGTCCTCGGTGGCGATGTTGTGGATGCGCCCGTTCGGCGACAGCACGCCGGCGTTGCTGACCAGCACATCGAGGTGCCCGAAACGCTCGACCGTCCGTGCCACCACGGCCTCGACCTGGTCGAAGTCACTCACGTCGGCCAACATGGACTCGACCGCACCGTCAGCCCCGGCCACGCCGGCCACCGTGGCCTCCAGGGAGGGCGCGCTGACGTCGCTGAGCATGAGGTCCGTGGCGGGCTCGCTGCCGAGTTGCTTGGCGATGGCGGAACCGAGCGACCCGCCCGCGCCGATGATCGTCACCACCCGTCGCGTCGGCGTCATACCAACAAGTATCCGCCGTCGACGCTCAGCACGGTGCCGGTGATGTAGGCCGAGGCGTCGGACACGAGGAACTGGTACGCCGCCGCCAGATCAGTGGAGGTGCCCCAGCGCTGCTGCGCCGTGTGCCCGGTGATGGCGGCCGAGAGCTTGGGGTTGGACACCCACTCGTCGGCCAGCGGCGACTCGAACCACCCCGGCGCCACGACGTTCACGGTGATGCCGGCGGCGGCCAGATCGAGCGCGAGGCCTTTGGCCACGCCGACCAGGCCCGCCTTCGACGCGCTGTAGGCGGCGAGCCCCTTGCGCGGGCGCTCGCCGAGGACCGAGCCGGTGAAGATCACCCGTCCGCCGTGGCTCATGACGCGGGCCGCGGCGCGCGCCCCGAGGAACGCGCCGGTGAGGTTCACCTCCATGACCTGGCGCCAGACGGCGGCCGCGGTCTCCCGCGGGCCGGCCACGATCGGCGAGATCCCGGCGTTGCAGATCCAGGCGTCGACCCCGCCCCACTCGGCCACCGTGGCGTCCGCCACCGCCTCGTTGAAGTCCTCGTCGGTCACGTCGCCGCTCAGCACCAGGGACGAACCGGGCAGCGCCGCCGCCACGGCCTTGAGGTCGCGCTCGGTGCGGGCGACGAGGGCCACCGAGGCGCCGGCCCGCGAGAACGCGTGACACAACAGCTCGCCCAGGCCACGGCTCGCGCCCGTGATCACCACCCGCTTGCCCGAGACCACGCCGGGGGGCGGGAACGACTCGGGTATCTCGATCTGCTCGATCATCGTTTCCCTCATGTTGTACCGACCAGTACAGTACACGGCTGATGACGGGCGATTCCTCCCCTCCCGCGACGTTCTCGCTGGTGGACCTCGTGGAGATGCAGCGACGCATGCTGGTGATCCGCGGCTTCGAGGAGCGCGTCGTTGCGCTCTACCGGGACGGCGAGGTCCCCGGCTTCGTCCACCTCTCGACCGGACAGGAGGCGACGGCGGTCGGGGCGTGCTGGCCGCTGGGGCCCGCCGACGTCATCACCTCGACGCACCGTGGCCACGGGCACTGCCTGGCCAAGGGCCTCGATCCGGCGGGCATGTTCGCCGAGCTGATGGGCAAGGACCAGGGCACCAACCGCGGGCGCGGCGGCTCCATGCACATCGCCGACCCCACGCTCGGGATCTTCGGGGCGAACGGCATCGTCGCGGCCGGGGTGCCGATTGCCGCCGGCGCGGCGACGGCGGCGCAGCTGCGGGCGGACGGCAGCGTGGCCGTCGCCTTCTTCGGTGACGGCGCGGTGGCGCAGGGAGCGTTCCACGAAGCGCTGAATCTCGCCGCGGTCTGGAAGCTGCCGGTCGTCTTCTTCTGCGAGAACAACGGGTATGCCGAATTCTCCCCGGCTTCCACCCAACATGCGGCGTCGCTGCAGCTGCGGGCAGCCGGCTACGGCATCCCGTACGTGGCGGTGGACGGCAACGACGTGGTGGCGACGACGACCGTGATGCAGCAGGTCGTCGACGCGGCCCGCGACGGAGAGGGCCCGTCGGTGGTCGAGGCCACGACGTACCGCTGGCACGGCCACTACGAGGGGGATCCCGAGCGCTACCGCTCCCCGGAGGAGGTGGAGGAATGGCGCTCGCGTGACCCCCTGCTGGTGCACGAGGCCCTCCTGCGCGAGGCCGGGGTCGGGGACGACCAGCTCAAGGACCTCGAGGCGACGACGGCGTCCATGCTCGACGGTGCCGTCGAAGCTGCCCGCCGGCTGGCGAGCCCGGCCGTCGCCACCCTGACGGACTTCGTCGTGCGCCCGCGCCCGGAGCGGCCCGAGCCGGGCCTGCTCGCGGCCGATGCGCCGGTCTTCCGCACCATGGACGCCATCCGGTCGGCGCTGCAAGTGGAGCTGGCCGAGGACGAGCGGGTCTTCCTCGCCGGCGTCGACGTGGGCGCCGGCGGCAACGTCTTCGGGCTCACGCGCGGGCTGGCCGAGGAGTTCGGCTCCCGGGTGCGCGACACGCCGATTTCGGAGACCGCGGTGGTCGGCCTCGGCGTCGGTGCCGCCATGGCGGGGATGCGCCCGGTGGTCGAGCTCATGTACCTCGACTTCATCGGCGTGTGCTTCGACCAGCTGCTGAACCAGGCGGCCAAGCTGCCCTTCATGACGGGCGGCGCGGCGCAGATGGCGCTGACGGTGCGCACCCAGTTCGGGGCCGGCCGCTCCTCGG
Organism: Acidimicrobiales bacterium; assembly: GCA_036271495.1. Classification (GTDB taxonomy): domain Bacteria; phylum Actinomycetota; class Acidimicrobiia; order Acidimicrobiales; family RAAP-2; genus Bog-473. The sequence goes on from DATBAO010000077.1 coordinate 21,523, forward strand.
GCAGCCAGCACTCGCAGAGCCTGGAGGCGTTGCTGGCGCACATCCCGGGCCTGAGCGTCGTCATGCCGTCGACCCCAGCCGACACCTACGGGCTGCTGCGGGCCGCCATCCAGGATCCCAACCCGGTGGTCTTCATTGAGAACCGTCAGCTCTACGGCATGAAGGGGCCGCAGCCGCCGTCCGACTACGTGCTGCCCATCGGCAAGTCAGCCGTCGTGCGGGCCGGCCGCGACGTGACCGTCGTCTCCGTGTCGCGCATGGTGCACGAGGCACTGGCGGCGGCCGCCGCGCTGGAGGAGGAGGGCGTCTCCGTCGAGGTGATCGACCTCCGCACGGTGGCGCCGCTCGACATGGCGCCGATCCTGGAGTCGGTACACAAGACGAGCCGCCTGCTCGTCGCCCACGAGGCGGTCGTGCCCTTCGGGATCGGGGCCGAGATCGCGGCGACCGTGGCGCGGGAGGGCTTCTGGGACCTCGATGCGCCGATCGAGCGCATCGGGGCGGCGCCCACGCCGTCGCCCTACTCGCCCGACCTCGAACAGGCCTGGCTCCCGGACCGTGAGGACATCGCCGCCGCCCTGCGCCGGCTCGCCGCGGTGTAGGTCAGCAGCCCAGCTGCCGGGCGATGACGAGGTGCTGTATCTCGTTGGTGCCCTCGCCGATCTCGAGCACCTTGGAGTCGCAGTAGAAGCGGGCGACCGGCGTCTCGAGCATGTAGCCCAGACCGCCGTGGATCTGCACGGCCTCCGACGCCGCCCAGGCCGCCACCCGGCTGGCCTTCAGCTTGGCCATGGCCGCTTCCTTCTGGAAGGGCTGGCCCGCATCGCGCAGCGAGGCGGCGCGGTAGGTGAGCCAGCGGGCCGCCTCCAACTCGGTGGCGATGTCGGCCAGCTTGAACTGCACGGCCTGGAACTTGGCGATCGGCTGCCCGAACTGCACACGCTCCTGCGCGTAGGCGAGCGCCAGGTCGAGGACGGCCTGGGTCAGGCTGAGCGACAGGGCGGCGATGGAGATGCGCCCGACCTCCAGGGTGCGCAGGAACTGACCGAGGCCGAGGTTCGGATCGCCCAGGAGATGCTCGTCGGGCACCCAGACGTCACTGAGAAAGAGCTCCCGGGTGTCCAGCCCGCGCCAGCCGATGCCGCGCATCTTCGGCCCCATGGTGAAGCCGGGGGTGTCCTTCTCCACCACCAGGCTGGCAAAGCCCGGTTCGCGGCCCTCGCCGGGATCCGTGCGGGCCAGCAGGGTCACGCCGAACGACATGTCCGTCCCCGCGTTGGAGATGAACGTCTTGCGCCCGTTGATCAGCCAGCCGCCGTCGCGCTTCTCCGCCCGGGTGCGGATGCCACGGGCGTCCGAGCCGGCGTCGGGCTCGGTGAGGCCGAAGGCCCCGAGCGCGCGGCCCTCGGCCAGCGGGCGCAGCCAGCGCTCGCGCTGGTCGTCGTTCCCGAAGAGATACAGGGGGAGCGAGCCGATGGTGGCGTGGGCCTGCCAGGCCGCGGCGACGGACTGGTCGGCGTGGCCGATCTGCTCCATGGCGGCGACGAAGCCGACGGTCGACATGCCGAGCCCGCCCCACTCCTCGGGCACGAGGATGCCGAGGAGGCCGAGCCCACCCATTTCGCGCAGGAGGTCGGTCGGGCAGCGCGCCTCGTCCCAGGCCAGCGGCGCCCGCGGGGCGATCTCCTTCTGGGCGAAGGTGCGGCACAGGTCGACGAGGTCGCGTTCCGTTTCGGTGAGCGAGAAGTCCATGGAGGTCGTCAGCTCACCGCTCGGTCGGCAGGTGCGAGAGGAACGAGGTCGACCAGTCGGGGAGGTCGCGGGGCACGACGTACCCCTTCTCGTCGTTGATGGCGTCCCAGTGGGCGGCGACGTCCTCGATGGTCGGGCTGGTCGAGACGTAGCCCGGCGTCGAGGCGATGAAGACGCGGGCGAACCGGCCGGCGCCCGCGGTGTACAGCTCGCCGTTCACCGGGCACGCTTCGTGGGCCAGGAACGCCGCCAGCGGCGCCACCAGGTCCGGCGCCATCGGCGCGCCGGCGTCGTCCGGCCCGGCGTCGTCCGGCCCGGCGTCGGCCGCCTGCCCTGCCATCCGGGTGAAGGCGGCCGGCGCAATGAGGTTGACCCGGATGCCGTGCGCCTCGCTCATGGTGGCGATGCTGCGGGTCAGCCCGATGACGCCGGCCTTGGCCGTGGCGTACGAGAGGTTCTTGGGCAGGCCGAAGACGCCCGACGACGTGGTCATGACGATGCGGCCGTACTGCTGCTCGGCCATCACGGGCCAGGCGGCCCGGGTGGTGTTGAACGAGCCCGCGACGTGGACGGCGAGGTGGCGCTGCAGGTTGTCCAGGTCGACGCCGGGCAGGCCAGCCCACTTGATGATGCCGGCGTTGTTGATGAGGACGTCGAGCCGCCCGAACCGCGCCACGGTGGCGGCCACGAGCGCCTCCGCCCCTGCCGTCGAGGCCACGTCCTGCTCGTCGGCCAGCGCCGTCCCGCCGGCCGCTTCGATCTCCGCCGCCACGGACGAGGCCACGGCGGCGTCGGTCCCCGTGCCCTGCATCGACCCGCCGAGGTCGTTGACGACGACGCGGGCGCCCCGGCTGGCCAGGAGCAGCGCATAGGCGCGCCCGATGCCGCGCCCCGCGCCGGTGACCACCGCGACGCGGCCTTCGAAGCTGAGCGCGTCCACGTCGACCCCGCCTTTCGGTGTTGGTGCTGACCCGAGCGCCCGGGCTAGTGCGACGACGTCGCGGCGAGCGGCGCGTGGTAGCCCAGGAGGTCCCCGAGTGTGCCACCCACCATGGCGGCGCGCTCGTCGTCGGGCACGCCGGCGAACAGCTGGGACATGAGCTGCTTGCTGCCGCGGAACGTCCCCTCGGCGTGCGGGTAGTCGTTGCCCCAGACAATGGTGGACAGGCCCGTGATGTGCCGGCAGGCCACGGCGACCGGGTCGTCCTGGAACGACACGTGGAACTGGCGCCGGACGTACTCGCTCGGCATCAGGGGGTAGGGCCACTTCTCGTTGAGCCGGAAGAGCCGGGCGATGCCGGTCTGCTGCTCGGCGGGCAGGCTGTCGTCCCAGACGCCGAGCCACCAGTCGGGGTCCTGGCCGATGCCGGTGATCCAGCACTTGTCCATGCTCCCCACCAGGGAGGCCAGCCAGTGCGCGTTGAACTCGATCAGCGCGAAGTGGAGGTCGGGGTAGCGCTCGGGGACGCCGCCGCCGACGATCTCGCAGATGACCTGCTGCGGGACGATGGTGCTGTAGATCGCCTGGGTGACCATGCGCTTGGAGGCCGACTTCTCGGTCACGGGCTGGTTGACCTCGGCGGCGTTCTGCATGACCACCTTCAGGGTGGTCGAGGCCGGGTCGTTGAGCTTGATGCCGCCCGTCTGCGTGTGGATGAAGACGTGCAGGCCGCTGGCCTGGGCGGCCGCCCACACGGGATCGAAGTCCCGTGAGTAGTAGGGCTTGGGTGGCGTCGCCGGCAGGAGGATGCCGCGGAAGCCGCGGGCGGCGGACCGCTCGATCTCCACCACGGCGTCGTCGACGTCGGTCAGCGGGATGGGAGCCGTCGGCGCCAGGCGCGAGAAGTAAGGCCCGAAGCGCTCGACGATGTAGTCGTTGTAGACGCGGGCGTGCGCAATGGACAGCTCGTGGTCGTCCGAATAGAGGCCGAAGAGCGACAGGTTGGGGTGCATGACCCCGACATCGACGCCGTCCGAATTCAGGTCCTCGATGATCATGTCGGGGTCGCCCTCGGGCATGCGCCCGCCCGTCTGGCGGTAGCGCGAAATGGTCCAGCCCTCGAAGCCGGGTGTGTGCAGGCGCCGGAAGATGCGGGCGCCCCCCTCGACGAGCGGCTCGATCTCGAAGTCGTCCTCCCACACGCCCCGGTCGCGCAGGTTCTTCGGCAGACGGGTGACGAACAGGTCGGTGGGCTCCAGGATGTGCCCGTCAGCGGAAACGACGAGTTGGTTCTCTGCCATGGTTGTGCCCTTCTGGCGCGGGACGCACGATCGAAGATAGAGCGCGCGCGTACGCGGTACTCTGGCGATAATTGTAGACCAACCGGTCGGTACAGACAATGCGCGAGCCGGATGAGGACAGCAGAAGGGGAGAGAGGATGAGCAAGCGGTGGAAGCAGCGCCCGGCCGGCTCCACCTGGGGCGATTGGGGCGACGACGACGAGCTCGGCCGCATCAACCTGCTCACGCCCGAGAAGGTCCTCCAAGGGGTGCGCGAGGTGGAGGAGGGCATCAGCTTCTGCCTCAGCCTGCCGCTCGACTACCCGGGCGGCACCGCGCTGAACCAGCGTCGCTACCCGCCGGTGATCTCGCCGACCGAGGACATGGACGGCAATCCCGACACCTTCTACAACGTCCCGATGCGCACCATGGACAAGTTCGGCGACCCCAAGTACGTGGACGTGTGGGCCGACGACGTCGTGACCCTCTCGCTGCAGTACTCGACGCAGTGGGACTCGCTGGCCCACGTCGGTGCCGAATTCGACGCCGACGGCGACGGTATCGACGAGGCCGTGTACTACAACGGCTATCGCGCCGGCGTCGATCTGGTCGGCCCGCAGTCCGACGCGGCGGGTGACGGCGGCGGCCACCGCTGCTTCGCCCACCATCTCGGCCTGGAGCACATGGCCGCCGCCGGCGTGCAGGGGCGTGGCGTCCTGGTCGACCTGGCCCACCACCTCGGGCACGACTGGCGGGGAGTGGACCGCAAGACCCTCGAAGAGATCATGGCGGCCGACAATGTCGTCGTCGAGCCGGGCGACATGCTGCTCCTCCACACCGGCTTCGCCACCGAGATCCTGCAGTGGAACAGGGAGCCCGACCCGGTCAAGATCCACACCCTCTGCTCGTACCTCGACGCCCGCGACGAGTCGCTGCTCGAATGGATCGCCGACTCGCAGATCTCGGCGTTGGTGGCGGACAATTACGCGGTGGAGGGCATGGTGGGCAAGGACCGGGACCCGAGCCGGCACTCGTTCCTCCCGATCCACCACCTCTGCCTCTTCCGCCTCGGCGTCCCGCTCGGCGAGATGTGGTACCTGCACGAGCTGGCGACCTGGTTGCGCGAGCACAACCGGAGCCGGTTCCTGCTGACGGCGCCGCCGCTGCGCCTGCCGGGGATCGTGGGATCCCCGTTGACACCGGTGGCGACCGTCTAGGAATTGGAGAGTGTGAAGGCCTCGTAGTCGGTCGCGGTGACCTTGGCGATCTCGGCCAGGAGCTTGGGCCGGCCGGCCGAGTTGAGGAGGTACTTCCGGGGCTTTCCGGGGATGTTCGTCCCGAAGTAGTAGCTGCTCTCGCCGAAGGATGGGGCCTTGGTGGCCCAGCGATCGACCATGGTGGTCCACTTCTCCTCGGCGGCGGCGTCGACCTCTATGACGTTGCAGCCGGCACTCCGCAGGTGCACGAGCATCGCTGTGATGCACTCCGCCTGGTCGCCGTTGTAGCGGGGGTTGTTGCCGGCGGCGGCATGGGGGCCGCCCGGGAAGAAGAAGTTGGGGAACCGGGTCGTCTGAATGCCGAGGAACGTCCGCGGTCCGTCGGCCCAGTGGTCGACCAGCGCCAACCCGTCGCGCCCCCGGATGCCCATGCGGGAGAGCGCGCCGGTTCCGAAGTCGAACCCGGTGGCCCAGACGATGACGTCGAATTCCCGGAACGCGTCGCTGGTCTCGATGCCGGTCGGGGTGACCCGCACCATCGGCGTCGCCCGCAGGTCCACCAGCTCGACAGAGGGCTTGTTGTAGGCCTCGAAGTAGGCGGTGACGAAGGGCGGGCGCTTCTCGCCGAACCGGTGATCGGCGGGGATCAGCGTGGCGGCGGTGGCGGGGTCCTTGACGATGCCCCGGATCTTGTCGGCCAGGAAGTCACACCACGCAGCATTGGCGTCACCGTCGAACAGCACGTCGCTGTAGTTGCTGGTCAGCTTGGAGAAGCCGGGGCTGCGCCACATGTGCTCGAAGAAGTCCGCCCGCTCGTCCTCCGAATCGTCGAAGGTGGCGCGCTCGTTCGCCACGTGGAGGAAGCCGCTCGGTGACGTGTTGAGCGTCAGGCGGATCGCCTCGAAGTCCTTGCGCAGCTGCGCCTGCTCGTCGGCCGTGATGGGGGCGTTGTTGAGCGGCGTGCACCAGTTGGGGGAGCGCTGGAACACGGTGAGCGACGCGGCCTGCTCGGCGATGAGCGGAATGATCTGCACCCCGCTCGACCCGGTGCCCACGACGGCCACCCGCTTGCCGGTGACGTCGACGGGCTCCGCCGGCCACAGGCCCGTGTGGTGCGACGCGCCCCCGAAGTCCTGGCGGCCCGGCACGTCGGGGAAGTACGGCACCGAGAGGACGCCCGTGGCGGCGATGAAGTAGCGGGCCCGGACTGCGGTCCCGTCGGAGTCGACGACCGTCCACAGGCCGGACCCTTCGTCGTAGTCGGCGGCGGTGACCCGGGCGCCGAAGCGCATGTGGCGCCGGAGGTCGAACCGGTCCACCACGTGGTTCAGGTAACGCTCGATCTCGGGTTGCTCGGCGAAGTGCTCCTGCCACTGCCAGTCCTCGAAGAGCTCTTGCGAGAAGAGGTAGGCGTAGGTGTAGCTCTCCGAGTCGAAGCGGGCGCCGGGGTAGCGGTTCCAGTACCAGGTGCCGCCCACACCCTGGCCGGCCTCGAGGAGCTGGACGGAGAACCCGGCCTCACGCGCCAGGTACAGCTGGTAGATACCGGTGATGCCGCCTCCGACCACGAGCACGTCGACATCGGCGCCGGGCCGGGTCGTGATCTGGTCAGGTTGGGGGGATGTCATGGGCCTCCGTGGCGGGGCGGGCACGTCCGACCCGCGGCCATCAGCATGGTGCGCCGGGGCCCACGATGCAGATTGTACCGACCGGTTAGTCTATCTTGGCGATCGTGCCTGCCTCGGGCACGAGGAGGCTGGGCAGATGGCAGTCCTGACGACGGTGAACCTGGGCGCCGGCGACGGCGCGTGGGCGGGCGTCGCACCATGAGCGAGCCCAGCGCCGCTGTACCGCGGGTGGCCATCGTGACCGGCGGTGGCTCCGGGATCGGTCTCGCCATCGGCGAGCGGCTGGCGGCGGAGGGCATGTGGGTGGCGCTGTTCGACCGCGACGCCGACGCCGCGGTGGTGGCAGCCGGGAAGATCGAGGCGTCGGGGGGCACGGCAATCGGCCTGCCGGTCGATGTGACGGACCGGGCGCGGATCGACGCCGGCGTGGCGCAGGTGGCCGAAGAGCTCGGTCCGCCCACCGTCCTGGTGAACAACGCCGGCGTGCACGCCGTCGATCCCTTCCTGAAGATCACGCCCGAGAAGTGGCAGCGCGTCCTCGACGTCAACCTGACCGGGACCTTCAACTGCTGCCAGGCCGTGGTGCCCGCCATGATGGAGGCGGGCTGGGGGCGGATCGTGAACATCTCGTCGTCCAGCGCGCACAGCGGGCAGCAGTACATGGCGCACTACGTCGCGGCCAAGGCCGGCGTTATCGGGCTGACCAAGTCGCTCGCCCTCGAGCTCGGGCCGAAGGGGATCACGGTCAACACCATTCCGCCCGGGTTCATCGATACGCCGATGCTGCGCCGCCAGGAGAGCAAGGGCCTCCTGGGCGAGGGCGTCGAGCACCACGAGGCGCTCACGCCGGTCCGGCGCATCGGCCAGCCGGAGGACATCGCTGCGTTGTGCGCCTTCCTCGTCCGCGACGAGGCGAGCTACATCACGGGCCAGGTCCTGGGAGTCAACGGTGGCCGCAACACCTGAGCCGCCGCGGCTGACGCCGCTGCCGCCGGCAGAATGGCCGAAGGCGGCTGGGGAGGCCTTGGCGCCGCTCCTGCCCCCGACCGGGAGGCCCAAGGGCCCGAACCGCCCGAAGGGGCTGAACGCGCTCGGCGTGCTCGCCCGTTACCCGGCACTGGCGCTGGCGTACAACACGTTCAGCGGGCAGATCATGTACGGCTCGTCGCTCTCGGGACGCCACCGCGAGCTGCTCGTGCTGCGGGCGGCCACGGTCCGCAACGCCGACTACATGTGGCGGCAGCACGTGGCCAGCGCGGGGGACAACGACGTCGATCCGGACGAGGTGGCACGTGTGGCGGTGGGGCCGGACGCGCCGGAGTGGTCGGACCTCGAGCGCGCCCTGCTGCGGTCCGTGGACGAGCTCCTCGCCGAGGCGAGGGTCAGCGACGAGACGTGGGCGGTCCTGGCCGGCACGCTCGAGGAGCACCAGCTGATGGACGTGGTCTTCACGGTCGGGGCCTATGACGTCCTGGCCATGGCGCTCCGGTCCTTCGCCGTCCCGCTCGACGACGACCTCCAGGCCCCATGACGATCAAGGACCGCCCCCGCGCCCCGCTCGCCGTCCCGCACCGCGTCGAGGTGCCCGACCGCATCCCGAAAGAGCGCTACTACGACCCCGACTTCTACGCCGCCGAGGCCGAGCTGCTCTGGCCCCGGGTGTGGCAGATGGCCTGTCGGCT
>DATBAO010000078.1:0-31484 GCA_036271495.1 Acidimicrobiales bacterium
CCCTCGCTGATGCCCCACTCGGAGTCGTCGTGATTGGCCACCTCGGTGCAGGGGATGCCGGCGGCCACCAGGCGATCGCGGTACTCCTCGATCTTCTCGGGCGCCACGTCGAAGGCGACGTGGTTCATGGACCCGACGGCGCTCGTCAGGTCGCCCTGATCCGGCCGGGCCGCCGGCGCGCTGATCCCGGGCACACCGTCGGGCGCATCGGGGAACCAGAAGAACGCCAGGCAGTCACCGCCGCCACAGTCGAAGAAGAAGTGCTGCCCCATCCCGGCGGGCAGCTCGATCGTCTTGACCAGCGGCATGCCCAGCACGTTGGTGTAGAAGTCGACGGTCCGCTCCATGTCGCGGCAGACCAGTGCGAGATGGTTGATGCCCCGCAACTCGAATCCGCCCGGGCTGTTGCTGTTGGGGCTGTTGCCGTTGCCTGTGCCTGCCATGAGTGTGACCTCCCTGGGCGCCGCTCCCCCCGGCCGGCGCCGCCCCAGGATAGGTCGCCGGCGCAATCCGGCCGCGGCCTCCGCCCGTATGACCCTCAGGCATCCGAATCCACGACGGACCACGAAGGGACGACACGACATGGCGGCAGAGCGGCACGCAGGCACGAGCGAGAGCCGACAATTTCCAGGTGGCTGGAAGGTAGGGAGAGTCCCGGCACGCGGGGCCAGACGAGTCTGGGGTCGGGCCGTTGCCGGGACTCTCTCTGCCGGCGGGCTCGCCGCCGCCCTCTCGATCGGCCTGGTTGTGGCGGGGCCCGGCGCTTCCGCCGGAGCCACCGGCTCCCACGCCAAGACGGTCAAGATCTCGACGGCGAAGGTCTCCGGTGTGGGGACCGTGCTCACCACGTCCTCGGGCTTGACGCTCTACCGGTTCACGGAGGACACGCCGGGCACGTCGGCCTGCAGTGGCGCCTGCGCCAAGATCTGGCCGCCGCTCCTCGCCTCGAAGGGATCGCACGTCTCCGCGCCCAAGGGCGTGAAGGGCCTGGCCCTCACGAACATGGGCGACGGCCACTGGCAGGTGACGTTCCACAAGCTGCCCCTGTACCGCTTCGAGGGCGACAAGAAGAAGGGCCAGGCGCACGGGCAGAACGTGGGCCAGGTGTGGTTCGCCGCGTTGAAGAGCGGGATCCCCGCCACGCCCGCCGCAGCAGGCGGAACGGCCGGCACGCCGACCACGGCGCCGGGCGCGCCGACCACTCAGCCGGTGACGCCGACGACACAGGGTTCGGGTTCGGGTTCGAGCTCGAGTTCCGGGTCGAGCGTGACCTCGCCGACGTCCGCGCCGACGCCGGCCGCGCAGCCGACGACTCCGGTGACGCAGCCGCCGGCTCCGCCCACCACCACGCCGCCGACTTCGCCTCCGCCGACTACCACGCCGACCACGAGCGCCGGTAGCGGGGGGTATGGCTACTAGCGCGCCATCCAGGCGGGCCGGTCGGCGCACGCTCGGGGCCTGGGCCGTCGTCGGCGCCACGACGGTCCTGGCCGCCGAAGGCTGGCGGTCGCTCGCCGCTGCGCCGGGCGGGCCATGGCACGCCATGGTGTCGCAGGGCGTGGTCCTGATCGGGCCCGCCGTGCTGGCGCTGGTCGTGCTGGCCCTGGCCGCCGAGCGACTCTGGCCGGCGGTGGCGCGACCGGTGGGAGCGGTCGGTCATCGACAGGATGCGCTGTATCTCGCGCTGTACGTGGCGGTGGCGATCCCGGCCGTGACGCTGATCGGATCAGGTGCGGCCACTGTGCTGCAGCGACTCGATGGTGGCTTCACCCTCCACCCGTTCGGCGCCCTGCCCCGGTGGGCCCTGGTGGTCGTCGTCCTGGTGCTCATCGACCTGGCCAACTGGACGTCGCACTTGTACAACCACCGCATCGACGCCTTCTGGCGCTTCCACGCGCTGCATCACTCGCAGGAGGAGATGAGCATCCTCACGTCCTTCCGCGCCCACCCCTTGGTGCACACCAGCTTCCAGTTGACCGCCGTGCCGCTCATTGTGCTGGGCACGGGCGGCGCGGTGCCGGCGTCGGTCCTCATCGCGTACGTGCTGTTCAGCACCATGCCGCACGCCAACGTCAACTGGGGCTTCGGGCCACTGCGCTACGTCATCGTGAGCCCGGCCTACCACCGGCTGCACCATGACAGAGACGACCGGCGCGGCGTGAACCTCGGCACAGTCCTGGTGCTCTGGGACGTCCTGGCCGGGTTGGCCGTCTTCCCGGCCGGACGGCGTGCGGGAGCGGGGGCGGGGGCGGGGGCGAGAGCAGGCGCGGCGGTGGCCGCTGCGCCTGTTGCGACCGGACTGGCGGGGCGTCCCCTGCCGGTGGAGCAGGAGGTTGGCGCCAGATTGGCTCGCACCATGAGCAGGCAGCTGTGGTCACCCATCCAGGCCGCTGCGCCGACGGGCGCTTTGGATGGGGCAGGCGCGGGCGCTTTGGATGGTGCGGGCCCGGCTGCTTTGGATGGTGCAGCGGTGGTCGCTTTGGATGGTGCAGCTGTGGTCGCGAGGGTGCGTGTCCCCGAGATGGCGGGAGCGTCCCATGGCTAGGTGGCTGGGGGCGCCGGTGACCGGCCGCCGGAACGACGTGGCGGCACTGGTGGCGGTGGTGGCGGCAGCCGTCCTCATGATCTGTTCCGGGCTGATCCACATCCACTTGTGGGACATCGCCTACCGGCACGTGGCGACGCTCGGGCCGCTGTTCTTGGTGCAGGCGATCGCCGCGCTGGTGTTGGCCGTCGTGCTCGTCGCGGCGCGGGTCGTGGTGGCGGCGCTGGCGTGCATCGTGCTGATGCTGGGCACGGTGGTCGGGTTCATCCTGGCCGACACCGTGGGCATCTTCGGGTTCACGCTGCCGGCCGTGACCGGGTGGGCCTACGAGGCGTTGGTGAGCGAGCTGCTCAGTGCCGTGTTGCTTGCCGTGCTCGTGCTTCGGTCGTGGCGCGTGACCGCCCGGCCGGCGTTGGAGGCGGTCCCCGGCGGGGTGTGACGCTGCGGCCTGGGCCCGGCGGGACGTGACGGTGCGGGGCGGTGTCTCGAGGGGGGCGCCAGCGCACCAGGTGCGTCAGGTGCGTCAGGTGGCGGCGATGCCGACCATCGGCGCGTTGAGCGGACGGCCACCCATTGAGCCGTAGAACTCGGCGTGCCCGAAGGTGAAGATGCCGCCGTCGGCGCCCTGGAGCCAGTAGCCGGTGGCGTCGGCGTTGGAGGCCATGCCCACCACGGGCGCGTTCAGCACCGTGCCGACCATGGAGCCGTACGGCGCCGCGTTGCCGAAGACGGCCACGTTGCCGTTGGCACTGGCGAGCCAGTAGCCGTTGGAGCTCTGCGTGCCCGCCATGCCGGTGATGCGGTAGCCGCCGGGCGCCTCGGACGGCTGGCCCTCGTTCGGCGCGTTGCCGAAGTTGAAGACCTGGCCGTTGGCGTCGACCATCCAGTAGCCGCCGCCGAGGAAACTGGGCGCCGCCGCGGTGATCGGGTAGGCCAGGTTGTCGCTCGCGGTGGAGCCGTAGAACTTGGCATCGCCGTAGGCAAACACGCCGCCGTCGCTGGCGATGAGCCAGTAGCCGCCGCCGTCGAGGGTGGGGATGAGGCCGATGATCGGCTTGTTGAGCGTGATGCTGCCCGTCGAGCCGTAGAACTGCGCGTCGCCGTAGGCGAACACGCCGCCGTCACTCGCCACGAGCCAGTAGCCGTTGCCGCTCGGTGTCGCCGCCATCCCGACCACGGGTTTGTTGAGGTGCATGGAACCGGTGGAGCCGTAGAACTGGGCCGCGCCGAAGCTGAAGATGCCGCCGTCGGAGCCGACTTGCCAGTATCCAGGAGCGGGCTTGGGCGGCGTCGGACAGGTCGGGCTGGCAGCAGGGGAGGCCGTCGGGACGGTGGGTACCAGGGACGGGATCTGGAGGTCGCTGTCGTCCTGGAAGGTCAGGTCGGCCAGGTACATGGGACGGATGCCGCACGAGAGATAGCCGATGGTCGAGCCCTGCCAGGCGGCGAACGCCATGACCATCTGGCTGCCCTCGGACGAGGGGAGCGAGTACACCTCGGGCCCGCCCGGTCCGGACATGCCCGGGGCCGAGACGAGCAACGGAACCGAGCGGGACTCGTCGGTGCAGCCGGCGGCCGGACCCGAGGGGCAGCTGGCCCAGCCGATGCTGTAGGTGGAGGCGCCTTCGTCGCTGCCCGAATAGAAGAGCGTGTAGTGGGGAGTGGTGGTGGGGGCGCCCCCACCGGTGCCCGGCGTCGTCGTCGTTGTCTCGACCATGTCGGGACCCTCCACGATGCCGCTCTGCCATCCCGCGTCGTTCTGCATCAGCTCGGTGGGCGAACCGTCTGGCACGTAGCTCGTGGGGTCGAGGGGCACGGACCACAGAATGGTGGAGACGGGCGGGCTGAGGTGATTGCCGTCGCTCTTCCAGATCAGCGAGACGTCACCGGTGACCGAGTCTTTGAAGATGTCGGGGTCGATGCTGCCGCCCAGGTTGCCGTCAACGGTGGGATCGCTATAGGCGGTGCCGTTCTGGCAGACCATCGGCTGGCTCGAGTTGTCGTGGTACGGGCCAGTCGGGAAGATGGAGGTGGCCATGCCGATGCACTGGTCGCCGGTCAGTCTCTCGGTCGCGGTGTAGTACATGACGAAGTCGTTGTCGGCGTCGTCGTGCACGACACTCGGGGCCCATGTGTTGCCGGGCCTGGCCCAGGATCCGACCTGGGGCAGCGCGTCGACACCGTTCGACGGGCTCCAGTTGACCCCGTTGCTCGACGTCGAGACCTGGATGTTGATGGTCTGGCTCGGCGCGGCGAAGTTCTGGGTGGCGAAGCCGTAGTACACGCCGAGGTATTCGACGACGCTCGGGTCCGGGAAGTCGCTGTTGTGCACCGGCGCCCAGTTGGTGGCGCCGGCCGGCGCTGCGGCGGCGAGGCCGACCGAGGCCACGGCGCCCATGAGGGCCACGAGGGCGGCCAGCGAGGCGAGGACCCGGCGGGGCGCCGTGATCGCAGTCGTGGTCGCATCCGTCGTCGCCGCCGCCACCGTGCGGGCGCGACCGTGAGAACGAGTGTGATGCCGAAGCTGAAAATGAAGATGACGTCGCATGTGCCTGTGCATCTGCCTGTGCATCTGCATCGGTGAGAAGGCCACCGTCCTCCCTGTCGGATCCGTGATCGCCGTTCCCAACCGATTCCGCGTGAGGTGCGCTACCCATGCTACAGAGCGATATCCAGCAACGACAGGCGGGAACCCGCGTTCATGGGAAGTTCATGTTGGCGCGGGCCGGCGTTTCGTGCCCAGAGAGGACCGGTGGCGTCCACCGGCCACGCCGGTTCCCACTAGCTTCGTGCGCAGCACAAGGGGCAGCGGGAGACATCAGCCACAGCGGAGTGACAGCCCACGCACCGGATGCGGTACAGCGGGCGGCGGCACTCCGTCACGAGATTGAGACAAAGGATGACGATGACCGACCAACACAAGCCCGTTGTCGATGCCGGATTCAAGCTGTTGAACCTGACGCACAAGGCGGTGCTGCGCGTCACCGGCGGCCGTTGGCCCAAGGTCCTCTTCGGCATGCCGGGCGTGGAACTGCAGACCATCGGGCGCAAGTCCGGCGAGCCCCGCACCACCATGCTGACCACACCCATCCACGACGAGAGCCGGGTGGTGCTGATCGCCTCGAAGGGGGGCGACGACCGCGACCCGCAGTGGTACCTCAACCTGGCGGTGAACCCCGACGTGGAGGTCACCATGGAAGGCAAGACCCGGCCCATGCGGGCCCGGACGGCGTCGCCCGAGGAGAAGGCCGCCATGTGGCCCGACATCGTGGCCGTCTACAAGGGCTACGCGAGCTACCAGCAGAAGGCCGGCCGCGAGATCCCCGTCGTGATCTGCGAGCCGCGTCCCGCCTGAGGCGCCGCTGGGCCGACCCCTGGATGGTGGCGGTACGATGCGGCCGATGTCAATGGAGCCCGCCGGCTCACCAGGTGGATCGATTGAGGGTGCAGGCGCGGGGATGGACGCCGCCACCGGATCGGATGATGCCGCCTTCGACCTGAGCTTGGCCGTCTCGCAGCTGGCGTCGAACAGCACCGATCTCCGCATCATGCTCAAGCTGCTGGTGGCGCAACTCTCGGACGCTTTGGGCGATCGGATCACGGTCGAGCGCGCCGGTCGCTTCCGCAAGTCCGAGGACATCAAGTCGGTGCGGGTCAGCCTCGGTGACGACACCCTCGAGGCGCTGGTCGAGGGCGGCACCGTCCGCTGCTCCATCGGGCATTCCTCGGGCGGCATTCGCATTCGCAGCGAGCACGTCGGCATGGACGTGTGGCTCACCCGCTTGTTGAGCACCCTGCAGGCGGAGGCGGCGAACAGCGAGCAGACCCGACTCGCGTTGGAGAACATTGTGATCGGAGGCCAATCGTGACCGAGGAATCGCCGCAGCCGGCGCAGGCACAGGCGGACCCGGCGGACCCGGCAGGTCCGGCGGCCGCACCAGCCCCGCCCACGCCCGTCCCGCACGACCTCCCCAAGGACGCCGCCCACCGGCTCGCAGAGCTCGAGCACGGCCTCTTCACCTCCGACCTCTCGGTCAACGAGTTCCTCCTCGTCAAGGAGGCCGGTTTCCATCCGCTGGGCTTCGTGATGGGCTCGTCGATCTACCCCATCGGCATTCAGACCCGGAAGTGGGGGCAGAGCCAGGAGCTGACCAAGCTGACCGAGGCGATGTACACCGCCCGCGAGCTCGCCATGAACCGCATGGAGGAAGAGGCCCAGGAGCTCGGGGCCGACGGCGTCGTGGGCGTGCGTCTCGACGTGAACTACTACGAGTGGGGCAACGACTCGGCGGAGTTCATCGCGTTCGGCACGGCGGTCAAGGCCGAGGACGGGACCTCCTACCGCAACGCGCAGGGCAAGCCCTTCACGTCGGACCTGTCGGGTCAGGACTTCTGGACCTTGATGCAGACCGGGCACGTGCCCCAAGGCCTGGTCATGGGGACGTGTGTGTTCCACATTGCGCACCGCAAGTTCACCCAGGCGCTCGGCTCCATGGGGCAGAACGTCGAGCTGCCCAACTTCACCCAGGCGCTGTACGAGGCGCGCGAGCTCGCCATGACGCGCATGCAGGACGAGGCGACCCAGCTGCAGGCGAGCGGCATCGTGGGCGTGCGCCTGGAGGAGAAGTCGCACCAATGGGGCTCGCACACCATTGAGTTCCTGGCCCTCGGCACGGCGGTCACCAAGCGCAGCGGGGAGGTCACGCTGCCCAAGCCGACCACCATCATCTCGCTCGACAACTGATGAGCGACGTGTCGGACCCCGCCGACATGCCCGACACCGCTCCGGCGCGGGGCGGACCCGACGGCGACCTGCCCGAAGCGGCCGTCCGCCGCCTGGAAGCCGACTCCTTCTCCTCCGGCCTGAGCGTGCCCGACTTCGCCGCCTGCCTGGAGCTCGGACTGGAGCCGGTCGCGCTGGTGCAGGGCTTCTGCGTCATGCAGTGGGGTTGGTACGGGCCGGGCTCGGGGGGCACCATGCGCGGCATGAACCCCTACCTCGGCGGGCAACAGACGCCCGGCGCGTACTCCGAGACCTACCGCTGCCCGCACGGCTACGTCTCCGCCGAGCACCGCTCCTGGGGGCAGAACCTCGAGCAGCCCTGGGTGGAGGACGCCTGGACCCACGGCTACCACACCGCCTACGGGCGCATGCTCGAAGAGGCGGGCACGCTCGGCGCGCACGGGGTGATCGGCGTGGTCGACCGCGTGTCGAACGTGGCCGACACCGGGACGACCGAGTTCCACTTCCTCGGCACGGCGGTGACCGTGGAGGGCGGCCCGCCGCCCGCCGGCGGGGTGCCGTGGAGCACCTACCTGGCGGGGCAGCGTCTGACCAAGTCGATTGAGGCCGGTTTCATGCCGATCGCCGTCGTGGCGGCGCTGGCCTCGGTGCGGGTGTGGGCCTATTGCATGACCGAGTACTACATGGAGGGCTCCCTGGGCGGATGGGGTTACAGCAACATGGGCCCGGCTCTGGTGGAGCAGGTGAGCAAGGCGCACATGGCCTCACGGCAACTCGCCCGCAAGCATGTGCGCGAGCAGCTGGTCGGCGACGAGCTGCACGGGGCGACCATGGAGGTCGTCACGCGGGAGCTCTCGGCGGGAGACGAGGTCATCGACACCACGCTGCGGGGCAATCGAGTGCGCCGCTTCAAGGACTTCGACCCGGTGACGTTGCCCCGGCCGACCGTGCGGCTGGCATGAGCACGGCCGACCTGAGCGAGGGCGCTGCGCCCATGCCGGACGTCCGGGCCGAGATGCTCCGGGGCGCCCAGTCCCTGGCCACGGCGGCGCCCCCGTCCAAGGAGCGCGGCATCACGTCGGACCTGTCGGTCGACGAGGCGCTGTTGCTGCACGCCGCCGGCTGGGAGCCGCTCGACCTGGTCTGCGGGGTGGCCGTGGTGTCGGTGCCGGTCGGCGTGTGGAACTGGGGCGCCGGCGCCTCCATCTCCATGGCGTCGGACGCGCACAACGCCGCTGTGGATCACGCTGCCCGGCTGTTGCGCGCGGAATGCAGCAAGGTCAAGGGGCACGGCGTGGTCGGGGTCCGGGTCGACGTGTCGGTCCGTCCGCATCACGTCGACGTCGAGTTCGTCGGCACGGCGGTGCGCCCGATGAACGGCGAGGACGCCAGCGGTCGAGGGCTCGATGCCGTCCTGGCCGTGCCCTTTGTCTCCGACCTCTCGGCCCGCGACTTCACGCTGCTGCTGCGCGCCGGCTGGATGCCCGTCGGGCTCGCCTTTGGGGCGAGCTTCGTCTACGCCCCGCGCCGCAGCGCCGGCACCGTCATCAAGCAGAAGAGCCAGAACGTCGAGCTGACCAATTACACGGAGGCCATGTACTCGGCTCGGGAGTCGGCCAGGGAGAAGATGCAGCGCTCCGCGCTGGACGCCGGGGGGGAGGGCGTGGTCGAGGTCAAGGTGACCGAGGGCCCGATGGCCTTCGCCCGGCACGCCATCGGCTTTACGGCCTGGGGGACAGCGGTCAAACTCGTGGCCGGGGCGCACCAGTTCGTGGAGCCTCTGATGGTCCTGCCGCTCGACGACGCGGTGGTCACCTTCGAGGCAGAGAGCCTGCGCAGCGCCAAGCAAAGGAGACGGTGATGAGTCCGACCAGAAACTGGGACGCCTGGGCCCGCACGTTCGAGTCCATCGGCGGTCCGGATGACTTCGCCGCCCTCTTCGCCCCCGAGGGACGCTTCTGCGACCCCGTCACGCCCTGGACGACCGATCTGCACAAGGTGGCCCGCGACACCGACGCCATCTTCCCGGACTGGAACCAGCGGGTCGACCGCATCCGCGGCGGAGACGACTGGGCGGTGTTCGAGTGGACGGGCACGGCCACCTTCCACGCCGGCGAGGGCAAGGCCGGCGTGCCCATCTCCATGACCGGCGCCACCGTCATTGACGTGGACGGCGACGGCAAGGTCACCGCCTGGCGCGACTACCTCGACACGAACGAGCCGACACAGCAGATCACCGCCGGGCTCGAGCGCGCCCTCGAAGGCGGCTGACCCGGGCGGAGTCGCCCCCGGCCTGCGGCCTCAGGAAGCCGGGTCTCCCGATGACGCAGCGCGGGGAGCCGTCGTCTTGTCCTGCTGCAGCTCGATGGTGTTCCCGGCCGGGTCGTTGATCCAGATCTGGATGGTGCCGGCGCCCTGGACGGCCTGCTGGTAGGGGATCTTCCGTTCCTCGAGCTCGAGGATGGCCTTGTCGAGGTCCTCCACCGCCACGCAGTAGTGGTTCCCGGTCGAGTCGATCGCGGTCCCGCGAGGTGCGGCGCCGACGACGTGCAGCTCTTGATCGGCGACATGGAACCAGTGGCCGGGCACACCCGGGATGTCGGGCCGGTCCTTGGAGTCCAGTCCGAACAGGTCGTCGTAGAACGAGACCATGTCGGACAGCGGCGCGTCCTGTGTGTTCACGGACACGTGGTGGAACTTCGTGATCTTCACTCGTCGCCTCCGCTGGTCGATGCGCTCAGTTGCCGGACCTGTTTGCCGGACCTGTTTGCCGGACCGGTTTGCCGGACCGGACCACCCGAAGAACCGTACCGCAGCCATCTGTCCCGTCCAGCAGTGAGCAGCAGCGGCCGCCCCGGCAGCGCGTCGGATCAGCCCTCGGCCTGCTCCGCCACCGCCTGCACGTGGGCCATGCGAGCGTCGTGGACCGCGTCGAGATCCTCCGCCGCCTTCTCGTCACTGGCCATCTCGGCGTCGATGTCGGCGTCGGCCCAGCCGATCACACCCATGTCCTCGAAGGCCTTCCGCAGCTTCGGTCCCCACAGCCCGATGTCGCGCAGGATCGGCACGATCCGCATGAACAAGAAGTTGCGGAACTCGCGCAACGTCTCGCTGTTCTCCACGTAGACGCCGATCTCGGGCGGCAGCTCCAGGCGCTCCCACACCTCGTCGCCCAGGAAGCGGTCGCGCATCAGGTAACAGGCCTCGATGCAGAAGGCCTCCCGCTCGCCGCGCTCCGCCTCGCTCAGTTGGGGGTAGTAGTCGCGCAGCGCCAGGCGGCCGAACATGACGTGGCGGGCCTCGTCCTGCATCACGTACGCGTTCAGCGCCTTGGCCAACGGGTTCTGGGCGTTGTTGCGGATCACGCCGAACGCGGCCAGGGCCAGCCCCTCAATGAGCACCTGCATGCCGAGATACGTCATGTCCCATCGGCTGTCGGAGATCACATCGTCGAGCAGTGACTTCAAGTGCCGGTTCAGCGGGTACACGAGCTGCACCTTCTCGTGCAGGTAGCGGCTGTAGACCTCGACGTGACGGGCCTCGTCGATCACCTGGGTGGCGGCGTAGAACTTGGAGTCGATGTCGGGAACGGTCTGGACGATCTTGGCCGTGCAGATCAGCGCGCCCTGCTCGCCGTGCATGAACTGGCTGAAGCGCCAGGCCTCGACGTGCCGGCGCAGTTCGCCGCGACGTTCCTCGGACATGTCGTCCCACCACGGGGTGCCGAAGATCGGCATGATCTCGTCGGGCATGCCGACCGGATTGGTCAGGTCGACGTCGGTGCTCCAGTCGAGCCGGTCGCTGCCGATCCACTGTCGGCGCGTCCCCTTGTCGTAGAGGCGCAGGAGCTGGTCCCGCCCGCCGGTGTAGTCGAAGTCGAACATGGTGGTCGACGGCGACTCGATGCCCCACTTCGGGTCGAAGGCGAAGTCCGAGTCGGTGATGGACGGGCTCGTGGTCATGAGGCCCCCTTTGGGTCACATCCAGCTGCAGCCCATTTCCAGCCCGCAGCCACGGCGTTGCGCCACCCGCGACGCTACCCCGTCACACGCCTGGAGTCATGGTGGGGAGGTCGCTCCGCCGCACCGGGCAGACCGATGCCCGGGAGACGGACCGCCGCCGCCCTGCTGAAGACCCTCTCAGCGAAAGTCGAACGCGACCTTGATGGCGCCGCTCTCCTGCTGGTTGGCCAGCAGCGTGAAGGCCTCACGCCACTGCTCCAGCCGGAAGGTGTGGGTGAGCATGCCGGTCATGTCGATGCGACCCTCCGAGGCCATCTGCAGGTAGTGCGCGATGCCGTGTTTGCGCACCCCGTCGACTTCCTCGACCCCGAAGGCGTTGGAGCCGACCCACGAGATCTCCTTGAAGTACAGGGGCGACCACTCCCAGCGCTCGGGCGCGTGCACCCCGCTCTTGACCATGGTGCCGCGTTGCTTCAGGAGGCGGACACCGATTTCGGCCGTCTGCGCGGTGCCGACGGTGTCGTACACGACGTCGAAGCCACCGGGGTGCGCCATGGGCAGCGTGCTGCCTTCGAACTTGTTCAGGACTCCCCCCGACCACGCCGCCGCTTCCTCGAGCAGCTGCTCGACCGGGAAGGGATCGACGACGGTGGCGCCGAGCTTGCGGGCCAGTGCGGCCTGGGCGGGCCAGCGCGCCACCACCATGACGTCCACGTCGGGGTAGAGCGCCTTGATGATGGCCACGGCCGTGCTGCCCAGGGCGCCGCCGCCGTAGACCAGCACCTTGCCGCCGGGCGGCGGCGGGTGCCGCGTCACCGAGTGCAGGGAGACGGCGAAGGGATCGCCGATGACGGCCACTTCGTCGCTCACGTCATCGGGGACCGGAATGAGCATCGACTCGTGCGCCGGCAGGTAGTCGGCGAAGCCACCGGGCGCGTCCTTCGACGTCCCGGTGTGGATGCCCGCCGCGATGGGGCCCTGGGTGAAATGCCAGCAGAGGCTGTAGTCGCCGTCCTGGCACGACGGGCAGGGTGGGTCGATGCCGCGAGGGCCGCAGGAGAGCCAGGGATTGAGGACGACCCGCTGCCCGACCTGGAGCGTGGTCACGGCCGGTCCGACCTCGACCACATCGGCCACCACCTCGTGGCCGAACACGGTCGGGAAGGTGAAGAACCCGTTCAGCGCGCCGTCACCGAAGTCGTCGCCGAAGTCCATGAAGACCATTTTGGCGTCGGAGCCGCAGATGCCGGTCAGCCGCGTCTTGGCGACGCACCAGTCGTCGCGCAGGAGCGTCGGTCGCTCGAGCTCCTCGAGGCGCATCGGCGTCCGGGCCAGCCCGCGCATGAGGCTGTTGGACTCGTCCGGCGGCGTCCAGCGGTCGCCGCGGACGCCGTAGAGCAGACCTTGCATTCGTGCGCTCCTCGCTTCTCGTCGAGGGGGCGGCCGACGAAATGCGCCAGCCCCACCAGGATCCCCGGGCCGACCATACCGCTGTTGCCGTTCTTGGTGGAATGGACCGAAGCGGACGCGAAGGCGCGCGACGGACCAGCCAGTCAGCCAGTCGGCGAAGTCACGTGACGTAGGGGCAGTGCCGGCAGCCGGACTCGCAGCAGGTGCCGCGGCGGGCCAGGTAGCCCGCCGTCAGGACGGTGTACCCCGAGCGCGGGTCGACGTAGGTGTCGGCGCCGGCGGCGAGGGCCTCGGCGTGGAGCCGGATGATCTCGGCGAAAGCGGGGTCGTCCGGTGACAGCCGGTCCGGATGCGGCTCCGTGAGCGGCCGCTCAGCCAGGGGCTGCGGGGTGGGGGCACGCCGATCGGCTGTCCCCGGTGAACCTGTTCCCGGTGCTGCATCCGCCTCATCCTGCGACTCGTCCATGGGACCGGTGCCGCAGGACCAAAAGCAAAAAGCCCGGCCCCCCTTGTGAGGGGACCGGGCTTTGCTCTCTACCTCTTTGCAGTCCTCTTGGCAGCCTTGCGGGCAGGAGCGCGCTTGGCCGGAGCCTTGCGTGCCGGTGCGCGCTTGGCCGGAGCCTTGCGTGCCGTGGCCTTGCGAGCCGGTGCCTTCTTGGCGGCAGCCCGGGCCGGAGCCTTCTTGGCGGCAGCCGGAGCGGCGGACTTGCCGGCGGCGGCGACGGCGGCGTCGCTGGTCGGGAACGCACCCTTCACCAGCTTGGGCGCCGTGGCCGGGGCCAGGACGGCGTCCTTGAACGCCTTCACCGGGGTGATACGCGCCTTCTTGGAGGCCTTGATGCGGATCGCCTCGCCCGTGGCCGGGTTCCGGCCCATGCGCGCCGCCCGGTTCACCTTCACGAACTTGGCGAAGCCGGGAATGGAAACCGGCTCACCCTTCGAGACGACGGCGGTGACGACATCAGTGAATCCGTCAATGACGGTGATCACGGTCTTCAGCTCAACATCAGCTTGGACCGCGACTGCTTTTGCTAGTTCTCTCTTGTTCATGCCGCCCATTGTGGCCGACGCGCGCCCTGTGATGCACATCTTTCCGGGCACGAATGCAGATTTTTGTGCTCAAACTTCGCTCTGACAGTGCTCGAAAGCGTCTTCTCCAACGGCCGTCCGGATGGAGAACCGGTTCTCGGACGTCGTCGACGCGGGCCGACGACGTCCGTTTGCGGCGTATTCACGGCGCATTCACGGCGCAGCGACGGCGCATTCGCGGCGCACTCGTTGCGCATTCGCGGCGCACTCACGCCATCCATTGACCCCAGTACGGATGGGCGTCCTTGCTCTTCTCCATGAGGATGATGACGGTGCCCCAGGGGTCGTGACACCAGGTGGTCCGGAGTCCCGCCACGTCGGCGATCCCTGCGGTGAGGAACTCGACGCCGCGGTGCTCCAGCTCGGCGCGGGTGGCGCTGATGTCGTCGCAGAGCATGCCGATATGGGTGATGCCGACCCTGGTCACAGAGGGTCGGCCCGGTTCGGGCGGGACGACGTCGGCCGCCGGATATTCGATGAGCTCAATGACGCGGTCGTCTGGCCCGAAGCCCACGATCGACGCGTGCAGGACCACCGGAGACGGCACGAGATCGCCCATGTCGTGCTCGATCTGCGCGCCCTCCATGCGGTACGGGGGCGACAGCACCTTCAGACCGAGCACCTCGGAGTACCAGCGGGTGGCGGCCTCGACGTCGGGGACGCAGACGGCGGAATGGGCGAATCCGGTCAACATTGCGTCAACGGGGGCCCGAAACAGGCGGTTCTGGCGATTTCGGCCGGAAGGGCGGGATCAGGTCCAGCGGGCGAGCTCGTGCTGGAAGCGCTTGTTCAAGCGGCGGAAGCGCACCCGGCCGCGGCGATCGGCCTTGCGGATCACGATCACGCTGACGAACACCAGCGGCGCCACGAAAGCCGAGAGCCCGCTGAGAACCACCACGCGCAGACTGGTCGAACCGCCACCCTTTTGCTTCACAGCACTAGTTGTACACCGTTCGAACACACGTTGTACATCGAGGAAACATGAGGAGAATACGTGCGTTCCTGCGACGCAGGCGCTAGGCATTGGAACGTGAGAAGTCCCAGATGACGGATCCCGAACCCCAGGTGCAGCCAGACGACGCCGGCGCATCCGCCGAGTCGGGGGGCGAGACCGCCGGCGACACGTCAGGCGGGACGACGGAATCCGTCGTCACCGAGTCCGCCGCAGCTGGTGCCACGAGCGGCACGCCGGCGGGCGCGGCGAGCGGCGCGACGACGGGCAACGGGAGCAATGGGAAGGGCGCGTCCAAGACGAAGACACGGCGCGGACACCTGCCACGCCGGATCTCGGCATGGGTGCTGCTGGTGCTGGCGGCGATCTTGATTCCCGTGTCGGTGATGTCGGTGTGGGCCATCCGCACGGTGACCAACACGGACAAGTACGTCGAGACCATGGCGCCGCTGGCGCGCGACCCGGTCATCCAACAGGGCCTGGCGAAGAGGGCCACCGACGCGTTGTTCTCGACCCACATCGTGCAGAACAAGGTCACGAACGCCCTGCCGAAGGCGGCCAAGCCGCTCGTGGCGCCGATCACGAACGAGGTGCACTCCTACGTGGAGGGCCTCGCGCTCAAGGTCTTCGAGAGCCCGAAGTTCGCCACGCTGTGGGACGGGCTCAACCGGCACAGCCACGATGCGGTCATCAACATCCTCACCGGGAAGCAGACGCCGCTCCAGAAGCGACTGGCCACGGGCGGGCAGATTGCGCTCAACCTGTCACCGGCGCTGAACAACCTCATTTCGAACCTCGATTCGCACGGCGTCACGATCTTCAACCCGGTGAGGTCCGCATCGAAGGGGCTCACCTTCACGGTCGTGTCGCAGCAGCAGGTCTCGAAGTTCTCCGGGCTGTTCAACCTGGTGGTGAAACTCAAGTGGATCATTCCGGTCATCGCCCTGGTGCTGGCGATCCTGGCCGTGGCCCTCGCCCTCGAGCGCCGCAAGACACTGCTGCGGCTGGCCATCGGGGTGGCCCTCATGTCCATGCTCCTGCTGGGGATCCTGTCGGTCGGGCGCGGCGTCTTCATCGGCCAGGCCACCGGGGGCGGCTTCAAGTCCGAGGGTGCCGCCGCCGTCTGGGACACCGTGTTGCGATTCCTCAAGTCCGACCTGCGCTGGACCCTGCTGCTTGCGGTCCTGGTGGCGTTCGGCGCCTGGGTCGCCGGTCCGGCCCGCTACGCCGTGTGGATCCGGCGGACCACCGTCACGGGTGCGCGCTGGGTGGCGACGCAATCCAAGGCGCTGTCGTCGGGCGCCGTGGGGGCCGGGCGGGTCGCCGCCGAGTCGAGCCGGGTGCGCCGCAGCGGTGCCTGGATCGTCGAGCATCTCAACGGCCTGCGCATCGCGGGCGTGGTCATCGCCGGGCTCTTCCTCGTCTTCGGCGGCAACCTCACGGGGTGGACGCTGCTGATCATCGTCATCGTGCTGGCCGTGTATCTCGGGCTGTTGCAACTGGTGGCGGCCTGGGCCCACAAGGTGGCCCCGGCTGCAACGGCAGCGGCTCCCGACCCGAAGGTGAAGGAGACCGCAGGCACGAGTTGAGCGGAAATCGCCCCGGGAACGGGACTTTTGTCCCTATCTCCGGTCGCCGGCGCTCCCCACACTGGGGGCATGGCGGAAATAGCGGCGATTCTGACGGCGGGCGGCCTCTTCATCGCCGGCTTCGTGACCTGGTACACCATGTGGCATCGGCGGGTGGCCAACGCATTCGAGCGGGTTGCGGTGAGCACCGACCGGTCTGCGCTGGTCGTGCGTCGCGGGGCGGACATGCCCGGCAACAGCCACCGGTAGGGCGTCGCCAACGCCACAATTCTTTGGATTGTGCGCCCGGCCGCACCTGATTCTTATGGCGGCTTTAACCGCGACCAATAACGTTTCTGGCATGTCCAAGCGGTGGCGGATCGGTCTGGTGGCGCTCATCGCCGCCGCGATCGTCGGCGGCATCATGCCGCACGGCGTCCTGTCCGCCGCCGACAGCACAGCCACCCAGGTCGCGCGGGTGGCTGAAGTCCCGCCGACGGGACCGGCGCACTGCCTCGATGCCACCTGTGGCAAGGGCAGCCCCGCTCCCGCCGCACCCTCGTCCGGCGTCGCCCTCGTGGGCGTCGTGGCCGGCCTGGTGGCCGCCGCCGCAGTGGCCGCCTCCATCCGCCGCCGGCGGGGAAGGGCCTTCGCCCTCCTCGCAGGCGAGCGTGACCCCTTGTTCCACCCGCCTCAGTTCTCCTAGCTCGATCCGCCCGTTGCGGCGCGCCCCGTGTGGCGCCGACCCAGCGACTGCATCAGTCGACGGTCGCCTCTTCCGGCTCCCGTCTCGAGCTTCCGAGCGTGCGCAGACCTGCCACCTCGGCCAATCCAAGGAGAATCCCCAGTGTCGCAGTCCCCATCCGGGCCGTCGCGTCGTCCGCGGCCGGCCAACAAGAGCACCAACAGCCGCAAGACCAGCCAGACCAACCAGCCCACGCAGACCAACACCCGATTCCGCACCCGCCACCCCGTCCTGACCGCCCTGGTCCCGGTCGGGTTGGTGGTGGCCGCCATCGCCACCATGGTGGTGATCAAGGCGGCCGGAAACTCGAACCCGTCGGCGTCGGCGTCCTCGCATCTGTCGACAGGCGGATCTGATGGCTCAGCCGGATCAGCGGCCGCGGCCGACTCCGGAACCACGTCGCTGTCCCCGCAGGTCGTGGCCGCGCTGTCCGTCCCGGCCTCGACGCTCGATGCCGTCGGCAGCCCCTCCTCGGTCGTCCTGCCCGCAAAGGTCGGGAACGGGACCACCGCACGGGGCGCCGACGGCAAGCCGCTGATCACCTACGTGGGGGCTGAGTACTGCCCCTATTGCGCTGCCGAGCGGTGGGCCCTCGCGGTGGCGCTGTCGCGCTTCGGGACGTTCCAGAACCTGTCGGGCACGCATTCGTCGGGCTCCGACATCTACCCGAACACGCAGACGCTCTCGTTCTACGGATCGAGCTACTCCAGCGCGTATGTCGACTTCCAGCCCGTCGAGGAGGCCACGAACCAGCAGGTGGGGGACAGCTACCAGTCCCTGCAGACGCCGACGGCGGCCCAGAACGCGCTGATGGCGAAGTTCGACACGCAAGGGAGCATCCCCTTCCTCGATATCGCCAATCGCTACGTCATCACCGGATCGAGCTTCTCGCCGCAGGTGCTGCAGGGGCTGTCCCGGAGCCAGATTGCGGCGGCCCTGACGAACCCGACGAGCCCGGTGGCGCAGGCGATCGACGGCGCGGCCAACGACATCACGGCGGCCATCACCTCGGTGACCGGCAACCTGCCGGCGAGCGTGGGTCGCTCGGCCACCATTGCGGCGATCGCCCAGAAGCTGGGGGCGTGACCATGGCCCCGCACACGAAGGCGCATCCCCATCCGCAGCGCTCCAGGACCGGCGCCCGCACCAGCACCCCCAACGGCACCGGTACCCGCAGCGGCGCCCGCAGCGTCCCGGCCTGGGTGTCGGCCACCTCGCTGGGCCTGTCCCTGGTGGCGCTGGCCATCGCCGCCTACCTGACCGTCACGCACTACACCGATCCGACCGCGCTGGCCTGTCCGGACACCGGCATCGTCAACTGCGCGCTGGTGACCACGAGCTCGTGGTCGGTGCTGCTCGGGGTGCCGCTGGCCGTCCTCGGCCTGGCCTGGGCCGCCGTGATGACCGGCCTCACCGTGCCCTGGGCCTGGCGCGCCCGCGCCCCCTGGGTCGACACCGTGCGGCTGGTGGTCTCGGGTGCCGGCGCCGCCATGGTCCTGTATCTCGTCTACGTGGAGCTCTTCCGGATCGGGGCCATCTGCCTGTGGTGCACGGCCATGCATGTCACGGCCGTGTGCCTTTTCGGCATGATCCTTGCCGGACGGGCCGCCTCGTCGGGCCTGCCTCCGGCTCGTTCCTGAGGCGGGAACCGGTGTGTCGGCCGCTCGCCGGGCCGACATGGGACTTTCGCCTCTAAGGGAGGCGCGGCGCGCTCGGCACAATGACGGAGGACGGTTGTCTGTTCCCGCGGGCGGGAACAACCCTCGGCGGCAAGGGAGAGCGCAACGTGCAAGACAGTGAGCAGTACGTGGCCTGCGGGACGATCGCCTTGGAGAGCGAGGCGTTCCTCAACGGCACTCTGGCCGAGTACTGGGATGACCGGGCCATGGAGATCCCGATCTGGACCTGGATGAACCTCTTGGCCCACGGCAGCACACGCCAGATCGGCGAGTGCGTGCTGCGCCCGTACCGGCCGCGGCGGGCCAGCCGGAGTTGGCGCGTCGCCCGCTCGTACCTGGCCTACGAGGTGCTCGACCTGACCGACCTGGAGTTCACCCTGGCCGACCTGCAGGCGTCCGTCCTGATCCCACTCGAGCTGGAGATGGCCGCCCGGGACGACGTGGCCGACTGGACGCCGCGCCAATGGGTGGACCTGGTGGAGGACGCACTGCGCGCCAACCTCTGGGCCCTGGACCAGTAGTCAGCCGGGAGTTCCCGGCGGCGGCCTCTCAGGGGGTGAGGCGCTCGACCCAGCGCTCGACGGTGCGGGCCAACGCGGGCAGCGGCAGGATCCCGGCCCGCAGCACCATGTCGTGGAACTCGCGCAGGTCGAAGCGATCCCCCAGCTGCTCGGTCGCCATCGTGCGCAATCGCACGATCTCGCGGCGGCCGACCATGTAGGCCAGGGCCTGGCCCGGGTACGAGATGTAGCGGTCGATTTCGGTCTCGACCTCCAGGCGGGGGAGCGGGGTGTGTGACGCCATCCAGTCGATGGCCTGTTGGCGCGACCAGCCCAACGCATGCAGGCCGGTGTCGACCACGAGGCGGCAGGCGCGCCAGGAGTCGGCGGTGAACAGGCCCATGCGGGCGAGGTCGTCGCTGTAGAGGCCCATCTCGTCGGCCAGCCGCTCGCTGTAGAGACCCCAGCCCTCCGCGCAGGCGGTGTCGTAGAGCACCTGGCGGGCCGGCACGAGGTCCTTGGACTCCATGGCGATCGTGAGTTGGAAGTGATGGCCCGGGACAGCTTCGTGGAAGGCCATGTCCTCAGCCACGTAGCGGTGGCGCTTCTCGGGTTGCGAGGTGTTGAGGTAATAGGTGCCGGGCCGCGAGCCGTCGAGCGAGCCGGGCATGTAATAGGCGCCCGCCATGCCCGCTTCCTCCGCCTCGGGGACCGCCGCCACGTCGCACGAGACGTCAGGGACGGTGGCGAACCACTTGGGCGCCTCTGCCTCGGCGGCGGTGACGACGCGCTGGGCGTGCGCCAGCATCTCCTCGCGGCTCCGGTACCGCAGCGACGGGTCGGCCAAGCGCTCGAAGATGGCGGGGACGTCGGTCACGCCGAAGAGCGCGGAACCGGTCTCGACGATCTCCTCCAGTACCTGGTCCACGATCTCGCGTCCCATGGCGTGGAGCTCCTCGGGGGTGTAGTCCATGGACGTGTGCTGCCGGGCCAGGACCCGGTACATGGTTTCGCCATCGGGGAGGTAACACAGGCCCGGGTGTTCGTCGTCGCGGGCGGTCGGGAGTACCGACGTCCGCAAGGCATCCCGGTAGGCGGCCAGCGCTGGTCGCGTGTGCTCCTCGATGACCACCGCTGCTGCGCTGGCGAAGTCGGCATCGGAGTCGGTGCGGGCCATCGCCCCTGCGGTGGGGTCCTCGATCATCAGCGTGAGTTGGGCGATGGCTGCTTCGGCGAGCCGGGCTACCGCCGTCCGGCCCTGGCGCGCGCCGTCCGCGTGGCGCTGCACCACCGTGTCCAGCATTCCCGGCAGGCCGCGCAGCCGCTCCAGGTACCCCTCGCGCCGCTCGTCGGTGTCCACCGGGACCTTGGGCAGCGATGCGAAGACACTGCCGACAGGTGCCGCGAAGGTGTCGCTGATGGTGAATTCGATGATGGGCACCGCGGCGGCATCGGCCATGCCGCGGGCGAGGCACCGGACGAAGTCGAGTGTCTGCCGCTCGGTCTCGTCGCGACCGGTTTCCGTCGACTGCTCGGCACGCGTGGCGATGGACGCCAACGTGCGTGCGTGATCGGCCTCCGACTCTTCGCTGAAGTCGGGCAGCAGCGCGTCATAGCCGGGAAGGCCGAAGAGGGAGCCGGACAATGGGTCGGCATCGCAGACAGCGGCCAACAACTCGGCCGCCAGGTCGTCTCCGGGCATCGGGGGAGGCTACCGCGGGGGACTGCGTCCGCAAGGCCCTGACCAGGAGTGCAGGCTGGAAATCCCCCGCACCCGTCCGGCCGCATCATGTGCGGGCGCAGATGATTGCAGTTCGCCTGCAAGAAGTTCTCATGCCGCGTGCCCCCGACCCCGGCTCCCGCCGTGCGTCCGCTCTGGCTGCTCAGCCGATGACATCGCCCCGGGACGCCAGGATCGCCGTGAGGCGCTCTTCGACTTCGGGCATGCTGTGGTCGTCGGTGAACACGTAGCGGCGCCCGTGCTTGATGGCGTCCATGACGTTCGCCGCCACCGCGGCGGACGACACCGTCCCGACCGGGTTCATGCCGGTCTTGATCATGCCGGGCATGACCACGCTCACCCCGACCGGCGCATTGAGGGAAGCCATTTCGGCGCGCAGGACGTCCGAGAGCGCGAGCACCCCGTGCTTGGCGACGGTGTAGGGCCCGAGGCGACCCAGGGCCATGACGGACGCCATGGAGCCGGTGTTCACCACATGGCCCTCCTCCTCCGACGCCAGGATGCGCGGCACGAAGGAGCGGATGCCATGGATGACACCCCACAGGTTGACGTCGAGGACGCGGTGCCATTCGTCGAGCGTCAGCTCCCAGGAATAGCCGCCGTTGACCACGCCGGCGTTGTTCACGGCCACATGCAGCTTCCCGAACCGCTCGATGGCGGCGGCCCCGGCGCGCTCGACCGCCTCCGGATCGCTGACATCGGTCGCGACGGCGAAGACCTCGGCACCCTGCCCGGCGAGCCTCGTTGCGTGTGTGTTGAGGCTCTCCTCCTCAATGTCGGCCATGACGACGTGCATGCCCTCAGCCACGAAAGCCTCGACAACGGCCAGCCCGATACCGCTGGCCGCTCCGGTCACGACGGCTGTTCGTCCCTGCAGTTGCTCCATGGGGCCGATGGTACCGGAGGGTGCTGCGCCCCCCGGTGGCGCTGCCGGCTGCCGCCGTCGGCGAAGATGGTGGCGGGATGGAGCGGGTGTGACTGATCCAGGCGAAGGGACCCTGGGACGACTGACGCCATTGCGCAGGGCCCTGCCCGGACGCCGGGTCGACGCCGAGGGTGAGCTCCTCATGGTGCCCCTTCCCCTTACCTTCGCCTGGTTGGTGTTGGGCGTCCTCACGGTGTTGGAAGCGTGCAACGACATCTTCGGCCTGGGGCCGGACTGGCTCTTCGACAACTGGATCCACAACATCACGTTGGGTGCCTGCGCGGCACTCGTCCTCGCTCGCGCTGCGTTCGAGCCCGTTGCCCGGGAAGCCTGGCTGGCCTTCGGGCTCGCGCTTTCGTTGTGGTTCGCCGGCAGCGTCGGGTGGATCCTGCTCTATGCGGGAAACCCCAATCCTCCCTACCCGTCGTTCGCCGACGTGCTCTGGCTGGCCTGGTACCCGTTGCTGGCGGTCGGGATCTTCTACCTGATCCGACTGCGCGTCCCCCACTTCGAGCTGCATCGCTGGATGGACGGGATCGCCGTCACGCTGTTGGTGCTGGCGGTCGGGTTCGCGCTCGTCATTCAGCCCGCCACCCAACACAAGACGGTCGGGTCACTGGCTGCGTTCGTGGTCTTCCTCTATCCGGTGCTCGACGTGTTGTTGATCGGCGCCATTCTCGGGGTCTACGGGCTTCTGGGCTGGCGTCCCGACACCATGTGGCTCCTGATCGGGCTGGCCGTCGTCAGCACGTCGGTGGCCGACGCCGTCTTCGCCATTCAGGAGGCGGACGCACGGGCCGTCGTCTCGGCCAACAACTACAACTTCATCTGGACGGCGGGCGCACTGCTCCTGGCCTTGGCCGCCTGGGCCCGGGCCCCTGAAGCGGACGACAAGCCCGAGGCGGTGGTCGGCATGCGGGCGATCGCCCTCGCGCTCTTCGCGCAGGCGCTCGCCATCGGCATTCAGATCTACGCCATCTTCAGGGAGGTGGGGAAGAGCGAGCGGATCGTCACCATCGTGGTGCTGGTCGTCGCTTCGGTGCAGATCATCCTCACTCGCCCCCGCCACAAGGAGCCGGACGTGTCCGCCCCGGCCGAGACAGCCGAGCCGGTGGCCATCGAGGACCACGCGGGCCCCTGAGGCCCAAGGTTCAATCCTCTGTCGGCAACAGCAACGCGTCGACCAGAACCGCACCGAGCCACGTGACGTAGCGGTCGGCGTCCCAGCCCTGCACGAAGCGCATCAAGAGGAACACCTCGGTGCTCCCGATCGCCCACGTGGTGTCGGTGCTCTCTTCCACAGGGCGGCGCAGCGCCTCGGCAGGGATGGCGCCCACGACCGCGGCGAAGGTCTCGCGCCGACGCCGGTGCGCGTCGGCGACGCTGATGGCGATGGCCGGGTCGACCGCCGCCGCCTCCCGGTAGGCGATCTGGACCGGCGCTGACCGCTCCTGCACCTGGGCGATGATCGCCGCCATCATCTGCACCTGCGTGACCGGGTCGGGCTCCGAAGCGAGCGCGTGGAAAGGCGCCCGCTCGTGGACGAGGATCTCGTCGTCATCCCCTGCAACGGCACGGTCGACGACGAGATGGAGGAGCTCGGCCTTGTTCGTGGCCGCGGTGTAGACGGACTGCAGGGCGACCCCGGCGGCGGCGGCGATATCCGCCATGGTCGTGCCCCGGTAGCCCTTCTCGACGAACAAATGCGTTGCCGCCTCGACAACCCGTCGCTGGGTCGCCTGCCGCTCCTGCTCGGCGCGCTCGCGCCGGCGCCGCGCGTCGTAGGGACGCTTGGCCGCCGCTGCCTTCGGTGGGGGAGTGCTTGACATTAGAACCTCATTATGGTCAGAATCAGAGTCTACCGAAAAAGGAGGCAACGATGGTGGACTCGATCGAGGCATTGGAGCAGGCCTGGGCGACCGGAGCGGCTCTGGTCGCCGATGTAGGGGAGGAGGGCCTGCAGATCCCCAGCCCCTGTGATGGCTGGGACATCCGTGCGCTGCTGAACCACACGCTGGCGGAGGCCGAGATGATGACCCTGGTCAACCAGGGCGGCGTGTCCACTAGCGAGTACGGCGATCTGGTGGGCGAAGCGCCCGAACTGACGGCGTACTGGGCGCAGGCGGGCCGGGACAACATGGCGTCGTGGCGGGAGAGCGGCCTGCAGGGAGAGCGGACGTATTTCTACGGGACCTTTCCGGCGCCTGCCTCGGTGGTCATCAACCTCGGTGAGATCGTGGTGCACACCTGGGACCTGGCCGGTGCTCTGGGCCAGGACTTCACGATCGACCCGGATCACGCCGGCCTCATCTACGGGCTGTACTCGTCGTTCCCGTTGGACGGGCTGCGCGCCGGAGGGCAACTGGGCCCGGCTATCGACGTCGGCGAGGACGCCCCGATGGCTGATCGCATGCTCGGGCTCCTTGGTCGCAAGCCGCGATGACGAGCCTGGTCGGTGATCGTGTCGGCGTCGTCCGTGCGGCCGACGCCGAAACGTTGATTGCAGGCTCCAGCACGTTGAAGCTCCTGCTCGACTCGAGCCAGACCGGTGGAGCCCTGAGCGCCCATCACGTCCACCTCGGGGACGGTGCCGATGGGGCCAGCCCGCACCGGCACACGAAGTCGAGCGAGATGTTCTATGTCGTGGACGGGAGCATCCAGATCCTCGCCGGCCGGCTGACGCTGACCGCGACGAAAGGGGATCTCGTCGTGGTGCCACCAGGAACCGCCCATGCCTTCGCAGCAACACCGGGCTGTGACGGCGAATTGCTCGTCGTGATCACCCCCGGTGTCGAGCGGTTCGAATTCTTCCGGGAACTGTTCCGCGTGATGACCGGTCGAGCTGATCCGACACATCTCAAGACTTCACAAGCCCAATACGACGCGTATCGTGCGGAGAGTCCGGAATGGGACAGCGCCCGGGCGGTCGTGACCGAGGAGAAAGGTGCGCAATGAGCGAGCACAAGTCAATGAACAAGATCATCCACTCGGCGTTCCGTCGGGATCTCACTCGGTTCGACGCTGCCTTGCGGTCCTTCCCGCCGGACTCACGGGCCCGAGCAGATCAGCTTGCCGGAGCGTGGGAGAACTTCTCGTTCCAGCTCCACCATCATCACCAGGACGAGGAGACCATCTTCTGGCCGCTCCTCGTCCAGTTCGGCGCCGGGGTGTCGCTCATGGGCGACCTGGAGGGCGAGCACGCCCGGATGGTCAAGGCGCTCGATGCGGCCGACGCGGCCATGATGGCTTTCGACGCCGAGCCGAGCGCGACCAATGTCGCGGCAGCCCACGCCGCCGTCGTCGAGTTGGATCGGGTCGTCCGCATTCATCTCGAGCACGAAGAGCGGGATCTGGACCCGATCTCCGACGCGCACGAAACCTCGCCGGAGATGAAGGTGGCCCAGAAGGCGGTGCGTAGAGCGCACAAAGGCAACGCGGGAACGCTCTTCACCTGGCTGCTCGACGACGCCGGGCCTGACGACAAGGCCGGACTACGCCATCAGATTCCAGCGCCGGCGCTGTTCGTCATGACCCGCGTCGGTGGGCGGGACTACACCAAGCGCATCGCATCGGTCTGGGCCTGAAGTCGGACGGATCGCCGAGGGTGCACCCGCTCCCGCACCCGGCAGAGATCGGAATTCACCCTTAGTGTGGCGCCGTGTCGCCCGAACTGATGCCGGCAGCCGTCTATGTGGGCGAAGGCCGGATCGAATTTGACGAAGTGCCGCGACCGGAGCCGGGGCCCGATGAGGTGCTCGTCGAGATCGCTGCGTGTGGCATCTGCGGTTCGGACCTCCACATGGTCATGGAGCGCTACGCCAAGCCTGGGGCCATTCTCGGTCACGAGTGGTCGGGCATTGTGGCCGAAGCGCCGAGCGACTCGGATTGGTCGCCCGGTGACCGGGTGGTCGGCAACGCGGCGGCGGGGTGTGGCACGTGCCGGCCCTGTCGCCGGGGGCGCCCCTCTGTCTGCCTGCAGCGCGCCTCGGCGGACTTCGCGGGGTACCGGGGGGCGTTCTGTCAGTACAAGACGGTGGCCGCCACCGGCCTGATCCGGATTCCCGATCAGCTGGCGACGCGGGCGGCCGCACTGGCCGAGCCGACGGCGATCACACTGCATGCGCTGCAGTTGGCTGACGTGCGCCCCGAGGACAGAGTGCTCGTCACGGGCGCCGGCCCGGTCGGGCTCCTGATCGTCGCCGTCCTGCGGGCCCAAGGGGTCTCCGACATCACGGTGAGCGAACCGTCGGCGGTGCGGCGGCAACAGGCCCTCGATGTCGGGGCGACCCGCGCCGTGGCGCCCGATGCGTTGGAGGAGCCTCCCATGGTGATGCCGGTGGCCGCGCCGTTTGCCGTCGCATTCGAGTGCTCGGGCCACCCCACCGCAGCCGAGGCCGCGTTCGGCCAGCTCGACTATGCCGGCACGTTGGTGATCGTGGGCACGGGCTTCACCCCGCCTCGTTTCAATCAGAACCGCATGATCATCTTCGAGCTCGAGGTCATCGGGGCGTACAACTACAACGATGACGGCTTCGCTCCGGCGGTGAACCTCCTGGGGAGCGGAACGCTGCCGCTCGAGTCGCTGATTGAGCCCGAGGACATTCCCCTCAGCCAGGTGATGGACGCCATGGAGCGCTTGGCCCGGGGTGAAATCCCGAGCAAGGTGATGGTCCAG
Source organism: Acidimicrobiales bacterium (assembly GCA_036271495.1). GTDB lineage: Bacteria > Actinomycetota > Acidimicrobiia > Acidimicrobiales > RAAP-2 > Bog-473. The sequence continues at coordinate 26,536 of DATBAO010000078.1, forward strand.
CCAGGTCTTCTGACGTGACGTCGACGCCGTTCGCACCGCGGATCAACCACGTGGCCATCAGCGTGGACGCCGACGTCATGGACGAGGCGGGCCGGGCGGCGTTGTTGGACTTCTTCTCCGAGGTGTTCGGCTGGGTGGAAGGGGACAACAGCACGGAGAAGGGGAATCCCCTCATCCTGTACACGGGGACGCTCGGGCAATTCGTCTACCTGCTGCCGGCCAAGGACGAATTCATGGTTACGCCCAACATGGACCACTTCGGGATGGAGGTCTCGTCCCTGGAGGAGATGGCCGAGATCCTCGAGCGGGTCAAGGCTTACAAGGCCAAGGACGTCCGGGTCCGCTTCACCGAAGTCGGCGCCATGGTGACCAGGTACGGCGAGAAGAAGTACACGCTCACGAACGCCTACGTCTGGTTCCTGATCCCGTTGTGGATCGAGCTGCAGCACATTGCGCAGCAGGCGGAGGTCTGAGCGACGGACGTTCCGAAGTTCAACTGCCATCGCATTCTCTCAGTCAACAGTTTTCGAATCGCCTGCAGTACCGTGGCGAGGGATTCAGCGGGTTGATCGGTCGCTCTGGGCAAGAGGAGGTGCAGCATGGGGAGCCATGTTCGGGGCTTCAAGAGTCAGTGCTCGGCGTCTGGAAGGCCAACCATTGGCTGGGTGGGTCGAAGTGCGGTCTTCCTCTCAGCCTTGTTGGCAGCAGTATTCGCCGCTCCGGTACTCTCTGGTCCCGCTCAAGCGGACACCGCCTCGAGCGGGTGGCAGATCAGCTATATCTCGTCCGCTTACAGCGCGATCACCGCCGTCGCGTGCCCCTCAGCTGCGGATTGCTACGCGGGGACGCTGGCATCGAACACCGCGGGACTGTTGGGTACCAAGAGCGGTGGCGCAACCTGGGTGGCCCAGCCCGCCCCTTCGATGACGGGCACCGTGGGCGGCATCGCCTGCCCCTCGGACGACATCTGTGACGCGGCGGTCGGAAGCCGGTCGGGCGGTTCGGTGAGCGGTGCAGTGCTCGTCACCACCAACGGCACCTCATGGGCAACGCAAAACATTCCCGCCGGAACAGCTCTCAGCGACATTGCGTGTCCGTCCACGACGACCTGCTTTGCCGTCGGAAGTTCCGCGGCCTCGAGTGGCAGCGTTGTCGAAACCACGAACAGCGGGTCCACCTGGACGGCTCAGACACTGCCCTCGGGGGTGGGTTCGCTCGGCGGCATCGAATGTTCCTCAACGCAGTCTTGCCTCGCGGTCGGCGCCGATTCCATCATCGGCACCACCAACGGCGGCTCAAGCTGGACGGCTCAGGGCCTGCCCTCCGGAATTACGGGCACCCCAACCTTCAACGACGTCGCCTGCGATTCTTCAGGCACGTGCATCACCGTCGGTGCGACAGATTCGGATGCGGTCGCGGCGTCAACGACCGACGGTGGGGGATCCTGGACGGCCCTGACCCTTCCCGCAGGACTGGAGACACTGAGGGGCATCAGTTGTCCGGCGGCAGAGAACTGCGTCGCAGTGGGCGGCAACCCATCGAGTTCGTTTGCCACTATCCAGACCGATACGGGTGGGACGACCTGGACCGGTTCGCCGCCATCCGTGGGCACGACGATCTCGGCGCTCTACCGCGTCTCGTGCATCTCGACGACAAGTTGCTTCAGCACTGGTACGGAGAGTGTCATCGGATCGCCAGGGACCCCGGGTATCCTGCCTTCACCGGGTACCAGCGGTGGTGCAATCAATCAAAACAATGCCCCGTCTGCCCCCTCGGTTGCCGGTGCATGCTCAGGCAGTGCAGTCGGCTCGCCGTACTTCCCGAGCGGCTATTGGCTGGCCGGAGCAGATGGTTCGGTGTACTCATGCGGGGACGCGGCATTCGACGGCTCGCTGAAGAGCCTGGGCGTCGTTCCCAATCGGCCCATCGTCGGTATCGCCTCTACCTCTGATGGTGGGGGCTATTGGCTCGTCGCCAAGGACGGCGGCATCTTTGCCTTCGGTGATGCACCGTTCTATGGGTCCATGGGGGGACAACGACTGAATGCCCCCATCGTGGGGATCGCTGCTGCTTCCTTCGGAGGCGGCTACTACGAAGTCGCATCGGATGGCGGCATCTTCTCGTTCGGCCCCGAAACCACCTTCTTGGGCTCCATGGGGGGGAAACCACTGAACGCCCCGATGGTCGGGATGGTGTCCGTGGGGCCAGAGGCGTACGACGAGGTGGCGTCGGATGGCGGCATTTTCTCCTTCGGCCCATCGGCAGGCTTCTACGGGTCAATGGGTGGTCAGCACCTCAACAAGCCGGTGGTCGGAATGGCGCCAGACGTCAATGATCTGTTGGGCGGCTACTACGAAGTGGCATCTGACGGCGGTGTGTTCAGCTTTGGTGGTGGCGCGCCGTTCATGGGCTCGCTCGGATGCCTCTCACTCAATAGGCCCGTCGTAGGGATGATTTCAGCTGATTACAACGGTCTTCCGGTGACTGGGGGGTCCATCTGCGGCTTCAGCGGTTCGCCCGTGACTGTCGGTTACCAAATGGTGGCCTCTGACGGAGGCGTGTTCAGCTTCGGTGCGGCGCCCTTCGCTGGGTCGCTCGGAGGAGACGGGATCAACGACATCGTCGGGATCGCCCGGAGTTGACCGGATCACAGATCGGCGTTGATCTGCGTGGCGTCGCCGATGCGGTGGATGGTGCGCGCACACTTGCGCAAGGGAGAGCGAAGCGGTGACTTGCGTTCGTACCGCACGGCGAAACGACGGTGCTGCACGCAGGACGAGTCGATCAAGAACGATCACGTCCGGTTCACACACCCCCTGAAAAGGGAAAATGGTGGAGGCGATGGGACTTGAACCCACGAACCTCCTGACTGCCAGTCAGGCGCTCTACCAGCTGAGCTACGCCCCCAGTGGTGGAGGAGAACGCTAGCAGTCCGCGACACCCACCTCAGCCCGTTCTGCGTGCCCCTACGCAGTCCGATGAGGCCCCAAACCGGCATCATCGGGCACCCGATTCGGCTCAGAACCCACTGGGGTGTCGCCTACCCTGGTGCGATGGCACGCGCATACGACGTCACTGCTGTGGAGCGCAAGTGGCAACAGCACTGGGACGACGAGGGCACCTACCAGATCGACAACGACGATCCTCGGGAGAAGTTCTACGCGCTGTGCATGTACCCCTACCCGTCCGGGGCCGCCCACCAGGGCCATGTCCGGAACTACACGTTCGGTGACCTCACCGTCCGCTACCAGACCATGCAGGGCAAAGGGGTCCTCAGCCCGATCGGGTTCGATTCCTTCGGGCTGCCCGCCGAGAACGCCGCCATCAAGACGGGAACCCATCCGCGGATCTTCACCGACGCCCGGATCGCCGAGCTCACGGCCTCGCTCCGCCGGCTCGGCGCGGTCTACGACTGGCGGCGGGAGATCCACAGCCACGATCCCTCCTACATCAAGTGGAACCAGCTCATCTTCCTGCGCCTCTGGGATGCCGGCCTGGCCTATCGGGCCCTCGCCCCGGTCAATTGGTGCCCCGGGTGTCAGACGGTGCTGGCCAACGAGCAGGTGCTGGCCGACGGCACCTGTGACCGCTCGGGCGACGTCGTCATCAAGCGCGACCTTGAGCAGTGGTTCTTCCGGATCACCCAATACGCCGACGAGCTGCTGGAGGCTCTCGACGACCTGGAATGGCCGGAGCGGGCCAAGACCATGCAACGCAACTGGATCGGGCGGTCCGAGGGCGCCGAGTTCGACCTGCCCGTCGAGGGCCGCGATGGCCTGACGGTCCGGGTCTTCACCACCCGTCCCGACACCAGCTTTGGGATGACCTACGCCGTCATGGCTCCCGAGCACCCGCTCGTAGACGAGCTCACCACCGCGGACCAGCGGGAGGCCGTCGACGCGTTGCGCACCCGGGCGGCGGCGGCCACCGATATCGAGCGCATGGCTGAGGGCGACGCGGCGGCGCTCGGGAAGCGGGGCGCCTACACCGGCACCAACGTCATCAACCCGTTCAGCGGTAGCCCGGTCCCGCTCTTCGTGGCGGACTATGTGCTGATGGGGTACGGCACGGGAGCGATCATGGCGGTGCCGGCCGAGGACGAGCGGGACTGGGCCTTCGCGGAAGCCTTCGAGCTGCCGATCATCCGGACGGTTCAACCGACCGCGGGGTTCGAGGGTGGGGCGTACACGGGAACGGGTGTGTCGATCAACAGCAGCAACCCCGCCGCGGGCATCGAGCTGGACGGCCTGCCGATGGCGGACGCGAAGGCCCGCATGATCGCGTGGCTGGAGGAGCGCGGTGTCGGTGCGGGAGCGGTCACCTACCGGCTGCGCGACTGGCTGTTCAGCCGGCAGCGGTATTGGGGTGAGCCGTTCCCGATCGTCTACGACGAGACCGGGCTGCCGGTCGCGCTGCCGGAGAGCATGCTGCCGGTCGAACTGCCCGAGCTGATCGACTTCGCGCCGAAGAAGCACGACATCAACGACGCCGACTCCGAGCCGGAGGCGCCGCTGTCCCGGGCGACCGACTGGATCACCGTCGAGCTGGATCTGGGCGACGGGAAGAAGACGTACCGTCGCGAGACCAATGTGATGCCGCAGTGGGCGGGATCGTCGTGGTATGAGATGCGGTACCTGGATCCGACCAACGACAAGGCCATGGTCGATCCGGAGATCGAGCGCTACTGGATGGGTCCGCAGTCGCCGCAGGACACCGGCGGCGTGGACCTGTACGTCGGTGGCGTCGAGCATGCCGTGCTGCACCTGCTGTACGCGCGGTTCTGGCACAAGGTGCTGTACGACCTGGGTCACGTGGCCACGCGGGAGCCGTTCCGGCGGCTGGTCAACCAGGGCTACATCCTGGCCGACTCGTTCACCGACGAACGCGGCATGTACGTGGCCGCGGCCGAGGTGGAACACGAGGCGGACGGCTACACGTTCCGCGGCCAC
>DATBAO010000079.1:0-28020 GCA_036271495.1 Acidimicrobiales bacterium
GACGTGCGGTTCTCGAGCGACCCGACGACGGGTGGGTCGAGCTTCCTGCTGCGACACCTTCCCAAGATGTTCCGCTTGTTGACGAGCTCCATGGTCTACAAGGACGACCCCGACCACGCCCGTCTGCGTCGCCTCGTCAACAAGGCGTTCACGCCCCGCATGGTGCAGCAGATGACGGGCGACATCGAGACGATCGTGGCCGACCTCATAGACGAGCTCGGACGGCGGGGGAGCGACACGGTCGACCTCGTGGCAGACTTTGCCACGCCGCTACCGCTGTCGGTGATCTCGACCATGCTCGGCGTGGGCGACGAGGACCGGGACGAGTTCCATGTCCTGATGGAACGGTTCGTGGCCCGGTTGGGAAGCGGCTCGGGCGTCGACGCGGTGCGGACGATCCCGACGGCCCGGAAGCTCTATGCGGTATTGGAGCGACTGGCGGCGTCACGGCGGGCGGTACCCGACGACGGGCTCATCTCGGGGCTGCTGGCGGCCAACGAGGACGGCGACTCGCTCAGTGACGACGAGGTCATCGCCATGATCTTCCTCCTGATGCTGGCCGGCCACGATACGACGGCGAACCTCATCGGGAGCTCGGCCGTGGCGCTGATGGAGCACCCCGAGCAGGCGGCCCGGTGGCGGGACGAGCCCGGTCTGGCAGCGCCGGCGGTCGAGGAGCTGCTGCGCTTCACGACGCCGGTCCCCTGCGGCACGGCCCGGACCTTGTTGGACGAGGTCACTATCGACGGCGTCACGATGCCCAAGGGGTCCAAGGTGATGGGGATGATCATCTCGGCGAACCGGGACGAGGCGGTGTTCGACCATCCTGATGACTTGGACCTGGGGCGGGATCCGAACCGCCACCTGACCTTCGCCTTCGGGAAGCACTTCTGCCTGGGGAACCAGCTGGCCCGGCTAGAGGGGCAGATCGCAATCGGGGCGCTGGTACGGGCGTTCCCCAACATGCGGCTGGCGGTGCCGCGGGACCAGTTGGTCTACAAGCCCGTACAGGCGCTGCGGGGGTTCCGGACGTTGCCGGTCACGTTGCGATAGCGACGGGAGGCCCGGTGGACGGGCGGTCCGGCGGGCCAACGACGTATCGTCGGGTGCATCCGAGTGGCGGGGAACGGGAGCGCGCAATGACATTCGTCGAGTCGTACGGGCCCTGGGCCGTCATCGCCGGCGCGTCCGAGGGTGTCGGGGCGGTGTTCGCCGCCGCCGTGGCCAAAGAAGGCGTCAATGTCGTCCTCCTCGCCCGCCGGCAGGGTGCCTTGGACGAGGTCGCCGCCTCCATCCGAGACGAGTCCGGCGTCGAGACGCGGACGGTCGCAGTGGACCTCGCCGCTCCGACCGCCATGCAGACGGTGGCCGACGCCACACGGGACGTCGACGTCGGCCTGCTGATGTACTGCGCCGGCGCCGACCCGAACTACCGACCCTTCCTGGACAACCCGGTGGAGGTCGCCACGGCCATGGTGCGCCGCAACTGCACGGTGCCGGTCCAGATGTGCCACCACTTCGCCGGGCCGATGGCCGAGCGGGGGCGGGGCGGCATCATCGTCCTGAGCTCGGGCGGGGGTTTCGTCGGCGCGCCCAACATGGTCATCTACGGCGGCTCCAAGGCCTTTGACATCGTATTCACCGAGGCGCTGTGGGCCGAGCTGCATCCCCGGGGCGTCGACGTCCTGAGCCTCGTCCTGGGCGAGACCGACACGCCGGCGCTGCGACGGCTGCGGGCGGAACGGGGCTTCGCCGACGACGCGGACGCACCGCTCCCGGGCGTGGCGACCGTGGACGAGGTGGTCAAGGACGCGCTCGAGCACCTGGCGCACGGGCCCAGCTGGATGGTCGGCGAGCAACTCCGTGCCGGACTCCAGATGCTCGGCGGCATGCCCCGCAACGACGCCGTCGACATCATGATGAAGGCGGCCAGCGCCACCATGGACCAGGGAGACGGGACGTCCTGATGACGTCCGACGATGTGCGTACGTCCAAGCAGGACATCGCCGACGTCCTCGTCCGTTACGCCACCGGCATCGACCGCCGCGACTGGGACCTCTTCCGGTCGTGCTTCACCGCCGACTGCCAGGCCGACTACGGGGACATCGGCACCTGGGAGAGCGCTGGCGCCATCACCGACTTCATGGTCAACGCCCACGCCGACATGGGCCACACGCTGCACCGCATCTCGAACGTCGCCGTCGACGTCGACCCCGCCGACGGCAACGACCGGGCCGTCGCCCGCTGCTACGTCGACGGCATCCTGATGGCTTCCGACGGCCAGAGCGGCTTCAACCCGTTCGGCTTCTACGACGACGAGCTCGTCCGCGGCGACGACGGATGGCGCATCGCCCGCCGGACCTTCACCATGGTGCACTTCCGCACATTGCCCTAGTCCGGCGACCGTTCCTTGGGCGATGGACGACGTCGCCTCCATGAGCACCGAAGAGATCATGGAGCAAGCCGCTGCGTCTTCCCGCCGCATGGCCTGTGAGGCAGGGAACTTCGTGCAGCTCACCGGAGAGCTCGACCGGCGCGAGGGCTGGCGGGCCGAAGGGGCGACGTCGCTCGAGTCCTGGATCGTGGAGCGCTGCGGCGTCTCCGTCGCCACCGCCCGGGCCTACGCCCACGTGGCGGAGAAGCTCCAGGATCTGCCGCATCTGGCCGCGGGCCTGTCGGAGGGCCAGCTGACCTTCGACAAGGTGCGCGCAGTGGCCGACGCCGCGACGCCGGAGACCGACCACGACGTGGCCGCCCAGGCGCAGGAGTACACGGTCAAGGAGCTGCACGAGGTGGCGCGCACGGAACGCGGCGTGCCCCGCTCCCGGGCCCAGACGGACTACGAGGCCCGTTCGGTGCGGTTCAACGACAGCGTTCGGACGGTGACGGCGCAGTTGCCGCCCGAGTCCTACGCAGAGGTCAAGGCCAACCTCGAGTCACGGGCCCGCGACATCCCCTCCGACGGCGAGACTCGATGGGACCAGCGCCTCTACGACGCCTTCCTCGAGCGATTTCGTTCCGACGCCGGCTCCCCGTCCACTGGCCGGCCCTATGTCGTGGTGGCCCATGTTCCGCTCGAAGCCCTCACCGACAAGTCATCGGAGTTGGCGGGCGAGCTCGAGCACGACGGCTTGATCAGCGGTGAGACCGTGCGTCGCATCGCCTGCGACGCCACCGTGATCGTGGCGGTCGACGACGATGTCGGCCACACGATGTACGAGGGCCGGGCCCGCCGCTGGCCGTCCGAGACCCAGCGCCGCGAGATCACCCGGCGCGACCGCCACTGTCGATTCCCCGGCTGTACGAACTCGACCTTCACGAACGTGCACCACGTCGTGCTGTGGAAGTCGGGCGGCCACACGGACCTGGGCAATTTGGCGCTGCTCTGCCAGCACCACCATCACCGGGTGCACAGCTCGGGCTGGTCCATGACGGGGAACGCCAACGAGGAGCTGACCTTCATCGCGCCGACCGGACGCGTCATGGCGTCGCGCCCGTCACCGCTCTGGACGACGGCCTCGGTGTCGACGGCGGCCGCCGCGGGCTAACGGTTCAAGCGGCCCCGCGGGCCCGTCGCCGGTTCTGCTCCCATTGGGTGCGGCTGAAGTAGCTCTGGTCCTCACCCCAGCCTTCGACCCCGCCGTCCCACGTCCAGTGGACCAGCGAGTCACCACCCTGGCCTCGCCAGTGCCGGCTGACGGCGTCGCCCCGGACCGAGAGCCGGCGGTCGAACTCGTCCACCGCCTCGATCGCCACCGTGAGTGGCCACCCCGTCTGCGCGTCGAAGGTCATACGGCGCTCACCCGCCAGGATGTGCCCGTACGTGCCGTCGCGGAGCAGGAAGCCACAGGCGACGGGTTCCACTTCGGGACCGGGGATGGCGTAGGTGAGCCACGCCTCACCCGGGCCGGCGGCACAGAAGGAGTAGCCAACGCCACCGAACGACGACCGTTTCTCGGACGTACCTCCGGCCGGGGTCGGCTTTGGTCGGGGCCGACCGAGGGGACGGGGACCCCACGAGCGGTCGCGCACCGAGTAGCAGTCGATCGCGATCTCCTCGCCGTGCAAGACCATGGTCCCGGTCACGTGGCCGGCCTGGTCGAAGTGCGTTCCCTTCAAGAACGGGACTACGCCGTTCGGATGCGGGTTGGGCGCCATGATGGCGTCGAAGACGAGGTCCACCTCGAGCGCACCGGGGTCGCTGTAACGCACGGCGTAGGTGGTGAGCGGTTGCACCACGCGGACATGGACGCCGTTGGGCCACTCGAAGTCCCGCATGTCCCGTTCGGCCCGCGGTGGCAGCTGCAGGCCCGAGTACTCGGCCCGGTAGGCCAACTCCCACGGGTAGGCGGCGCGGTCGTCCCAGACCCAGGCCCCGCCATTGCAGATGTCGGCGTTCGGCCGGGCCTGGCAGTAGGCCCACCCGCCGAGATTCCGCTCGGGCACGTTCCAGGAGAACCAGCACGTCTCGGTCTCCCACCAGCGGTCCGTCAGTTCCTCGTCGTGGAAGTCGTCGTCCGCCGGGACGAGCTCCCGGTAGGTGCGCTCGGCGCGCAGCTGGTCCAGGTCGGCCTTGAACGGTGCCCCGCCCGTCATCGGAGCGTCGGCCAGTGCCGGTCGGCGAGCACGCCCATGGAAGGCCGCGCCAGCTCCGTCTCACGGGCGACCCGCCGCCACAGCGTGAGCACGTAGTCCTCCTCGGTGACAGTCCCCGAATCGACGGCTTCCGCCGCCCCGGCTCGTCCGCTCGCCACCGACGTGGGTCGACTGCCGAGCAGTTTCTCCAGATCCTGCAGCTCGCACTCCTCGTCGAAGGTCCCGTAGCTGTCGACCCGAGCCAGGTACTTGATGATGCGGGCGAGCCCCTTCTCGCGCGCCCGGGCCAATGGATCCGTGGTGCGGGGAACGATCACGTCGCGCAACTGGGCGAGGACGGCGTCGTACATCCAGTCGTTGTCACGGGCCGGACGCGCCTGCGGTGTCTCGACGGGTGTCAGCTCTAGACCATTGGCGGCGGCCAGCGCCTCGAGCCACAGCCGTCGATGCAACACCTGGTAGATGAACCCGTTGCCGACGTCGTTGCCACCACCTTCTGAGTCCTGCGCATCGTTGCCCTCGTCGGGAGGACCCCGATGACCCATCACCTGCAGCTTGGTCTCGGCCATCACCTGGTAGTAGCGCACCCGCACCTCGTCGATGGCGTTGCCCGACATCCCCTCGTACTCGCGCAACCGCATCGAGAAGTCGGTGAAGGGCTCCTGCGTCGCCCGAAGCGACAACCACGCGATGTCGTCCATGGGGTCGCCCAGGTGCGCCAGCTCCCAGTCGACGACGGCCGTGACCCGCCCGTCGAGATACATGAAGTTCCCCGGCCCCGTATCCCCCTGCACCAACACGGGGGGACCGTCGTAGTCCGGGATGTGCCGGCGCAACCACCGCAGGGAAAAGGCAAGCGCCGGATCGGGCGCCCCGCCCCGTCCCGCCAACACCTGATCCCACTCGTCCAGCTCGGCCACCACCGCATCGGCCACCGTCCGGACCGGGGGAAAAGCGGGCAGGTCCATCGACGGGGCGTCCAGCGAGTGCAGGGCTGCCAGCTTCGTCATGAAGTCCCGGGCCGTCGCCTCCTGTTCGGCCGGGTCGCCAATGCGGGAGAACCAGTTCCCGCCCGACACCCGCTCGGACAGCATCGCCTGGTGCACCGGATGCACGCCGAGCACGCGGGGCACCGGCACGGGGCCGTCCTGCAGAGCCAGGTAGACGGTGGCCTCGCGATGCAGCGTCCACGGATCCTTCGTTCGGGCCGGGTCCGAACGGTCGTAGCGCAGGAACAACGAGGCCACTGTCCCGTCCCCGCCTTCCAGGTCGATAAACCATGCCTCTTTGCGGGCCCCACCCGGCATGCGGTCCGCCAGGACGAGCCGTCCCGCTCCGACCCCTTCGATCCACGACACCAGATCGTCGGGCAGCCCGACGGCGCCGTCGCTCACACGATCCGCGTCTCGTGCGCCGCCCAGTACCGTTCGCGCAACACACCCTTGTACAACTTCCCGGTGGGCAGCCGTGGAAGCTCGTCGACAAAATCGACGCTCCGCGGGCACTTGAAGTGCGCCAAGTGCTCCCGGCAGAACGCAATGAGCGCCGCCTCCAACGCGGCATCCCCAGCGACCTCGTCGACCAGCTGGACCACAGCCTTGACCTCCTCGCCGAGGTCCTCGTTCGGCACGCCGATCACCGCGGCGTCCATCACCGAGGGGTGCGTCACCAACAGGTTCTCCGTCTCCTGCGGGTAGATGTTCACCCCGCCGGAGATGATCATGTGCGCCTTACGATCGGTCAAGAACAGATAGCCATCCCCATCGAGGTAGCCCACGTCGCCCACCGTCGACGTCGCCCCGTCGTCACGCCGTGACCCCGCCGTCTTCTCGGGGTCGTTGAAGTACTCGAAGTCCGTCGCGCCGGCGAACCACACCGTGCCCGACGTCCCGACCGGACACGGCCGGCCGTCATCGTCGAGGATCTGGATGTCGCTCAGGACCGAACGCCCGACGCTCCCCTTGTGCGCCAGCCAGTCCGGCGACGTAATGAACGTGCACCCGTTGCCCTCGGTCGCCGCGTAGTACTCGAGCAGGATCGGCCCGAACCACTCGATCATCTGCTCCTTCACGGGCACCGGGCACGGCGCGGCGGCGTGGATGATGACCTCCAGTGAGGACACGTCGGCGGCAGCGCGCACGTCGTCGGGCAGCTTGAGCATGCGGCTGAACATGGTCGGCACGACCTGCGAGTGCGTCACCCCGTAGCGACCGACGAGCTCCAGATACAGCGCCGGGTCGAAGTGCTCCATCACGACCGCCGTCGACTTCATCCGCAGGGCGATGGCCACGCTGACCTGTGGAGCGGTGTGGTACAGCGGCGCCGGCGACAGGTAGACCATGCCGTCGCGACAGCGCCACAGCCCGGCGATCCCGAGTACGCCGATGCTCGTCTCCGACGGATGGATGTCGTACATGGGGCGGAGGATGCCTTTGGGTCGCCCCGTCGTTCCGGACGAATACATCATGGGGGCGCCCATCTGTTCGCCCGGGACATGGTCCGTCAGTTGCGCGCCCACGGCGTCGTCCCACGACTCGAACCCGTCGATCACCGTGCTGCTCGAGTCGCTCCCGCCGCCGGCCGTGTCGACCATGATCCAGCGCTCGACGTCAGGGCACAGTGCCGGCAGGTGCTGGGCCACGTCCGCCTTGGCCGTCGACGTCACGACGACCCGGGAGCGGGAGTCATTGATGACGTAGGCGACCTCTTCGGCCGAGAGGTAGGAGTTGACCGGAGTGAAATAAGCACCGGTGCGTTCGCCGCCGGCCTGCGCCAGCAGCATGGCCGGGTGGTTTTCCATGAAGATCGCCATGTGGTCGCCCTTGCGCAGGCCCGTCTGGCGCACCATCTGGGCCACCTGGTTGGCGGCGGCCTCGTACTCGGCGAAGGTCAGCGTCCGCCCCGACGGCGCCATGATGATGGCGGGCTCGTCTCCGTGTTCGGCCGCGTGCTCAGCTGCGTACACCGGTGCCTCCTTTGGCCTGGCAGGAGTACAGCACGTCCACCAGGGAGGCGCCCATGAGCGGCAGCGCCTGATTCTCCAGGTGGTTGCGGACGAAGCCGCACGCGATCCCGGCCGATGGGTCGCCGAAACCAATTTGCCCACCGGCACCCATGTGGCCGAAGGAGCCCTCATTCGGGCCGTGCATGGCCGGCGCGCCCGGGATGAGCGCCGGCGGCTCCAACGTGTAGCCGACCGCCCACCGGGTCGGGACGCCCATGACGGCGTCACGGCCACAGACCTGTTCGGTGCGGAAGCGCTCCACCGACGCCCGCGAGACGAGTTCTTCGCCTCCGGCCAGCGCCGCGTACGTGCGGGCGAGTGCCCGTGCCGTTGCGGTGGCACCGAGGGCGCCGATCTCTGCGGCGAGCACGTCGGGGGTGTTCATGAAGTCGGCGAAACGAGGCTGGCCCACCTCGTCGGCGAAGAGGCTGCCGTGCACGCCGGCGAGCACCGAGCGGCCGGACTTGGACTCGGGGTCGATGGCCCGTAACGAGCTCTGCGTGCCCGGCTTCACCGGGAACTCCATGACGGTCGCTACGGACCCGATGTGGTCGGCCGGCGTGCCGATGGAGCAGGCGACGCCGAGCGGGCCCGCGACCTCGGTGTCGAAGAACGTCCCCAGGCTCATTCCGCTGATGCGGCGCACGAGTTCGCCGACGAGCCAGCCGAACGTGACGCCGTGATAGCCGTGGCGCGTCCCGGGCGTCCCGGGCGTCCAGGCCGGCTTGCCACCCGCGATCGCGGCGGCAATCGCCTGGGAGTCCTTCCAGCCACGCCCGTCCCACGAGAGCAGCTGGTCGGCGCCCGGCACGCCGATGGCGCCCGACTGATGACTGAGCAGCTGCCGCACCGTGGTGTCTGCCTTGCCGGCCTGGCCGAACTCGGGCCAGTAGCGGGTGACGGGCGCATTGAGGTCGAGTTCGCCCCGATCCTCCAGGATATGGGCGCACAACGTCGTCATCCCCTTGGTCGAGGACATGATGACGGCCCGCGTGTCCTCCTCCCAGGCCCGCCCGGGTCCGGCCCCGCCGGCCCAGATGTCGACGACGCACTCCTCGTCTACGAAGGCGCAGAAGGCGCCGCCGCCTTCGCCCAGGTCGGCCCGCCGCTCCCGCTCACCCAGCTTCAGCGTGACGCCGGCACCCAACGTCTCGGCGACCCGCTCGTAGCCCGGTGCAGTGAACCCCTTGACGTCGCACCTGCCCCCGGCCCCCGCTGCGGTCACAGCGCCCGCAGCTCCCGTTCCACGTCGGGCCACCAGTCCTTGCGCCACCACGACACGTTGATGCGGTCGACCAGCCCCCCGTAGCGCGCCGCCACCTCGCCGGCGAGGGCGTCCGGCGCGCAGACGATGGTCAAGTTGTCGAGCACGTCGTCGTCGATCAGGCGGGCCATGTCGTCCCACCGGCCCTTCTTCGAACACGCGTAGAGCTCTGCCTGCAGGTCGCCCCAGCCGTGCAGTTCGAGGACCGGCCGGTAGGCCGGGGTGGAGGCGTAGTACCCGACGTGGTTGCGCATGGCGTCGCGGGCCTTCGCCATCTTCGACGGGTCCTCCACCACCGAGATGAAGCCCGGGCACGTCACCTCGAACGTCGCCCGGTCCCGGCCCGCCGTGGCCAGACCCCGGTCCACCGCCGGCAGGATCACCTCGCGCAGGTACCGGGCCGTGCAGATGCCGTGCGTGATGACCCCGTCGGCCACCTCGCCGGCGACCTCGTTCATGCGCGGGCCCACGGCGGCCAGGAAGACCCGGGGTGGGCCGTGCGAATGGGGCGGCGGGGCGAAGACGGGGGTCATCAGGGTGTGCGTGTAGAAGTCGCCCTCGAACTCAAGCGCTGCGTCGTCGTTCCACGAGGCCCAGATGGCCCGCAGCGCCAGGACGTACTCCCGCATGCGTGCGGCCGGGTGTGACCACGGGGAGCTGAACCGCTTCTCAATGTGCCGGCGCACCTGCGACCCCAGTCCCAGCACGACGCGCCCGCCCGAGTAGTCCTGCAGCTGGTTGGTCGTGTACGCCATGCTCATCGGGTTGCGGGCGAACGCCACGGCGATCCCCGTCCCGAGCGACACCGACGTCGAGTGCTCAGCGGCCAAAGTCAGGGACAGGAACGGGTCGTTGGTCGTCTCGGCGGCCCAGACGCAATCGAGCCCCGCTGCCTCTGCGGCACCCACCCGGTCCGCCACCTTGGGCAGCTCCGTCCCGAGGCCGCTGTCGATCTTCACGACGTCGTCGCCGACGTCTTCTTGACCCGTCGTCGCACGGGCGCCGGCGTCGGCGCCGGCCCCTTCACCGCCGGCGCGTCCACCGACAACGACAGCGGCAGTCCCACCTGGACGAAACGGCCCGCCGCCGGGTGTCGGTAGCGACGCAGCAGTTCACGGGCCACTACCTGCGGGTCGTCCGGCACGGCGGACGGGTGCACACTGGCCGCCGCCGGGACGCCTTCGGATCGCAATGCGGACAGAACCGACTCCACGGTCAGCAGCTGGACTGCATCGGCAACCGCTTCGACGCCAGGCGCCGAAGCGCCCTTCCCGTCCCCTGCGCAGGGCAGTCCCAGCGCCCGCAGCAAGCCCGTCCGGTGGGCGTCCGTCACGCAGCAGACCGTCACCCACCCGTCCTTGGCCCGGTACAGGCGACGCCACTGCGACGCGCCCAGCAGGTCCGAGCCGACCTGATTCGGCACGACGCCGGCGACCGCCAGCGCCGCCACGTCTTCGGATTGCAACAACGTCGCGGTCAATGCCAGCGACGAGTGCACGCTCGTCACCGCCGCGCCCCGCGATCGCCCCAACAAGGCGAGCACCACGCCAGCACCGAGCAAGAGCCCGGTCCCGTAGTCGTTGGCAGTGAAGTTGACGGGGACCGGGCGGGCGCCACCCCCCTGCGTCATCTCCATGCCGGTCGCCGCCTGCACGACGTAGTCGAACGACGGCCGGGCTGCCAGCGGACCGGCCGTTCCGAAGCCCTTGGCCCGTGCGTAGACCAGATTCGGATTGACCGCCCGCAGCGCACCCTCGTCCAAGCCAAGACGCTCCCAGGCGCCCGCCATCGCGTTCTCGACCACAACGTCCGACGCTGCCACGAGGTCGAGCAGTCGCGCCCGATCCTCCGGGGTCTTGAGGTCGAGGACGATCCCTCGTTTCGAGCGATTGGCGTCGACGTAGATGTTCGGCAGCACCGGCATCATCTGGAATCCGCCCTCGCCCCCGGGCGGCTCCACCTTGATGACGTCTGCGCCCAACTCGGCCAAAAGTCGCGAGGCGAGTGGCCCGGCCCAAAAGGATGAGAGGTCGACGATACGGTGCCCGCCGAGCGCGCCGTGCTCCCCGCCGCGTCGGCGACTCGGCTGTGGCGCCCGGACTCCAACGGAAATCCGCACCGGCGGGCCGACCAAGGGCACCCGACCTAATACCGGGTCGTCCCTCTCGACAACCAGTTCGTCGATCTGCGACTGGTCATGCGCCAGCCACTCCGCCAACGAATTGCACTTGGCCACTGCGGCCGGTTCAGCCAGGAGTGCGGTCTCCCATTCGTCGGCCGTCCGACTGCCGAAGGCCTCGATCACGCGCTGCAACATGGAGCGATTCCATTCGCGGTCGGACAATTTCGACAGGCCCTCGGGTGTCGAGTAGTCGAGCCCGCCGTCATCTATGCCAAGGACGCGGCAGAGCTCGCGCCAGCGTTCGGTGCCGCTGAGGTTGACCATCACGGCGCGTTCGTCGCTCGTATCGAAGATGCGCAGAATCGGCGACTTGGTCTGGCGGACGATTCGAGGCCGGTGTCCCTCGCGATGGAAGATCGCGGCAGCGTTGAGGAAGAGCAGCGCGTCGAGCAGCGAGGTCTCGACGTGCTGGCCGTAGCCGGTCGACGCGCGCTTGATGAGCGCCGCGGCAGCTCCCATCACCGCCACAAGCGCCGCCGACACGCTGGCCACGGGGAAAGGTAGCCAGATCGGATCGTCTCCTGTGAAGAGGCCCTGCTGGGCGCCCGCCCGGGCGTGCACAAGCGGCTCCCACCCGGGCTCATCGCGTGAGGGCCCGCCCGAACCCCAGGCGCTGATGGAACAGGTGACAAGGCGCGGCCGGCGCGTACGTAACGCGGCCAGCGCCAGCCCAAGACGCTCGAGCGCTCCTGGCCGGAGGTTCTCGACCACGAGATCGGCCCCGTCGACGAGCTCGAGCAACGCCGTCCTGCCGTCTTCGGAGCGCAGGTCCAACTCGACCGTGTCCTTGCCCCGGTTCCAGGCTGCGAACCGGACCGGGTCGGCGCGCAGGGGGTCGCCCCCCGGCCGCTCGACCTTGGCCACGGAAGCTCCGAGGTCAGCGAAGATCGTCGCCGCCAGCGGAGCTGCCACGTACTGTCCGATTTCGATGACCCGCAGGCCACTGAGCACCTGCGCCTGGTCGCCGGGGGGGATCGGCGCCGGCGGATGCTCAGTGGCCACGAGTCGTTCCTGCGCCCGTCCGAGCGTCGCCAAGACCGTCGAGGTCGCCCGGCATGAGATCGCCTTCGGCGTCACGTGGCAGGCCGAGCACGCGCTCGGCGATGACGTTGCGCACGATCTGATTGGTGCCGCCCCCGATGGAGGCCGACTGGGAGCTGAGGAGCTGGTCCGACCAGCGTCCCGCGTTGGGGTCGTCGTCGGTCCACGCTGTGGCGTGCATGCCTGCCGTCTCCACGGCAACCAGAGCGGACGCCTGCACCAGCTGCGCCATGGCGAGCTTGAGCAGCGAAGCGGTCGCCCCGTCGCCCCCCTTGGCCTTGACCTGCAGGTAGGCCGTGAGGTTTCGGAAAACCATCTGGCGGATGCGCAGCTGCACCAGGCGGTCCCGCAGCACCGGCCGATGGGACAGATCGCGCCGTTTCGCTTCCTCGGCCAGCGCCGTGAAGCCGCCCTTTCCCCCGCCCCCGCCGCCCATGTTGCCCAGGGCCTGACGCTCGAAGGCGAGCATGGAGCGGGCCACGCGCCAGCCGTTGTTCTGCTCGCCCACGACGTTGGCCACCGGCACCCGGACCTCGTCGAGGAAGACCTCGTTGAAGTGAGACTCACCGGTGATCTGGCGGAGCGGCTGCACCGTGATGCCCGGCACGTGCATGTCGACGATGAGCATGGTGATGCCCTCGCGCTTGGGCTGCGACGAATCGGTCCGCACGAGGCAGGCGGCGTAGTCGCTGTGCTGGGCGCCCGACGTCCACACCTTCTGCCCTTGCAGCACGAACTCGTCGCCGTCACGACGCGCCCGCGTCTGCACGCTCGAGAGATCAGAGCCCGCGCCCGGCTCGCTGAAGAGCTCGCACCAGACGTGATCGCCCCGCAGGAGGGGTGGGATGAGCGCCTTCTTCTGCTCTTCGCTGGCGTGTACCAGCAGCGTCGGCCCGCACATGCCGAGCCCGATCTCGAGTGAGCGAGGCGGAATCTGGAACGCCTTGGATTCGCGGTCGAAGATGCGCTGGTAGCGCCCCGGCAGGCCGCGCCCGCCGTACTCGGACGGCCAGGTGATGCCGGCCAGGCCGGCGTCGGCCAGCTTGCGCTGATAGGCGACGGAGCGCGACAGGCCCGAGCCGCCGAAGGAGATGACGCCGCTCCCGTCGCCGCCCTTGGGTGGGAGGGTGGCCCCCAGGAAGTCCAGGACCTCTTGGCGGAACCCGTCCTCGCTGGGCATCGCGTCGCGTGCCGTGTCCGTCGTCATCATGCCGTCGCCGGGAAGACCGCCACGGGTCGAGGGATGCCGACGGCCATCAGCCCACCGAAGACCATGTCCTTCATCACGCGTGCCAGCAATTCGGGGTCCGATCGGTCGAGGGTGGTGATGGACCGCAGCATGCCATCGAGCATGGTGACGGCGGCCCGAGCCTCGTCCTCCCCAAGCCCTGGTCTGACCTCACACAACAGGTGGACCCACTCGGCCATCCGCACTCGTTCAATCCGGGCCACCCGCCGCCGCGCATCGTCGTCGAGTGAGCGGTACTCCTTGACGAAGACGTCGCGAAGGTTGCCATTGCGCAGCTGCAGCACGATGGCGGCGTCGATGAGCAGCTCGAGGGTCATCATCGGCGGCATGTCCTCGTTCAGGACTTCGTCGACCGTCCCCCGCCAGATGTTGGCCGCCTCTTCGATCAGGACGGAGAGCAGCTCGCCCTTGCTGTCGAAGTACCGGTAGATGGCCGGCCCGCTCACGCCGGCGGCCGCGCCGATGTCGTCGAGGCTCGTCTCGCGGAAGCCGCGCTCGCGGAAGAGCTCGGTGGCGGCCGCCATGATCGCCTCGCGGGTCCGCTCCCCCTTGGTACGGCGGGGCTGCGTGGCTGCCGGTCCGTCCTCCTGCGAGTCCATATGGGCTTGAATGTTAGTCATCTGTCACAAATCTGGCTGAAGTACGTTGACTCGACCCTTCCGGCACGCCTAAAGTTTAATCGTCACTAACAAAAGTGCAAGGTCGGGAGGCGAGCGTGGAGTTCGGCTTGTTCATGGAGCTGTCGGTGCCACGCCCGTGGACGCCGGACTCGGAGCGCCAGGTCTACGAAAACGCGTTGGAACAGGTACGCCTGGCCGACGAACTCGGCTTCGACTACATCTGGGCCGTCGAGCACCACTTCTTGGAGGAGTACTCGCACTGCTCAGGCCCGGACATCTTCCTGGCGGCGGCGGCGACAATGACCAAGCGCATCAGGGTGGGCCACGGCGTGGTGGCGTGTGTCCCGCAGTACCAGAGTCCGATCCGGGTGGCGGAGCGGGCGGCGGTCCTCGACATCATCTCGGGCGGACGTCTGGAGTTGGGGACCGGCCGTTCCGCGACATGGCCGGAGCTGAGCGGCTTCGGGGCCAACCCCGACGACACCAAGAAGACCTGGGACGAGTTCGTCCGGGTCATCCCCAAGATGTGGATGCAGGAGCGCTTCGCCTGGAACGGCCGGATGTTCTCCATGCCCGAGCGGGCCATCCTGCCCAAGCCCCTGCAGAAGCCGCACCCTCCGATGTGGGTGGCGGTGACCTCGCCGGGGACCGAGATCGACGCGGCGGACAGGGGGCTGGGCTGTCTGGGCTTGTCGCCGGGGGGTTTCGCCGACTCGGAGAAGAAGGTGCTGAACTACCGCAAACACATCGAGACGTGCGACCCCGTGGGCGCCTTCGTGAACGACAAGGTCTTGACGGTGAACTTCCTCTCGTGTTGCGAGGACGCCGACCTGGGCCGGCGCAACGGGCTCAAGGTCGCCTCCATGTTCTCCTACATGGCGGCGCAGCTCTTGTCGGCCAAGGAAGTCCTGCCGACGCACTCGTATCCGTCCGAGGGTTTGCTGCCGGCATTGCGCCGGGAGTCGGGCTCGCCCGGCGATGCGGCAAAGGCATTCAAGGGCGTGACGATGGGGACGCCTGACGACGTGTACGAGGCGATCGCGGCGTGGGAGAACGTCGGCTTCGACGGCATCAACTTCATCCATCAGTTCATGGAGGTGGTGCCGCAGCAGTACGTGCTCGACTCCATGCGGTTGTTCGCCGAAGAAGTGATGCCCCGGTTCAAGACGAGGGACGGGACGGCTCGTGGCGGGGCGTCCCGACGGGTTCCGGCCACAGCCGGGGCGGGGATGTCCTGATGCCGCTGGCCGGTTCTCTGGATATCCGCCCGCTCGTGCCGGGCTCGCCCGAAGTGGTGCTGGACGACGACCGCGTGCTGCGGCTCAACGAGGTGGACATCCTGCAGGTCCTCTACGAGGTTCGGGTGGCGGACCGGGAATCGCTGGTCCCACCGGCGCTGAATCCGACGATCCCGCCGGTCGTCAGTTTCCTGATCTACCGGGCCAAGGAGAGCGAGTTCGGACCCTTCGCCCTGGCGCAGGTGCGGCTCACAGCCCGATCAGGTGTACGGCCCCGGGCGTATCTGGTCTCGGCCCGGTGCGACAACCCCGAGCTTTCTGCGCTGTTGGCCCGTTCGTGGGGGTTCCGGGTGACCCCGGGCGAAGTCTCGCTGCAGCGCTTCCACGACCGGGTGGACTGCACGGTGTCGGAGCCGCGGGGGACGGTCGGCAACGGCGGCGGGAGCAGTCCCGGTCGGTCGATCCTCGAGGTGTCGTTGGTCGACCCGGTGCCGGTGACGGGTCATGACGTGCAGTACCCGCCCGGCATGCACCTGGCCCGTCTGGAGCGGGACGGGGTGTGGGTACCGCGGATCGTGCAGGTGGACTCGGAGTACGAGTTCCGCCGGGCCGACCGGGGCCGGCCGTCGCTCAACTCCTTCGACCCCGCGGCATGGGGTGACGACCGCCTGGTCACCGACATCGCCGTCTCGGCCAGTTTCGCCGCCTGCGACATGACGATCGCCAACGTCCGCTACATCTGCAATCCCGACATCCCGGCCGCGGAGGGGACCGAGAAGGTCTCGGACAAGTGACGATCGCCGCGTCCAGCGGTTCGCTGTCCGTAGTGTGAGCGACGGTGCCCACCGACGACCCGACTTCGACCGTGGCCGACGAGGGCCTGCACCCGGCGGGCGACGACCCGGACTGGCAGGAGAGCGCCTACCTGGCCTGGCGTGATCCCTTCAGCGGGTTGGGCGGCAACCACCGCATCGGCAACGAGCCCAATCGCTCGACAGCCAATCTCTGGTGCGGCCTCTACCACCAGGACGGGACGCGCTTCCGCTGCAACGGCGAGGGTCTGGACCAGGTGCTCCTCGACGCTGACGCGGGCGTGTTTGGCCTGAGCGGCGGGCCGCAACGGATCTTCCACGACGGCACGTGCCTACGCTTCGGTCTCGATGGTGACGGCTGCCGGGCCGACCTCGTCATCACCGACGACGGAGAGCGGTCGTACGCCAACGCCACGACGTTCTCGGGCCCGTCGGGAGGGACCGGGACGATCTTCTCCAACAACTTCCACGTGGCCTGCCGGGTGGCGGGGACGGTCGAGCTCGACGGTCGGTCATTCGAGGTGGTCCACGCTCCGGCCTGGCGGGACCACTCGTGGGGTGTCCGGAAATGGGACAGCTTCGTCTCCAGCCGTAGCTTCGGCGGTTCACATGGGGCGGGCGACGATGCGCTCCACTTCCGCTTCGCTTCCATGGTCGGGTCCAACGGCAGCTTCTTTCGGATCGGCGCGCTGAGCCGCGGTGGCGTGAAGGTGCCCGTGGCCGACGCGTCCATGCTGGTGCACGTCGGCGACGACTCGGTGTCCTGCCCCTCGGCCGAGGTCAGGTATCTTTTCGAAGGCGGCGGGACGACGATCGTCCGCATCGAAACCATCGGCGGGATGATTGGCGTGACGGCGACGCGTCACGGATGGGAATCGGTAGGTGACGTGACGGTCGACGGGGTACCCGGAGGGTGGGGCTTCCTCGAGACGACTCTGAACGCCCGGAACGGCATGGCAGCACCGGGATTCGTCCTCGGTGAGGCCATGACCGACGGCATCGTTCGGCCATCGTGAGGCAGCCGGCTGACGACCGGGCGCTCTACTACCGCCAGCTCCGACGGACCATCGCCACCGTCTTCGCTCCGGAGCTCATCAGCGCCACGGCGAAAGAAGCAGCCGGGCTGGTCGACCGGATTTTGGCCGAGTTCATCGTCGAGGAGGAATGGGCGCCGGCGCTCAGTCAGGCGTATGGCGACGAGTTTCGAATCCTCCTCGGCGATCCCTCGTCGGGCTCCGTGAACGCCGAGCAGTTCGTCGAGCTGCGCCGACATGCTGCTGACCTGGTCGCGGACAAGGCGGGGAGCGGCGATCCGGCTGATCGGTCGCTCTGCCGTGCACTGGTCGACGTGGAGCGTCGCTTCCTGGAGCGCGTCGACGAGTTGCGCCAGGTCGTCATCAGCGAAGAGCTCGCGCCCGACGCCTCGGCCTCGCCGGCCGAATGTTCGGTGACGGGGGAGGAGCTGACGGGGTATCTGCGGCGACGGTTCCCAGACTCTCCAGACCTCCGCGTGACCGAGCTCGACGTTGTGCCGGGCGGCCGTTCCAAGGAGACCCTCGTGGTCTCGTTGGCCGGCACCCTGGAGCTCCCGTCGGAGGTCATCGTGCGCAAGGATTTGCCGGTTGGGTTGCTGGCAACCCGAGCGTCCGACGAGTTCGCCATCTTGCGGGCCGTGCATGCTCATGGCGGCGTGCCGGTGGCCGAGCCGTTCTTCGCCGACGACTCCAGGAACGTCCGGGGTGACAACGACCCCGGCAGCTTGCTCGTCATGGCGAGAGTGCAGGGCGGCAAGGCCGGCGAGTACTTCCCGGACCTGGCGGCGCCCCCCGAGGGGTACCGGCGAGCCATCGGGGCGCAGCTGGCGACGGCCCTCGCCCACCTGCACGCGGTCCCGCTCGACACGCTGGTCGGGACGGGCCTCGACGTGGACGCCGAAGTGAGCGAGGCGACGTTGTCGGCGGCTGTCAACGGCATGACCGCTCGCATGGGTGATCTCAGCGGTCCGCCCATCGCCGCCGTCCCCTTGGCGCGCCAATGGCTGCTCGACCACGTCGACGACGTCACCCCTTCCGGTCCGCTGTGTCTCCTGCAGGGTGACTTCGGGCTGCACAACACGCTGATCGATGGAGCGCGCGTCAGGGCCTTGGTGGACTGGGAGGCGGCGACGATCGGGCCCCCTGCCCGCGAGCTTGCCGCCGCATGGCCGGCTGCCACCGCGCTCATGGAGTGGTCCGCCTTCGTCGCCGCCTACTGCGCCGCCGGCGGGTCGTCGGTGGCGACCGACCCGCGGGCCGTCACGTACTACCGGGTCTTCTTCGGGCTGGGCGCCTGCATGTCGAGCCGGACGGGCGGCGACCTCTTCCGGACCGGCACCAAGCGCGATCTGCTGACCGCGCACTCCGGCCTCGACGCCCACTTCCGGGCGCAGCGCAACCTGGCGCGGGCCCTGGCCGATGCGGAGGCCCTCGCTAGGGGCTGACCCGCCCGCCCGACCCGCGCCGGCCGCTCAGGCCCGTCAGGCCCGTCAGAACGTCAGAAGCTGCGCACGTGCACCGTGTCGAGCCGCTGCTCGCGCGGCCTGGTCACGATGAAGACGTGTACGTCGCCGATGTCGTCGACGCTCTGCCCGCCAAGGCGACCCTGTACCTCTGTCAGGAGACCCCGCTCCATCCACAAGGCGTAGGCCGACTCGGCGTGCTCAGGGTCCCACGCATAATCGGTGGCACCGCCGCCCGCGCCCACCGCGGTGCCCTGCACGACCGTGGTCACCCGGATGTCGTCGTCGCGCACCTCCTGCGCAAGGACGCGCCCAAAGACCTCGAGCGCGGCCTTCGAGGCCACGTACATCGAAAGCATCGGGAAAGGGTGCAGCGTGGACTCGCTCGACGTGTTCACAATGTCGCCGCCTCCGGCGGCGCGCAGCAAGGGGATGGCGGCCCGTGACGCGTACACGGGCCCGAAGAAGTTGGTCGCCATCTGGCGGGTGATGTCGGCGTCGTCGAGGAGCTCGACGGCGCACGGCCGGTAGACGGCGGCATGGTTCACCAGCACGTTGATCTGCCCGAAGCGTCGACTGACCTCTTCGAAGGCGGCCCGCACGCTGTCGGGATCCCCGATATCGGTGGCGATCGGCACGGCCGCGGATCCGAACTCGGCCGCCACTTCCTCGAGCCGCGGCCGGGCGCGCGCGAGCATCACGACGGTGGCGCCCTCCTGGACGAAGCGCCTGGTGATGCCGACGCCCGATCCGCTCGATGCCCCCGAGACAACAGCCACTTTCCCGTCCAGGCTCCCCACGATCTCAGCCGGCCTTCCGCCGGAACCGCGACGGCGTCGCGGAGCCCCTACGCGTTCCCTGTGTCATGCCCGCGATGATCGCAGAACGGCGGCCATCGGCCACCTCGGCGGGGCGACGATCACGCCGCCGCCGGCTGCAGTACGTTGGCTACCGGTACCGACAAAAAGTATCCTTTTCTCGGTCAGGGCCCCGCCGGTAGTGGAGCACGACAGGGGGCACGGACCGGAGGGAGGGGGGCTGGGCCAGGGAGCGGTGATGGTCCCCGGATCCGACCCTATGGCACCGCTCGGGCGACGAATTGTGGCCGGGCAGGAGGGGTCGATGCGTCGCGTCCAGACGAGAAGAGGCGCATCAATCCACCGAGACCATTCTCGGTGATGTCAGAAAATTTAACCGTTCCTGCCAGCAATTTCGAAAAATGTTGCGGTATGTTGACGATAGGAACCGAAAACGGTATCCTCTTTTCGCCGTAGCGTCCGGGGGGCTCGCAGCGGTCGGATGAGCACATTTGCCGCCCCCTGATCCCCAAGGAGGAAACAGTGCTCAGAACAGGCGCGATCAGGCGGTCCGGCGAGCGGAGGGGCAGGGCAAAGGCCCTGGGCTTCAGCATGCTGGGCGTGGCCGTCCTCACCACAGCGTCCATGTCGGTCGCCGTGGTCGGTGCCGGCACCGCAGGTGCGGCAGGGTCGGCTGAGACGCCAGACCCGGCCACCCAGCCCGCTGTGACGATCGGAATGATCACTGACGGCGGTGGAGGCAGTGCCATTGGGACGGCGGCGCTCGTCGAACAGGGCGCCAAGGCGGCAGTCGGGTACATCAACAAGTACGCCGGCGGGCTCGATGGCCACAAAGTCACCCTGTACGTCTGCGAGAACCAGTCGACGCCCGCAGGGGGGCAGACCTGTGCGAACAACATGGTGCAGCACGGGGTCGTCGCCGTGGTCGAGCCATTCACGGGCCAGGGCCAGACCGAAGTCCCGACCATCACGAGTGCCGGCATTCCGTACATCACGTTGAGCGGCGCCTCCACCGATGAGCTCACAACGCCGGGCTCATTCGCCATCGAGGGCGGGTTCCCCGCTTACCTGGGTGCCATGGCGCTCAGCGCCAAGCAGCACAACCTCAAGAAGGTCGTCTTCCTGGTGGACAACGTGCCGGCTGCTATTCAGGGCGCGCAGGTGCTCGGCGGAATGGTTTACAAGGCAGCGGGCGTCGGGTACACGGTGATCCCGGTGGATGCCGGGACCGCCGATATCAGCCCGCAGATGCAGTCAGCCGTCTCGAGCGGGGCCAACGCGGTGGGCATGGTGGGTGACGTGACGCTGTGCACCTCGTTCTTGCAGGCGTACAACACGCTGGGTCTCAGCCTGCCCAAGTACGTGCTCTCGACCTGCCAGGACCCGAGCATCCTCAACTCGCCCACGCTCGACAAGGCACTCGCCGGGTCTTACATCACGACCACGACGCAGTCGTCCAAAGCCGACAACGCGGAGTACGCCTTCATCATGAAGCACTACGCACCGAAGGTGAGCGGCAACCCCAACGTGAGCAGCAACCAGGCCGAGGGTGTGTCCCCCGTGCTCCTGCTCAACTCCGCACTGAAGGCCTCCACGCAGCCGGTCACGGCCGCCGGGATCAAGGCGCAGCTGACGGCGGCGAAGAACGTGCCCATCCCCCTTTCGGGTGGGCTGAAGTTCACCTGCGACGGAACGGCGATCCCCCTCCTCAAGTCGGTGTGTTCGTCGGCTGCAGCGATCGGGATCATCAAGAGTGGCAAGTCCGGCAAGATCACCTCGATCAAGGTGTACAACCCGACGCCGCTCTTCGGGTAGCCGGCCCGGTCGACTCTCCGGACGTTGCTACGGGGGCGGTACCTCTCTTCGGAAGGGCCGCCCCCGTGGCGCGTCCTGGGAGACTGAGCGGATGCGATTCAGTGCTGAGGACTGTTGGGCCCGTCTCCGGACGGCCGATCACGGTGTCCTCTGTACGACCAACTCGTCGGGCGCCATCGACGCGGTCCCTGTCTGTCTGGCCATCGTGGGTCGGCGCATCGCCACGCCGATCGACGCGGTCAAGCCAAAGAGCACGAGCGAACTGCACCGGCGCAAGAACCTCCAGCGCACGCCGGAGGCAACCCTGTTGTGCGAACGCTGGGACCCCGACGAGTGGTCGCGGCTGTGGTGGGTTCGGGCGCGGCTCGTGTACCGCGAGGCCGACAACTCCATGCTCGATGCGTGCGAGGCAGCGCTACGCGCCAAGTACGAGCAGTACAGAACGGCCACTTTCGCGGCTGTGCTGGTGTTCGACGTCGCCAGCGTCGTGGGCTGGTCCGGCGCCGAAGGGCCTTAGCTCGTCGAGACCGACCCGCTCATGTAGGCGGACTCGACTGCGCTGGTGTCATTGCGGTAGTGCTCGGCCGGGCCCGAGAGCACGATGCTGCCGTGCACCAGCACCATGGCCTCGTCGGCCACCTCGAGCGCCAGCTGGACGTGCTGCTCCACCATGATCACCGATGCGCCGTGCTCGTCGGCCACGCGTCGGATGACCGGCATGAGCGACTCGACGGCCACGGGCGCCAGGCCCATCGACATCTCGTCGATCAGCAGCAGCTTCGGCGACTGCACCAGAGCACGGGCGATGGCCAACATCTGCTGCTCTCCCCCGGACAGGTCGGCCACGCGTAGCCGCTCGCGGCGTTGGAGCGCCGGAAAGAGCTCCAGAACCGGATCGAGGTCGGCGCCCTTGGCCGCCAGCTTGAGGTTCTGAATCGGGGTGAGCTCGGTGAACAGGGCTCGAAAGTCGGGGACGAGCACCATGCCGGCCCGATTCATGTGTCGCGGTGACGATCCACGGACGGGCTGTCCGTTCATGGCAATCGTGCCGGCCCGGGGCGGCAAAAAGCCGGCCAGTGTCATAAGCAGGGTGGTCTTACCGGCGCCGTTGGGGCCGAGGATGGTCAGCACGGTGCGGGGCTGCAGCGAAAAGGTGATGTCGCGGGCGACGGTCAGCTTGCCGTAGCCGACGTCGAGCCCCTCCACCTGGAGCACGGGCCCATCGCTGGTCGTCGTGCCGCCTCCGTCCTTCGCCCCATTGCCATCCGTCACCATGGTGTCGCTCACGACACGGCCAGCCGTTGGTGGGTGGCTCCGAGATACGCCGTCGACACCACTTCGTCGTGCCGAATCTCGTCCGGGGTGCCGTGCGCGATCAGGGCGCCGAAGTTCAGCACGTCGATGGTGTCGCACAGGTTCAGGACGAGGCTCATGTCGTGGTCGACCAGCAGGATCGTGACGCCGGAGTCGCGTACCGCCCGTAGGCGCTCGGCCAGCCACAAGCTCTCGGTGCTGTCGAGGCCGGCGGCGGGCTCGTCGAGGAGCAACAGTCGGGGCTCCCCAGCCAGGGCGCGGGCCACGGACACGAGCTGGCGTTGGCCCTGGGAGAGCATCGACACCTGTAGCTCGCGCATGTCGGTGAGCCCGAGGTCGTCGAGGATCCTGGTCAGTGTCTCTGCTTCGTCACCCGTCGCGTGTTGCTGGCCTACCTGGACGTTCTCCGCCACCGTCAGGTCGTCGGAGACGCCGGCCAACTGGAAGGTGCGAGCCAGCCCCATGGCGGACCGGACGTGGGGGGCACATCCTCCGACGTCCTTCCCGGCGAGGACGACGGTGCCCTCGCACCCGTGGAAACCGCACAGCGCGTCGATGGTCGTGGTCTTGCCAGCGCCGTTCGGCCCGATCAGCCCGACGATCTGGCCTTCCTGCACCGAGAAGCTGACGTTGTCGACGGCGACGACGCCGCCGTAGCGGACCGTCAGGTTCCGCACCTCGAGCAAGGGGCCGCCGGATGTGGATGCGGGAGCGGCAGCAGCAGAGGCCGGCGTCGTCGCCGGGAAGGTCCCATTGGTCCCGAAGTCCGGTGTCACGACAGGGGCGGCTTCGCGTGTCCGAAGTGGAACGCTCGACGTCGGGGTGGCGGCAACCGCTGGCACGAGTGCCCCCTGCGGCCGCGCCAGCATCCCCTTGGTCCGTTGCTGTTCCAGGAACACGTGGGTCGGGCCGACGACGCCGTCCGGGTTGAAGATCACCGTGAGGATCACGCTGACGCCGGCCACGACGCCATACCAATTGTCCACGCCACCACTGCCAATGCCCGATGAGATCAAGGCGACCAGGAGACCCCCGGAGGACAGCATGCCGGCGAGGATGCCGCCGCTCACCGACGTGATCCCGGCGACCACCACAATGGAGAAGATGACCAGGCCCAGGTAGGCGTCGAAGTCCTGGAACGTCACATTCCCCAGCTGGTAGGCGAGCAGGGACCCGCCCAAACCGGCGATGAATGCGGCGATGGCAAAGCCGATCAGCTTCACCCGCACCACGTTGATCCCAGCCGCGGCTGCTGAGCGCTCGTCCGAGCGGACGGCCAACATGGCGGTGCCCAGACGGCTGGTGCGCAGCCAACTCACGCCGAGCGCCACGAGCACCAGGACGACGAGGCACAGAATGCCGAAGGCCGGTCGTGGGAAGTCCTTGCCCGAGCCGATGCTGAGGTCCATCCCGAACAGGCGCGGGGTGGGAATGTTCAACCCGGAGGCGCCCCCGTCAATGGCGTTGTTGTTGAACCAGATCGCTTCCACGCCCGCGGCGAAGGTCAACGTGACGACGCCGAGCATGAGTCCGCGGACGCGCAGAGCCGGGATGCCGATCACGACGCCGGCCGCCGCGGCGACGAGGGCAGACAGGATCGGCGCAATCGGGAAAGGAATGCCCCAGGAGGTGGTGAACGTGCTCAAGATGTAGGCCGACACGCCGGCCAAGGTCAGTTGGGCGAGAGAGATCTGGCCGGTGTAGCCGGTCACCACGACCAGGGACAGCGAGATCACCCCGGTGATGAAGCTCGAGTACAGAGCGGCGCGGTCGTTGCCGGTGAAGAGGTAGATGGCGGCGATGCCGGCTCCCGTGCCGATGATGGCGGTGGCGATACGCCAGTGCGGGCGCGGCGCCCGGCCGAGCGTGACCTGCGTCAGCGTGCCGCGGCTCGGCATGGTCTGGCCCCGGACGGCGAGCACCACCAGCACGAGAATGAGGGGGATCAGCTGGCCGGCGCCGGCGGGGAAGTTCGGATGGAGCCCGTTGATGTAGATGGACAGCGATTCGAGCGCACCGATGCCCAGGCCCGCGGTGATGGCCCAGCCGAGAGAGTGGAAACGCCCGACGACGGCGGCGGCGAGCGCCGGAACGATGAAGAGCGTGTAGGTCCCGGGTTGCAGCGGGACGAGCGGGGCGATCAGCACGCCGGCGATGCCGCAGACGACGAAACTGATTATCCAGTTGACCAGTGCAATGCGGTCGGGGGAGAGGCCGCTGACCAGCGCGCCGACCTCGGTCTCGGCGGACGCCCGGGTCGCCAGGCCGAAGCGGGTGAAGCGGAAGAGCACCGTCAGGACGATGCCGAGGCCGATGATCGTGCCGGCCAGCAACAGGCGGTCCGTCGAGATGTCGATCCCCAACCACTTGACGTGGTTCTGCGGGAAGATCGGGTTGACGAGGACGACCTGGGTGCCGACCTGATACGAGACGATCGCCGTCAGCAGGCCCATGAGCCCGAGGGAGGCAACGGCCTTGGCCACCGGGCGGTGATTGCGCAAGGGCCGGAAGACGAGCAGGTAGACGACGGCACCCATCACGGCCTGGATTCCCAGGGTGATGAGGAGCGCGGGCCAGAAGCCCAGGTTCGACCCGACGCTGACGGTCGGGCCGATCCCGGGGATCGGGATGAGGAGCTGGCCGTTGCGGAGGAGCGAGTAGGTGTAGGCCGCGTACAGGGCCTGGGCGCCCGTGGCGAAGTTGAGGACCCCCGACGAGCGGTAGGTGACGACGAGGGCCATGGCCAGCGCCGCGAAGACGCCGCCGTTGCCCAGGCCCAAGAGCAGAAACTGGAAGTACGTGCTCATTGGGGTCGTCCCCGCCTCGGACAGCCTTGTTGCTGCTCCCCCCGGGAGTGGATCACATATTGAGGATACTCAAATAGGGGTCCGGGCGCACGGGCCAAATCGGGCGCTTCTCGAGGCTCGTCGGGCTGTCGCCATCTTGACAGAGTGAGTAGACCGTTCTACCTTATTAGAGCAGAACGACTCAGTAGGAGAACGACATGACCTCGAGCCCGGCCGTCGCGACAGCAACCTTGGGAACAGCGCTGGTCACCGGGGCCACGTCGGGCATCGGACGGGCGACTGCGTTGCGCCTCGCGCTCGACGGCTGGACGGTGGTGGTGCACGGCCGCAATGTTGAGAGAGGTCGCCAGGTGGTCGACGAAATTGAGGCGGCCGGAGGTCGGGGCCGGTTCGTCGGCGCCGACCTGGGGAACATGGCCGACGTGCGACGTTTGGCCGAAGAGTCGGGCGACATCGACGTTTTGGTGAACAACGCTGGTGGTTCCTGGTTCGGGCCAACGCCTGAGCTCGACCCGTCCGGGTTCGACGCACTCTTCGACGGCAACGTTCGGTCGGCCTATTTCCTGGTCGGTGCGCTGGCTCCCGGCATGGCGCAACGAGGGAACGGCAGCATCATCAATGTGGGCAGCATGGCCGGCACCATCGGCATGGCTGGCGGCGCCGCCTACGGTGCCACCAAGGCTGCGTTGCACTCGCTCGCCCGTTCATGGGCCGCCGAATACAGTCCGCAGGGGGTCCGGGTCAACGCGGTGTCGCCGGGCCCGGTGTTCAACCGGGCAGGCTCTGAGTTCACGGAGCAGTTGGGCAAGACCACACTCCTCGGGCGGGCCGCCGAGGTCGACGAGATCGCCGACGTCATCGCGTTCCTCGCTTCTGAGCAGGCGAGCTACATCACGGGTTCCGTCATCGCTGCCGACGGCGGACGGACTGCGATCTGAGCCGGGTCGCCCACTGTTTGCCCCCAACGCCCCCACGCCAACGAAACACAAAGGAGAGCACCATGAGCGACAGCCGCCCCGTCCTGGAGCCCGGCCCCGACCACCCCATCACCATCGGGCCCCACGAGGGCCATGTCACGGTTCGGCGGGGTGTCGCTGTCATAGCGGAGACCGACAGGGCCCTCGCGCTGCACGAAGCCAACTATCCGGTCGTGCTCTATGTCCCCGTGGCCGACGTCGACCAGGGACTGCTCGCCGCGAGTGACCAGCACATCTATTGCCCCTACAAAGGCGAGGCGTCCTACTACGACATCGTGCCGAACGAGAGCGACACCGACGCGGGTGCCGTGTGGTACTACCCAGATCCCTATGGCGCCGTCGAAGCGATTCGCGACCACGTCGCGTTCTACGCCGACCGTGTCGCCATCACGAGCCAGTCCTAGGATCGGGCAACGCCATGACCGTCACCTCGCCGAGGGCATCCACCCGACAGACGCCGGCCCGGGACCGGCTGATCGCCTCGGCCAATGAACTCTTCTACGCCGAGGGGATCCATACCGTCGGTGTGGACCGCATCATTGAGCACGCGGGGGTCTCGCGCGCGTCGTTCTACAACAACTTCGAGAGCAAAGAGCAGCTCATCCACGTCTACCTGTTGGGACGCCATGAACAGACGACGAGCCGGCTGGACGAAGTCATGGCCCAACACCGCGACGTTCGTCAGAAGATCCTGGCCGTGTTCGACATGCAGGCCGCGGTGTTCCGTCAGCCGGACTTCAACGGCTGCGCCTTCATGGCCGCCTGCGCGGAAGCACCCACCGGTGGGACGATCGAGGCCGACGCAACGGAATTCCGGCGTTGGATCCGCACGATGTTCACCGACTTGGCCACCCAAGCCGGTGCCGTCGACCCCGATCTCCTGGGACGCCAACTCCACCTGCTCTACGACGGAGCGGGACTCACCGCCCGCATGGACAGCGATGCCGATATCGCCATCGCCACCCGGGCGGCGGCGGAAGTACTGCTCGACGGCGCGACCGCACGGTAGGACGTCGGCGGAGCGCGGTCAGGCGGGGGCAGTCCCGGACCCGGCGTCGGAGAGCTGGTCGCGCAGGACGCGCCGCAGGAGCTTGCCGGTCGGCGAGTAGGGAAGCTCGTCGCGGAAGGCGACCACGCCGGGCATCTTGGTGGAGCGCAACCGCTCCTTGACCCAGACCTGCAGCTCAACCTCGGACACGTCACCACCGGGGTGCAGCACGACCACGGCCGCCACCGCCTCGCCCCACTCGGGGTCGGGGATGCCGATCACCGCAGCCTCGGCCACGGCCACGTGGAGCATGATCACTTCTTCGATTTCGCCGGGCGAGATGTTCTCGGCGCCGCGCACGATCACGTCATCGAGCCGGCCGTCGACGTAGAGGAACCCGTGCTCGTCGAACCAGCCGGCGTCGCGGGTGCGGAACCAGCCGTCGTCGGTGAGGACGCTGTTGCCGACGTACTCGCCGGCCACCTGTTCGCCGCGTACCCAGATTTCGCCCTTCTCGCCGGCCGGGAGGACGGCATCGTCGATGTCGCGCACCTCCACCTCGAGGGCGGGCAGGGGACGACCCACCGACCCGAGCCGGCCCCGGATGACCGGGTCGTCGCTGGCGAAAGCCTCGCGGTGCTCGTCGGGCGTCAGCATCGCGATGGTGGAGCTCGTCTCGGTCAGGCCGTAGGCGTTGACCAGATCGATGTGGGGCATGTCGGTCAAGGTGCGTTCGACGAGCTCGAGCGGCATGCGCCCGCCGCCGTACGACAGGTGACGCAAAGACGGGAGTGCAAC
>DATBAO010000080.1:0-23288 GCA_036271495.1 Acidimicrobiales bacterium
AACTCCGAGGCCATCTTCTCGGCGATGTCGTTCCACGCCTTGACACCCGCCTCGCGTTGCTTGTTGTAGGTCACCTGGTTGGCCGGGTCGGCCGCCGCGATGTCCCCCGACGGCGGGAACTCCGTGAAGATGACGCCCTCCACGCCGTTGCCCGGGGCCAGCATGGTGGCGACGGCGCGGTGGAGCAGGTTGGCGTACTGCACCGGCTGGTGCAGCGCATTGGGGGTCGCCGGCCCCGACTGGTCCCAGCTCCACGAGGCGACGATGAGCTGGGCCTGGGTGTCCTTGATCAGGTTGGGGATGGACGTCGGCCAGTCGGAGGCGCGGACCAGGCCGAACCCGTCGATCGTGCGCGTGGCGACGGTGGCCTCACCCGTGGCCTCCAAGGAGGCCGTGATGCCGTAGGAAGCGTCGTGCATGACCGAATCGCCCAGGATCATGACGCGGAGCGGATCGGCCGCCGAGGGCGCCGCCGCCAGCTCAATGTGCTGCTGGCCGGCGAAGCCGCCGGCGCCCGGCACCGTCTGGACCGAGCCCGAAGAGGCCAGGTGCGTAGTGCCGACGACCTTGGCGGGATCGGCCACGGAGGGCACGGTGGCCACGACGATGACCACGGCGGTGATGACGCCGACGACCGGGCCGAGCCAGAACCGCATGCTGCCCCGCAGCTTGGCCAGGCGGATCGGCCGTTCCACCAGGTAGTAGCTCGCGGTCGACACGAGCAGCGTCACCGCGATCCGCAAGAGGTTGAGCGGCCAGGTCGACAAGCCGGTCCGGGCGCCGGTGAGGTACACGATCACCGGCCAGTGCCAGAGGTAGACGCCGTAGGAGATGGTGCCGACGAAGTGCAACGGCCTCCAGGCCAGTCCCCGGGCGAACCATCCGGGCTCGACCAGACGCGCATCGGCCACGATGAGCCCGGCCAACGCGGCACAGAGCAGGAACCCGCCTTCGAACATGACGTTGGTGGGCAGGCCGCCCGGCGTGCCGGCGCGCACCCAGAAGGCGGCGAGGACCACCGCCGCCGCCGGGCCGACCCAGTGGAGGGCCCGGCGGGCCCCGGCTCCCGGTTGGCCGCGGGAGGCCGCCAGGAAGGCGATGGTGGCGCCCGCCATCAGGTCGAAGAGGCGCGTGTCCGTGCCGTAGTAGATGCGCGACGGATCGACGGCGGGGTTGAACAGCACCGCCATCAGCACGGAGGAACCGACACCGAGGACGACGGTGACCGTCACCCCGAGGCGGCGCCAGCCGCGCCGCCCGAACTTCAAGAGGACCAGCAGCAACAAGGGCCAGACCAGATAGAACTGCTCCTCGATCGCCAGCGACCAGGTGTGCTGCAGGGGCGACGGCGTCGAGAACTGGGCGAAGTACGACTGGTGGGCGAAAATCAGGTGCCAGTTGTTCACGTAGAGCAGGCTGGCGATGGCGTCACCGCGGAGGCCCGGGAGGTCGATGAGGGCGTTGGCACCCGGGCCGCCGAAGAGGGCGTTGCAGACCAGGTACAGCGCCAGCGCGGCCACCACGAGGAACAGTGCGGGGAGCAGGCGCTTGGCCCGACGGCCCCAGAAGGCAGCCAGATTGACGCGGCCGGTGCCGGTCCACTCCTCGAGGAGGAGCGTCGTGATCAAGAAGCCGGACAGGACGAAGAAGAGATCGACGCCGAGGTACCCGCCCTTGGCCCAGCCGATCTGCAGGTGGTACGCCACCACGCCGATGACTGCCACTCCCCGCAATCCGTTCAGGGCGGGGAGGTGCCGCCCGGTGACGGCGGTGGGGGCTGCCGGCGCGCCCGCCTGCTCGCGCACCAGCGTGGTGTCCGTCACACCCACTCCATCCGGCACTGGTCGGAGGCGGCGGCACTCGGCCGCAGGAGGAGGTCGGCCAGGCCGGCCAGCGCAGCCGGCAGTGCGGTCCCATCCGTGAGATCGAAGGCGATGGGCGGGCGCCGCCCCCCCGCCGGCCGGGCCCGGTCGGCGGCCGCCCGCACCGGGAAGAGCGGTCCGTCGCTCACGAACTCCCCGGTGCCCCACAGCCCCCGGCACACGGAGATCGCCTCCGCCAGCGACTCGCCGAACGGCGGGGCGAAACAGAGCGCGCTCCGCCCCCCGGAGACCAGGTCCAGGCTGACGATGTCGCGGGCCAGCATGGCCGGATGACGCCCTCCCGGGCCCAGCCCGATCCTCACGCCCATCAGTACGCCCGGGAGCGAGGAGCTGAGTCCAGCAGCCAGGACGATCGGGTCGCCCAGGGGGCCTTCGAGCAGGAACACGGCGGCTGCACCCTGTTCGGCGGCCTGGGTCGCCTGCGCACGCAGTCCGGCCACCTCAGCGGCCTGCAGGAACCGTCCTTCCACGGCGAGGCAGGTTAGGGCGCCCTGGCCTTCCCGACGGTGTCAGGCGAGCTCAGGCCCGCTCCCACCATCCCCCGGCGTCGTGCGCCAGGCCCGCCTGGCTGAGGCGCTCCAGCCCGCCGCACAGCTCGGCCAGGTCGAGCCCGGTCACCCGGACCAGCTCGTCCAGGGGCATCGGATCCGCGCTGAGGGCGTCGTAGACCTGTCGGTCCGGACCGGGGGACGGTGCGGGTGGCAGGCCCGGTGTCCCCCGCCCACCGGCGGCGTCCGGTGGGACGACCACGAAGGCGCCCGCCAGGTTGAGTGCAACGAGGATGTCGCCGGTCGAGCACACGGGGATGGCCCCGTCGGCCAGGAGTGCGTTGGTGCCCTCCGAGGTGGCGCTGCGGATCGAACCGGGCACGGCGCCGACCGGGATCCCCCGCTCCATGGCAG
Source organism: Acidimicrobiales bacterium (assembly GCA_036271495.1). GTDB lineage: Bacteria > Actinomycetota > Acidimicrobiia > Acidimicrobiales > RAAP-2 > Bog-473. The sequence continues at coordinate 2,786 of DATBAO010000080.1, forward strand.
CGTCGACGGTGTGGCGCGAACCACCGTGATGGCGGCTCTCCACCACGACCACGACGTCGCTCAGCGCGGCCAGGAGGCGGTTGCGCACCGGAAAGCGCCACTTCTCCGTCGGCACCCCGGCCGGGGACTCGGACACGATGACGCCGGACGCGGCCACACGGTCCCACAGCCGCTCGTGCCGGCGAGGGTAGACGGAGTCCAGTCCGCCGGCGACGACCGCGATCGGTGGCGCGCCCGCACCGCACGCGCCTTCGTGCGCGGCGCCATCGATGCCCAGCGCCAGGCCCGACACCACGCCGACACCGGCGGCCGCAAGATCGGCCCCGAACTGCGCGGCCACACCGATGCCGTAGCGGGTCGGCGCGCGCGTCCCGACCAGGGCCACCGTCGGCGTGTCCGCCAGCGCAGCCGGGTTGCCCAGGCAGAACAACACCGGAGGCGCCTGCGGGTCGATCGACAGCCGCTCCGGATACCCCGGCTGGCCGGCCAGGATCACCCGAATGCCGTGGGAGGTCTGGCGTCGCCAGGCGCGCGCCACGTCGTGCGACGAGACGCTGCGTCCCTCCGTGGCACGCTCCCAGGCCAGCGCGGGTGGATCGGCCGCCAATACCGTGCGCAGGCGGGAGGGTCCCATGGACGGCAGCGAGGCCAAGGCGACGGCGTAGGCCTCCGGCGGGAGATCCGACTCACTCTCCGTCCTCATGCCACCACCACGGCCCGGCCGGCTCGCAGGGACAGGGCTTCGGAAGCGTGGCCGAACGACACCGTGTCGGAACCGGCCAGCGCGGCCACCGTGCGCGCCACGCGTGTCACCTTGTGCAGCCCGCGGGCACTGAGGCCGCCGGCACGGAGCTTGGATGCGAGAAGGGCTGCTGCGTCGGGCTGCAGCTCGGACTCGCTCGCCCGCTCACTGACGGCCGCACGGGCAGCGGCCACACGGCGGGCCACGGCGTCGCTGGTCTCACCTGGCGCGCCCGACAGGAGCTCGTCAGGATCCGGGCGGCTGAGCGGGACGACCAGGTCGAAACGGTCCAGGAGCGGCGCCGAGATGCGCCGGCGGTACCGGGACCGGGTGGCGGCGCTGCAGCTGCAGGCACCTTCGTACACCCCTTCCCCGCACGGGCATGGGTTCATGGCGGCAACGAGGAGGAACGCAGCAGGAAACGTGACCGTCCCGCCGGCACGGCTGACCCTGATGACCCCCTCCTCGAGCGGCTGGCGCAGCGCCTCGAGGGCGGCGACGGGGAACTCGCCGAGCTCGTCGAGGAAGAGCACGCCGTTGGTGGCCAGGCTGACCTCGCCGGGTCGCAGGGACCAGCTGCCCCCGCCGACGAGGGAGACGATGGAGGCCTGGTGGTGGGGCGCGCGGAAGGGCGGGTACCCGAGCAGCTCCCCGTCGGGCAGCGCGCAGCCGGCTGCCGAATGAATGCGCGTCGACGCCAGGGCCTCGGCCGGCGTCAGCGGTGGGAGCAGGCCGACGAGGCGCTCCGCCAGCATCGTCTTCCCGGACCCGGGCGGCCCGATCATCAAGAGGTGGTGACGGCCGGCCGCCGCCACCTCGACCGCCCGGCGCCCCAGGGCCTGGCCCCGCACGTCGGACAGGTCCGGCGGGGTCCCCACGCTGGCCCTGAGGGACCGTGGAGGGACAGTGGGCCACGCCGCGTGACCGCGGAGGACCGCCACCAGGTCGCCCAGCGTGGCGGCGCCCTGCACTGCAGCACCGCGGACGAGGGCAGCTTCCCGCACGTCGCAGAGCGGGACCACCAGGCCGGGAGGGTCGGCCGCGTCGGCGAGCGCGATCATGCCCGGGACGTGCCGCAGCGAGCCGTTGAGCCCGAGCTCCCCGCAGAAGGAGAGCCCTTCCGTGCAGTCCGCGCGCAGCTCGCCCGCGGCGACGAGCAGCCCCACGGCAATCGGCAGGTCGAGGCCGGCGCCGCCCTTGCGGACGCCCGAGGGCGCCAGGTTGATGACCGTTCTCCGCAGCGGCCAGGAAAGACCGCTGGAAAGAATGGCAGCCCGCACCCTGTCCCGCGACTCGCGTACCGCCGCGTCGGGAAGACCCACGATCGTGAAGCCTGGAAGGCCGTTGGAGATATGGACCTCGACGGAGACCGCACTGGCGGTGGCGCCCGTCAGGACGGCTGAGCTGACGACAGCGTGTTGCACCGCGGTGAACGGTCTTCCTTTTCGGTGGTTGCACCCTTTCCGGGCTGTGAAGATGTCCCTGGCGGCCCTTGTCGATGGGCTCGGGGTCCGCATGGATGCAAGAGCCCGTGGACGACCAGGTCGAGGTGCCACGATTGCTCGCGTGAAACCGTCGGGGAGGGGCCATGACCATCCTGAGAAAACAGTTCGAGGCAAAGCTGCAGCGAAGCAGTGCGAAGGGCGGTCATACGTATGTCGTGATGCCCGGCTCTGCCGAATACTTCGGCACGCGAGGCCTCGTCAAGGTGCGAGGGACAATCGACGGCACGCCTTTTCGCAGTGCCTTCATGGCCCTCGGAGACGGAACCCACAAGTTGCCCGTCAGAGCCGAGATCCGCGCCCTGATCGGAAAGGGGGCGGGCGACACGGTCACCGTGCGCCTCGAGGAGCGATTGGACTAACCGATCGTCGGCGAGTGCGGGCTACCCTCGGTCGACGTTCCGCACGGAGGCATCAGCATGGCCAAGCTCATCTACATCGCCAACACGTCACTCGACGGCTACACCGAGGATCGAGAAGGCGGCATCGACTGGGGCACCCCTGACGAGGAGTACTTCAGCTCCCTCAACGGCCTGCAACGGCAGGTCGGCACCTATCTCTACGGACGCCGCATGTACGAGGCGATGGTCTACTGGGAGACGGCATCCATCAGCGAGCAGCCGGCCTGGGTCGCGGACTTCACCGCCATGTGGCGAGCGGCCGAGAAGGTCGTGTACTCCACCACCCTGGGGTCGACGTCGAGCGAGAGGACCATCCTTGCGCGAGCGTTCGAGGCAGACGCCGTCAGGACGATGAAGGCTCGCGAAACCCATGACCTCACGGTGGGCGGAGCTGATCTTGCTGCCCAGGCCTTCGGGGCGGGCCTGGTGGACGAGTGCCACTTGTACTACTGGCCGCTCACCCTGGGAGGCGGCAAGCACGCGCTCCCCCGCGCTGCGCGCGTCGACATGCAGCTGCTCGCCGCGCAGCACCTCCGCAGCGGAATCGTGCACCTCCACTACCGCGTCAAGGAGTGAGGGGGCATCCCTCTGAGCCGAGCGCATCGCTCGCCGCTCAGGAGACGTAGCCTCCACGCAAGAGCGCCAATCTCCGGGACGGAGCACAGGGGGTCCGATGTCCGCAGCCGATTTCAATGACCGCGACGACTTTGCCGACGCCGACAAGGGATTCGTCGCAGCGATGGATCCCTGCATCGTCAAGGCGGAGAACGGTCGCGTCGTCTGGGACAACGACGCCTATTCGTTTCTCGACGCCGACTGCCCCGACACCGCGAGCCCAAGCCTGTGGCGACAGAGTCAGCTCTGCGCCAAGCAGGGCCTCTACCAGGTCACGGACGGCATCTACCAGGTCAGGGGCCTCGACCTCTCGAACATGACCCTGGTGGAAGGGGACACGGGCGTCATCGTCATCGACCCCCTGATCTCGAAAGAGACTGCCGCGGCGGCCCTCGCGCTCTACCGGCAGCACCGTGGGGACCGCGAGGTCACCGCGGTCATCTACACCCACGCCCATGTCGATCACTTCGGTGGGGTCCATGGCGTCTACAAGGACGGCGTCCCCGTCGTCGCCGGGCACGGGTTCGTGGAGTCCGCTGTAGCCGAGAACGTCTACGCGGGTACCGCCATGAACCGGCGCGCCACCTACATGTACGGCGCCACTCTGGACAAGGGACCCGCGGGCCAGATCGGCGCCGGGCTGGGTCAGACCACTTCGGCAGGGTCCATCGGACTGATTCCCCCGACCCTCGAGATCACCCACACCGGCCAGGAGGAGACGCTGGACGGCGTGCTCGTCCGCTTCCAGATGACGCCGGGGACCGAGTGCCCGGTCGAGATGAACTTCCTGTTCCCCGAGCGCCGGGCGCTGTGCATGGCCGAGAACGCCACGCACAATCTGCACAACCTCCTGACCCTGCGCGGTGCGGTCGTGCGGGATGCCAGGGTCTGGTCCCGCTACCTCGGCGAGGCCATCGCGTTGTTCGCAGCCGACGCCGACGTCGCCTTCGCCTCGCACCACTGGCCGACCTGGAGCCGGGACAGGATCGTCACCTACCTGTCCGCCCAGCGCGACCTTTACGCCTACCTGCACGACCAGACGCTGCGCCTCCTCAATGCGGGCTACACCGGGCCCGAGATCGCAGAAATGATGGAAGTCCCCCCGGCACTCGACGAGGCCTGGCACACGCACGGGTACTACGGGTCAGTCAGCCACAACGTGAAGGCGATCTACCAGCGTTATCTGGGCTGGTTCGACGGCAACCCCGCCCACCTCTGGCAGCATCCGCCCGCCGAGGCGGCGACGCGCTACGTCGAGTGTCTGGGCGGGGCCGAATCGGCGATCACCAAGGCGAAGGGCTACATCGACAGCGGCGATCGCCGGTTCGCGGCGGAGCTGCTCAACCATGTCGTCTTCGCCGACGACTCCAACATGGACGCACGGCACTTGTTGGCCGACACCTACGAATCACTCGGGTTCGGCGCGGAGAACGGGACCTGGCGCAACTTCTACCTGCAGGGTGCCGACGAGTTGCGACGGGGGATCAAGCCGGTACCGATGGACGTCGCCGGCGCATCCGGCCTGGTCGCCGCGCTCTCCCTGGAGCAGCTGTTCGACGCCATCGCCGTCCGGATCAACGGGCCGCGGTGCTGGACCGAGTCGTTCGCCATCGATTGGGTCTTCACCGACGTCGGGCACACGTACCGGATCACGCTCACCAACGGCGTCCTGATTCACGAGGTCGACCCGGCGACGGGTTCCGCTGCACTCACCGTGGCCCTGGCCAAGCCACAATTCCTCCAGTTGCTGACCGGGGCCGCCCCGGGCGACCTGTCGACGACCGGTGATGTGTCGCTGCTGCAGCGGTTGCTGTCCTTCCTCGACGCCCCCTCGCCGAACTTCGCCATCGTGACCCCCTAGAGGCATTTTCCCGGCCCGAAAGCCACCGTGGCCGCGGCCTCAGCCCCTAGGCTCCAGGCATGGGGCAGGGTGATGTGCCGACGTCACGGGGCGGCCCGCTGCGCCGGCGCAAGGAAAAACGGCAGCTCGAGCATCTGGCGGCAACGACGTCTCGCGACGGAGCGCCACGGGTGTCCGCGGCACATGTCAAGGTCATCGGCGACGAGCCGGACGGGCTGGAACGGCCCGGACCCCAGCGTCAGGAGCCCGACGTCGAGACCCCGACGGACCCGCCGCCGCGCCTCAGCGGGTTTCACGTGCACGCCGTGCCCATCGACCAGCCGGTTGGTGAATGAGGCGCCACCGCTGATCTGATCAGGCCGGGATGACGGCCGTGCGGGCGTAGACGAGCGTCGTCAGCTTGCCGCTGGACCGGTCGGAGAGCTCCACCCGGATGGGAGCGTCCGGACCGTCGCCGAGCAGGGTGCACTCGGACCGCACGGGTCCGTCAGCAGTCTGGGCCAGGTAGCGCAGATCGAGGTCGGTGACCACCGCCTCGGTGTCGAACCGGGCCGACACCAGCTCCTCCGCCGCCGCCTCCGCGAAGAGCGCCACCATGGCCCCCTGGAGTGTGCCGGCCGGATTCCGCAGCTGGGGCGTCACCTGCATTTCGAGCGCCCCCGCCACCGCGTCGAGCACGACGATGCCGGCTTCTTCCCGCAGGGGACGGTCCAGTGTCCTCGTCCCGTCGAACATGGTCGAGAGGCGCCCGGTCGACGCCGCAGGCTTCATGGGGTCCGTGGCGCGCCGCGGCACGCGGGCGAAGCCGATGGCGCCGGTGGCCACCAGGTCGCCCTCCTCCGTCAAGAGATCCACCGCCGCCGTCGCCGATCGACGACCACGGCGCAGGATCGTGCTCCGGGTGGAGAGAAACGCGGGCGCCGGCAGCGGTCGCATGCGCACCGACATGTCCGAGGTCAGCATCCACGCATCGGGATCGACGTCGAGGACGACCCCGGTCGCCACGTCGATCATGAAGGCGATGATGCTCGCCCGGAGGGCGCCGTAACGCAGCAGCTCTTCGCGAGGGTGCAATGACAGCCGGAATTCCCCGTCGAGGATCTCGGCCACCACGCCCAGCCGGGCGGGAATGGAAAAATTGTCGTCGAGAAGGTCGGTCATCGGTGCTTCCGCGCGGACATGGCCCGGGACGCTATCGGCAGGGTCCCCGCTCCCACCAGTTCCCGCCGGGCGGCGTGCTGCGATTGCTGACAAGGTGGCACCAATGGACCCGATCGACGTCACCGCGTTCGAAGCGCTCGTTGCCGATGCCCTCGAGGCGATCCCCGAGGAGCTGCGCGCCGAGATGGAGAACGTGGCCATCATCATCGACGACGAGAGCCCGCCCGGCCGGCTCTACGGCCTGTACGAGGGGATCCCGCTGACGAAGCGCGGCACCTACGCCGGAGCCCGCCCTGATCAGATCACACTCTTCCTCGCCACCATCTGCCAGTCGGCCCGCACCTCCGAGGAGCTCGCCCAACGCGTGCGCGTGACGGTGCTCCACGAGGTGGGCCACCACTTCGGCCTCGGTGAGGCACGTCTGCGCGAGCTCGGCTGGGCCTGAGCCGTACCGCTGAACGAGCGACGCCCGCTACGAGCCTTGCGGCGGCAACTCCTTGTTGGGCGGGCGCGCCGGCGTGGCCACGGGCGGTGTCGCCCCGTTGGTGCTGGCGGCGCCGAGGTTCTCGTTGCGCAACGTCGAGAGCAACACTTCGGCCGCGCCCATCAAGCTCGTCGCCTCGTAGGGCACGACCACCTTGGTGTTGTCGGACGTCGCGATGTCCTGCAGCGCCCGCAGCTGCAGCACGGCCAGCGTGTGGGGGTTGATGGTGACGCCGTCGATGGAGGTCAGGCGGGAGGCCTCACCCGCACCCTGGAGCTCGAGCGCCTTCTTCTCCCCCTCGGCCTGCAGCTCGAGCACCTTCATCTGCGCCTCGGCGCGCAGGATGGCCGATTGCTTGGCCCCCTCGGCCTCGAGCACCGCGGCCTGCTTGCGCCCGCCGGCCGAGTTGACCGCGGCCTGCTGCTCACCCTCTGACTTCAAGATGGCAGCGCGCTTGTGCTGCTCGGCTTCCTTCTGCTCGGACATCGCCTGCACCACATTCAGGGGTGGGGTGATGTCGAGGATCTCAATGCGGTTCAGCCGCACGCCCCACTTGGCGGTGGCGTCGGCCATGTGGTCCTGCATGCGACTGTTGATCGTCTCGCGCTCACTCAGGGCCTGGTCCAGCGAGAGCTCGCCGAAGACGGCGCGCAGCGCGGTGCGTGAGAGCTGGTCCACCGCCAGCTGGTAGTCGTTGATCTCGAACAGTGCCGACTTGACGTCGATCACCTGACAGAAGATGGTGGCACTGACCTGCAGGGAGACATTGTCCTTGGTGATCACGGCCTGCTGGTCCCCCGTCATGGGGAACTCGCGCACGTCGATCTTCTCCATCTTGTCGACGAAGGGCATCAGAATCCGCATGCCCGGCTGGTCGACCGACTTGAATTCGCCCAGGCGCTTGACCACTCCGACGCTTCCCTGCTGGACGATCTTGACGAAGCGTGAGAGGAACAGGGCCCCCACCCCCACTCCGGCCAGGACCGCGATGATGACGATCCCCAACACTTCTCCTGCCGATGCGAACATTCGGCACCTCTCTTCTAGCTGTCGGCGGCGTAGACCACGAGCAGACCTCGCTCGACGTCAGCGACGACGACATCGGTCCCTATAGGGATACTGGCCTCGGGGTCGAGTGGGATTGCCAACCACTCCTCGCCTCTGGCCCGGATCCGTCCGGGGTGATGTGCGCCCTCAATGGCCTTGACCACTAATGCGGTGTCCCCGACCATGCCTTGAACGCCATTGAGCACGAAAACCAGTCTATTAGCGACCGATGTAGAGGGGATCTCGCTTTTCGGCGAAGGCGGCCAGCGCCTCCTGGGTGTCCTGGGTCGAGAAGTTCAGGGCCTGACAGCGGGCCTCGTCCTCCACTGCCTGTTCCATGGAGGCCATCGACGAGGCGTGGAGCAGGGTCTTGGTCATGGAGAGCGCCAGGGGCGGGCCGGCGGCGAGCGTCGTCGCCCAGGTGTCCACGAAGGCATCGAGCTCTTCGAGCGGCAGCACCCGGTTCACCAGGCCGATGGCCACCGCCTCGTCACCGCTCCACATCCCCCCGAAGAGGGCGATCTCCTTGGCCCGGGCCAGGCCGACGAGCCGCGGCAACAACCAGGAGGCGCCGTTGTCGAGGGCCAGGCCTCGCTTGGCGAAGATCATGGAGAGCTTGGCCCGGTCACTGCAGACGATGAGGTCGCAGCCGAGCGCGAGCGACAGCCCGGCGCCGACGGCGAACCCGTCGACCTTGGCAATCGTCGGCTTGGAGATGTGGTGCAACGCCAGGGCGACGTCGCCGAGCCGCCGCATGCGGGAGAGGCCCGACCGGGTGGGATCGGTGGCCGGCCCGCTCGGGTCCGAGAGGTCGGCGCCCGAGCAGAAGGCGCCCCCCGCTCCGGTCAGCACCATGACCCTGTCGTCGGGGTTGTCCTCCACCTCCTCGAAGGTGGCTCGCAGCTCCGTCAGCATCCTGCCGTTGGCCGCGTTCTTGCGCTCCGGGCGGTTCATCGTGACGGTCACGACACCGTCCTTGCGTTCGATGATCAGTGTCTCCATGGAAAGCGACCCTAGGCCGCGCCGCCTCAGAACGCACCTTCGACGACCTCGAGCGACCCGTCCAGCACGCCGGCCACGTCGAAGCGGACCTCGTCCCAGCGACGAGCCTGTTGGGACAGGTACGCCGCGGCAAGGCGGCGCAGCCGTCGCCGTTTCGGCGCGGTCACCGCTTCGAGCGGATGGCCGTGGGCGGACCCGGTGCGCGCCTTGACCTCACAGACCACCAGCGTGGTGCCGCGGGCGCAGATCAGATCGATCTCGCCCGCCGGGCAGCGCCAGTTCCGCTCCAGCACGGCGTAGCCCTGCGCCCGGTAGTGCGCCGCGGCCAGTCTCTCCCCGAACCCGCCGAGTGCTCCGCTGCCGTTCGCCACCAGAGGTGGAACGGTCGCAAGAACGACCCCGGCGTCAGAGCTCTTGTTCGGGCAGTCGCTCGATGTTCACGTCACGGAAGGTGACGACCCGCACCTCGGGGACGAAGCGCGCCGGGCGGTACATGTCCCACACCCAGGCGTCACGGATCTCCAACTCAATGCAGGCCGGCGTCGTGTCGGACCGCACGGTGAGTGAGACCTCGTTGGCCAGATAGAAGCGGCGCTCGGTCTCAATCACGTAGGTGAAGACCGGCAGGACGGCCCGGTACTCCTGGACGAGTCCGAGCTCGATCTCGGATTCGTAGCGTTCGAGGTCTTCCTCGCTCACGCTGCGACGGCCCTACGCGTCCGCGTCCTCCTCGACGGCCTCATCGACGTCGGCCTCGGCCGTGTCGACGACTGCGACGTCGTCCGCGGCATCAACCGCGTCGACCTCTTCGATCTCTTCGACGTCCGCCTGCTCGACATCGTCCTCGACGACCGCCTCAGCGGCAGCCTTGCCCCGCGGGATCCGGCGCTCCTTGATTTTGGCGGCCTTCCCGTGGCGGTCACGCAGGTAGTAGAGCTTGGCCCGGCGGACATCGCCCAGGGTGGTGACTTCGATCTTGGCGATCGTCGGCGAGTGCACCGGGAAGGTGCGCTCCACGCCGACGCCGAAGCTGACCTTGCGCACGGTGAACGTCTCCTGCACGCCACCGCCCTGGCGCCGCATGACGGCACCCTGGAACACCTGCACCCGCTCACGGTTGCCCTCCACCACCCGGACGTGGACCTTGACGGTGTCGCCGGGGCGGAACTCGGGGATGTCGTCGCGCAGGCTGTCGCGATCGATCGTTTCGGTGGGGTGCATGAGAGGCGTCCTTCGGTCACTCCGGCTCAGTGCCGGACGGAACATCGTAGCCGTGCGCAGCCAGGGCCTGCACGTCGCTGGCGCTGAGCGCCGAGGCCCTGACCAGGCGCTCGAGCAGGTCAGGGCGGCGTTGAGCCGTCCGCAGGAGCGCCTGGGTGCGGCGCCAGGCGGCCACCTCCCCGTGATCCCCCGACCGGAGGACCTCGGGGACCTGCCATCCTCTGAACTCCGCCGGCCGGGTGTACTGGGGATACTCGAGCAGGCCCTCGGCGAAGCTCTCCTCCCGGGCGGACTCCTCGTTGCCCAGCACATCGGGCAGCAGGCGGGCCACGGCCTCGACCACGACCAGGGCGGCCAGCTCGCCCCCGGCCAGCACGAAGTCGCCCACGGACAGCTCGCCGTCCACCAGGTGGTCCGCCACGCGCTGGTCGACCCCCTCGTAGCGTCCGCACAGCAGCGAGAAGCCGTCCGTGCACTGCTCGGCCATTTCGGCGGCGACGGCCTGGTCGAAGGGACGGCCGCCGGGGGCCAGCAGGAAGAGGGGCCGGGGCAGGTCGGGTACCGACTCCACGCTGCGGAAGACGGGGTCCGGAGTCAGGACCATGCCCGCTCCCCCGCCGAACGGGCTGTCGTCCACCGACCGGTGCGGGTCGAGTGCGCTGTCGCGCAGGTCGTGGACACGGACGTCGAGCGCGCCGGCGGCGGCGGCACGACCGAGGATGGAGATGCCGCAGTAGGTGGCAACCACGTCCGGGAAGATCGTGAAGACGTCGATCCTCATCGAGGGCGCGTCACAGGTCGAGCAATCCTTCGGGGATGTCGACCTCGACCGTCTGCGCCTCCGCGTCGTGCGCGGTCACGAAGCGGACCGGGATCAGTCCGCCGGACTCCAGCACCATGAGGTCGCTGGCCGGGTTGGCCTCGACCGACGCCACGACACCGAGGGTGGTGCCGGAGCTGTCCCGCACCGTGGCGCCGACGAGCTCGTGCACCCACAGCACGTCATCCACGTCTTCGAGCGGCTCGGCTTCGAGCTCCACGCCGCGCAGGCTCTCGGCCGAACTGCGGTCGTGCACGTCCTCGAACTGCACGATGTAGCGCTCCGGGCCGAAGGGCTTCGACCAGACCACGGTGAGCGTGCCGTGGGCCGAGGTCAGCTCCGTACCCGGGTCGACGCGCTGTGTCTGATCCGTCCAGAGCTGCACGACGACCTCGCCGCGCAGACCGTGGGCCTTGGTGACCCGGCCGACTTTGAGCAGATCAGTCGTCGACGATGTCGACGCTGGCCTGCACGCCGTCCTTGGCACCCGCCACGTTGACCAGCGTGCGGATGGCCTGGGCCGTGCGGCCACGGCGCCCGATCACACGACCCATGTCGTCGGGGGCGACGTGCAGGTTGAGGCGCAGTCCGCCACGACGCTCCTCGGTCTCGATCACCACCGAGTCCGGGTCGTTCGACAGGGAGCGGGCGAGATACGTCAGCACCGCCAACGCCGTGCCACCGTCCTCGTCGCCCGCCTCGTTGCCCTCGCCGACCTCGTCGTCGACCTCGTCGACGTCGTCGACGTCGTCATCTCCGGCCTCGGACTGGTTGATGTCGCCTGCTTCGTACAGGTCGGTCACTTGGCCCTCGCCGCAGCGAACTCGTCCCAGGCCCCGGAGGTCTTGAGGAGGCGTTCCACCCGCTCGGTCGGCTGGGCCCCATTGACCAGCCACCTCACCGCCTTGGCGTTGTCGATCTTGATAACGGCGTCCGGCTCGGCCGTCGACGAGCCCCGGGGCGCGTAGGTGCCCACGATCTCGAGGAACCGGCCGTCACGCGGTGACCGGCTGTCGGCGGCGACGACCCGGTAGGTCGGCTGCTTCTTCTTACCCATCCGCACGAGGCGGAGCTTGACTGCCACGGACTAAATCCTCCACTGATCTGGACGTCTTGGCCGTCCATTCTGGCAGATGGCGGGGCTACCGGCCTTTCGGTGGGGTGACCCGGCCACCCTTCTTCTTCTTCTTGGTGCCCTTGTTGCCGCTGACGACGGGCTGGGCGGGGCCCGGCGCGGGCAGGCCGGGGAAGCCCGAGGGCAGGTCACCGCCCCCCTCCATGAGCTGAGAGAGCATGTCGAAGTCGGCCCCGGCCGGCGCGGCCGGCAGCCCCGCCGCTCCCTGCTGGGCCAGCTTGCGGGCGGCCCGACCGCTCATTCCGGCCATGTCCGGCATGCCGGGGAGGTTGGGCATGTTGCCCGAGGCCATCCCCTTCATCATCTTCTGCATCTCCTTGAACTGCTTGAGGAGCGTGTTGACGTCCTGAATGGAGGTGCCCGAGCCCCGGGCCACCCGGCTGCGGCGGGAGCCGTCGAGGACGGTGGTGTCGTTGCGCTCGGCGGGCGTCATGGAGCACACGATGGCCTCCACCTTCGCCACTTCGCCGTCGTCGATCTGCCCCGCGGCCTGGCGCATCTCCTTGGACATGCCGGGCATGAGGCGCATGAGGCCGCCCAGCGACCCCATCTTCTTGACCTGGCGCAGCTGGGAGAGGAAGTCGTCCAACGTGAACTGCCCCTGCAGGAGGCGGTTGGCGCTCTTGGTCACCTCGTCGGTGTCCATGGTCCGCTCGGCCTGTTCGATCAGGCTGAGGACGTCGCCCATCCCGAGGATGCGGTCGGCCATCCGGTCGGGGTGGAACAGGTCGAAGTCGGCCAGGCGCTCGCCCGTGCTGGCGAAGGCGATCGGCCGGCCGACGACGCCCTTGACCGACAGCGCGGCGCCGCCGCGGGCGTCGCCGTCGAGCTTGGTCAGGATGACGCCGCTGAGCTCGAGCGTGTCGTGGAACGCCTTCGCCGTGGCCACTGCGTCCTGCCCGATCATGGCGTCGATGACGAGGAACGTGTAGTGCGGCTGCGTCGCGCCCGAGATGTCCCGGATCTGCTGCATGAGCTCGGCGTCGATGGCGAGACGCCCGGCCGTGTCGATGATGCAGATGTCGCGGCCGAGGCGGCGGGCCTCTTCGAGCCCCGCCTTGGCGCACGACACGGGGTCGGTGTTCTCGCTGAAGACCGTCACGCCCGCCTGTTGGCCGAGGACGCGCAGCTGCTCGACGGCGGCGGGACGCTGCAGGTCGGCGCCGACCAGCAGCGGGTTGCGGCCCTGCTGCTTCCACCAGAGCGCGAGCTTGGCCGAGGTGGTGGTCTTGCCCGCGCCCTGCAGGCCGGCCATCAGCACGACCGTCGGCGGTCGCGAGGCGTACGTGAGCTTGAGCGACTCGCCGCCGAGCACGCCGATGAGCTCTTCGTGCACGGCCCGGATGACCTGCTGGCCCGGCGTCAGGCTCTTGGAGAGGGCCTCGGTACTGACCCGCAGGCGGATACCGTCACAGAAACGGCGGGCCACGCTGAGCTCGACGTCGGCCTCCAGGAGGGCGGTGCGGATCTCCTTGAGCGCCTCGTCCAGATCCTCGTCGCTGATGCGCCCCTTGCCCCGCAGCCGGGTCGAGATCCGCTCCAGGCGGTCGGAAAGGGCGTCGAACATGGTCACTCACGTTAGTGGCGCCGTCCGACGCAGCCACCCCGACCTCCGCTCGGGTCGGGCGCTGCCCCTGGGCTCCTGCGGCGAACGGCTACCGTCTCGGCCCATGTTCCCCCGCACCCCGCATCGCCGGGCCATGGCCGCCATCGCGCTGGCCGGTGCCGGTGCCCTCGGCCTGGCCGCCTGCAGCTCGTCCCCCACGAGCTCGTCGGGCGTCGCCAAGGTGTCCTACAACACGGGCAGCGGGCCGGACGCCACCACGACGACCGCTCCCGACGCCAGCCCGCTGACCGCCATCGCGCCCATTCCCGCCGCCGACCTCTCGCCGGCCGGGACGGCGGGCCAGGCGCCGACGGTGACGGTCCCGGCGGGCACGCCACCCACCGGCCTCGAGAGCGCCGACCTGATCACGGGCACCGGCCGCGAGGCGGCGCCGGGCGACCACGTGACCGTGCAGTACGTGCTGGCGACCTACTCTGCAGGGAAGGTGATCCAGTCGTCGTGGACGAGCCAGCCCTTCAGCTTCACGCTCGGGCAGGGCCAGGTGATCCCGGGCTGGGACAAGGGCGTCGTCGGCATGCACGTCGGGGGGCGTCGTGAGCTGATCATCCCGCCGAGCCTCGGCTACGGGGCCACGCCCCCGCAGGGGGCCCAGGGCATCGGGGCCAACGACACGCTGGTCTTCGTCGTCGACCTCCTGAGCATCGCCTAGCCCACCACTCGATGGAGATCGCCGCCCACATCGACGCGCTGCGGGCCGAGGGCGAGCGGATGGTCGTGGCGGTCGCCGACGCGGACCCCGACGGCGGCGTGCCCTCATGTCCGGAGTGGACGGTGCGGGAACTGGTGCGCCACCTGGGCGGGATACACCGCTGGGCCACCGGCTTCGTCGCGACCGGGCGGACCGAGCCGTCGCACGCCGACCTCGGCGAGGTCGTCGGATCCTGGCCGGCGGACGATGACCTGGCCCGTTGGCTGGGGCAGGGCTGCGCCGATCTTGTTGCCGCGCTAGAGGCGGCGCCCGACGACCTGCAGTGCTGGACTTTCCTGGCCGCTCCCTCCCCACGGGCGATGTGGGCCCGCCGGCAGGCTCATGAGACCGCTATGCACCGGGTCGACATGCAACAGGCCGTTGGCGCCGCGGTCGCCCCGCTCGAGGCGGCGTTCGCCGCCGACGGGGTCGATGAGCTCCTGCAACTGTTCGTCCCGCGGCGCAGCACGAAGCTGCGCGCCGACCCGCCAACCACCCTGGCGGTGGGTTGCACCGACGTCGACGCCTCCTGGCTGCTGCGCCTGGACACCGACGGCGTCCAGACCACGCCTGCACCCCGCGGGGACGAGGGCGCTGATTGCACGGTGCGCGGGACGTCCTGCGCCCTCTCCCTGGCGTTGTGGAATCGCTCCGGGGCGGAGCACCTGACCGTCGAAGGCGACCACGCCGTACTGGACCAGTTCTCCGAGGGCGTCCGGATCCGCTGGTCCTAGCCGGGACGGCCGGCGGTCAGGCCTCCGGGTCGAGCGGGACCGTCACCCCACGCCGCCGGCCGACCAGCCAGTAGGCAACGGAGCCCGAGGTGTTGGTCGCGGCCCAGACCCGCCACAGGCGCTTGGGCCCCCGGACCGCGGCGGCGGGACGGCGCCGGAGGTCACGCAGGGTGAACCGGGCCAGGATCAGGTGGACGACGAGGACCACCACGAGGAGCTTCTTCTGCTGGGCGTTCAGGTCGAAGGGGCTCCGGGCTCCCCCGGCCGCGGGCGCCGGTGTCACGTCCTGTTCCGGTCGCCGGTCCGGGCCGGCGCCGTTGGTGGTCTCGCTGTGCTCGTCCGTCATGTCCATGTGCTGCGCACCTTCGGGTCAGTCGGCGGCGAGGAGGGCGTCGACGAACGCCTCCGAATCGAAATCGACCAGGTCGTCCGGCCCCTCGCCCAGGCCGACCAGCTTCACCGGCACGAACAGCTCGCGCTCGACTGCAATGACGATGCCGCCCTTGGCCGTGCCGTCGAGCTTCGTGAGCACGATGCCGGTGACGTCCACCGCATCGGCGAACTGGCGGGCCTGCGTCAGCCCGTTCTGGCCGGTGGTGGCATCGAGCACGAGCAGGACCTCGGTCACGTTGCCCGGGTCGCGGTCGGCGACGCGCCGGATCTTCTTCAACTCCTCGACCAGGTTCACCTTGGTATGCAGGCGCCCTGCGGTGTCGGCCAGCACGAGATCGTTCTGGCGCGCCGCCGCCCGCTGCACGGCGTCGAACACGATCGCGCTCGGGTCCGAGCCCTCGGCGCCGCGCACGATGTCCGTCCCCGTGCGCTCGGCCCACATACCGAGCTGGTCCGCTGCGGCGGCCCGGAAGGTGTCGCCTGCCGCCAGGAGGACGGAGTGGCCGGCGGCGGACTGGCGCCGGGCCAGCTTGCCGATTGTCGTCGTCTTCCCCACGCCGTTGACGCCCACGAACAGCCAGACGTCGGGCTGGCCCTCCCGCCCGTCGAGACGGAGCTCCCGCGAGCCCACCGAGTCGAGCAGGTGGCGGATGGAGGCGCCGAGAGCCTCGAGCAGGTCGTCCCCACCACTGATCTCCCTCGTCTGCACCTTGGCCCGCAGCTCGTCCAGCAGCACGGCGGTCGTGCCGACCCCGACGTCGGCCCGGATCAGCGCTTCCTCCAGCGACTCCCAGGTCGCCTCGTCGATCCGGCCGGAGCGCAGGGCCGCCACCGCCCCGCTGAAGAGGCCGCGCACCCCACCGAGGCGGCTCCGGTACGACGGCGGCGCCCCCGGGGCCTCGGGCGCACCTTCCGGCTCGGCGACCGGCGGCGCGGCCACCGTCGGCTCGGCCATCGTGGCGGCGGGGGCCGGGGCCTGTGGCGGCGGACTGGGCGGGGCGCTCGTCGGCGCCGTGGTCGTGCCACCCCCGCTGCGGCGGCGTGAGCGGGTGAGCGCGATGCCACCCAGGGCGACGGCCAGCAGGGCCACCACCACCACGATGATGATCAGGGTGCCGATCACGGGTCCAGGTCCAGGCTCTCGGGCTCATCGTCCGCGGTCGGGGCCTGCGCCGCCAGGGCCGCTTCGGCCGCCGCCACCGCCGCCGACTCCTCGGCGTAGGTCGTCTCGGGGTAGTCCTCGCCGTACTCGTTGGTCTCGTCCGCCCTGGCCCGGCGCCGGGTGCGCTGCACGGCGGTCACCCCTGCGATGACGCAGATGAGGGCCGCAATGACGAAGACGAAGTAGAGGGTGCCGGTCACGCCGGCTCTTTTTCCTTCTCCACCTTCTGGCTGACCACCTGGGACGACCCGCCCGGCGCCATCGTCACGCCGTAGAGCGCGTCGCCCGTCTCCATGGTGCGCTTCTGGTGGCTCACGATGAGCAGCTGTGCCTCGCTCCGGAACTCGTGCACCAGGGCCAGGAAACGGCTGAGGTTCACGTCGTCGAGCGCGGCCTCGACCTCGTCCATCATGTAGAAGGGCGACGGCCGGCTGCGGAACACGGCGAACAGGAAGGCCAGCGCCGCCATGGAGCGCTCGCCACCGGAGAGCAGCGAGACCCGGCGCACGTTGCGCCCGGCCGGCCGCACCTCAATCTCGACGCCCGTGTTCAGCAGGTCGTCGGGCTCGACCAGAATCAGGCGCCCGGTCCCGCCGGGGAACAGCATGGCGATCAGCGTCGAGAAATGCTCGTTCACGTCGGCTGCCGCCGCGGCGAACGACGTCATGATCTCGTGGTCGAGCGTGCGCACCACCTCGTGCAGCTCGCGGCGGGCGCCGCGCACGTCGTCCACCTGTGCTTCGAGCTCCTTGTGGCGCTCCTCCAGGGTGGAGAGCTCCTCGAGCGCCAGCGGGTTCACCGGCCCCAGCGCCGACAGCTTGCGCTCCAGCTCCGCCGCGTGCTGCGGCAGCGTCGTGCCCTCGGGCGCCGCGGGCTGGGGCAGTCCGGTCAGTTCCTCCGGCGTGGCCCCGAGGTCGCGACTGATGTGCTCGTGCAGCGCCTCCAGCCGCAGGTCGACCTCGTTGGACTCCAGGTCGAGCGTGCGCGTGCGCGTGCGCACCGCTTCGAGGCGCTGCTCCGTCGTGTGGCGGTCCTGGCGGAGGCGCTCGAGCTTCTCGCCGCCGGCCCGCACGGCGTCGACCTGGTCCTGATAGTCGTGGCGCAGCGACTCGAAGACGCCGTCGAGCCGTTCGTGCTCGCGTTGGACGACGATCTCCAGGCGGGCCAGTGCCGCGCCCTCGGCCTCCAGCCGGCGCCGGCGCGATGCCGCCGTGGCCCGCTCCTCAGCGTGGCCCTGCAGCCGCCGCTCCACCTCGGCCTGGCGCTCGGCCAGGACACGGCGGCGCTCGACCACGCCCGCCACGCGCACCTCGAGCTCCTGGCGCCGGCCCCGCAAGCCGACGCGGCGCTCCTCGAGCGCCTCCCAGGCCTCGAGAGCCTCCTGCAGCTCGGGCAGGGAGCCGGCCAGGTGTGCCTGCTCGGCGGTGACCTCGGCCAGGCGCTGGTGCGCGGCGGCCACCGCGGCGCGGGCCTCGTCCAACTCTCCCGCCACGCGGCGCTGCTCCTCGGCCGAGCGCTCCCGGTCGGCCCGGCCCGTCTCGCAGGCCGAGGCGTGGCGGTCGTTGGCCCGCTCGGCCGTCGTGCGGGCGTCGCGGCAGCGGCCGAGGACGATGCGGCTCTCGGCCAGGTGGGCCCGGGCCAGCTCGGCCGCGGCGGCCGCGTCTTCGGAACGGCGACGCGCCTCTTCGACCGAGGCGGCCGTGACCACGCTGGTGGTCGACCGGACCCGCCACCCCGTGGCGGCGAAGCGGTCACCCTCGGGCGTCACCACGACGAGGTCGTCGCGGGCCAGCGAGAGATCGATGGCCTCCTCCCACCCGTTCACCCGGACGGCACGGCCGACCAGGGTGTCGAGCACCGACTCGGCGACCGATCCGCCCTGGCGCGCCCGCACGTGGCGCCGCACCGGCTCGGCGCTGCTGCCCGGGGGGAGCGTGCCCACACCGGCGGCAGCGGCCGACGACGAGCGCGGCGTGAGGATCGCCCCGGTCACCCCGCCTTCGCGCAAGGTGGCCAGCGCGGCCTGGGCCGAGCGACGGCCGTCCACCACGACGGCGGCGACGCCGGCGCCGATGGCCGCCTCGAAGGCGGCGTCCCAGCCGTCGTCGATCTCCACCAGGTCGACCAGGGAGCCCACCACGCCGTCGACGTCACGCAGCAGCTCGCGCCCTCCGGCGCCCTGCAGGTCGGCCAGCGCCCGCTCCAGGGCCTCGGCCCGGGCGGCCGTGCGGTGACGCCCCTCTTCGGCCTCGTCGGCCGTCACCTGCGCCGCCTCCGCGACCTGCACGGCCTGCTCGAGCTCGGCGGTCCGCGTCGCCAGCTCGGTCTCCAGTGCCGCCGTCGCCTGCTCGAGCTCCTCGGCCTGGCGCGCCAACAGGTCGGCCCGCACCGCCCCGCCCGCGGTCCGCTGCTCGAGGGTGCCCACCCGTGCTCCCAGCGCGTCGAGGTCCTCCTGTTCGCGCACGGCGGCGCGCGCCACCGACTCGGTGCGGGCCCGCACCCGGGCGATGGCCTGGTCCGGCACATCCTCACCGAGCACCGTGGCCCAGCGCTCGCGCAGCGCGGCGGCCTCGTCGTCCAGGGACGTCAGCGCCGCGTCGAGCTCGGCCCGCTCGGGCGTCCCGCCCGCCTCCTCCTCGGCCTCGGCCGTCAGCAGCTCGCTGGCCAGGCGGGCCGCCTCGGCCTCGAGCGTGGAGACGACGTCGACGTCGGCGGCGGCGTCGAGGGCGGCCACCACGCCGCGGCCGCGCTCGCGCAGGACGCCGGTCAGGCCACGGGCCCGCTCCACCAGCCCCTGCACACGACCCAGGGCGTTGGCCAGGTCCTCCTCGCGCCGCGACGACAGCTCGGCGGTGGTGGAGGTCGCCTCGGCGTCCAGCTGGTCGAGCGCGGTGTGCAGCTCGACCTCCTCGTCGCGGCACACGGCCAGGTGCTGCACCGCGGCCTGGCGTCGGGTGCTCAGGTCGGTCTGCTCGGCGCCGGCGAGGTAGCGCCGCACGGTCAGCAGCTCGGTGGCCACGCTGTCGTGCGAGCGGGCCGCCGCCGCCTGCCGCTCGAGCGGCCTGATCTGGCGGCGCACCTCGCGCACCAGGTCGCCCAGGCGCTCCAGGTTCTCGGCCGTGCCGGCCAGCCGACGGTCCGCCCGCTCGCGGCGGCGGCGGTGCTTCAGCACGCCGGCCGCCTCCTCGATGATGGCCCGCCTGTCCTCGGGCCGGGCGTTCAGCACGGTGTCGAGCTGGCCCTGCCCGATGATCATGTGCTGCTGGCGGCCGACGCCCGAGTCACTGAGCAGCTCCTGGATGTCGAGCAGCCGGCAGGGCGCCCCGTTGATGGCGTACTCGCTGTCGCCCGAGCGGAAGAGGGTGCGGGTGATGGTGACCTCGGAGAGGTCGATCGGCAGCTTGCCCGACGAGTTGTCGATGGTGAGCGACACCTCGGCCCGGCCCAGCTGGGCGCGGGAGGAGGTCCCGGCGAAGATGACGTCCTCCATTTTGGCCGAGCGCAGCGAGCGCGGGCCCTGGGCGCCGAGCACCCAGGTCACGGCGTCGACCACGTTCGACTTGCCGCTCCCGTTGGGCCCGACGACCACCGTGATCCCGGGCTCGAATTCGAGCACCGTCGGGTCGGCGAAGGACTTGAAACCCTTCATGCTGAGCGACTTCAGGAACATCGGGGCGACCCTACCGGAGGCCCGCGGGGCGCGGAATGCTCACACCTGGCAGGGATCGCAGAAGAAGGTCGAGCGCCCGCCCGCCTTCACCCGCACAATGGTGTTGCGGCAACGCCGGCACGGCTGGCCCTCGCGGTCGTAGACCTGATGCGAGCTCTGGAAGTCGCCCAGCTCGCCGAAGAGGTCGCGGTACTGCTCGTCCGCCAGCGAGGAACCCCGGTGCTTGGTGGCGTCGGCC
>DATBAO010000081.1:0-11454 GCA_036271495.1 Acidimicrobiales bacterium
GCCGGCGTCGGGGAGCACGCGTGGGTCGTGCTGACATCGGTGAACGCGGTGGACCGCTTCATGGGCGCGCTGCGCGATGCGCGCGCCCTGGGTTCCGTCCTGGTCGCTGCAGTAGGACCGGCCACGGCCGACGCGTTGCGCCAAGCCGGGGTGGAGCCCGACCTGGTCCCCGCCGAACACAGCGCCCGCGGACTCGTGGAGGAATTCCCGGATGCGGGGAGCGTCGGCGCCTCCCGGAGCGTCCTATTCCCGACAGCCGACCTGGCGCCGGACACCATTGCCGAGGGGCTGCGCGCAAAGGGCTGGGACGTCCGACGCGTGGAGGCCTATCGCACCGTGGCCCGGGCGGCACCCGAGCCGGTTGTGCTCGACCGGGTGGCGGCGGCCGACGCGCTGACGTTCACGGCCACGTCGACGGTGCAAGCCTTTCTCACGTTGCGCACCGCCGCCGGCGACCCGGTGCCGGCGCCCGCCCACGTCGTGTGCATCGGGCCGACCACGGCAGCGGCGGCCCGGGCGGCGGGTTTCAGCGGGGTGCACGAGGCCTGGGGCGCGTCGGCCCAGGGCATCGTCGACGAGCTGATCGGCACGCTGGGACCCGGGGGGAACCAGGCCCCGTAGGCTGGCCCGATGGCCGAAGCAGCAGCTGCGCCCGCCCCGGGGCGCTTCCCCGTGCGTCGCCTGCGCCGGTTGCGGCGCACCCCGGCGCTGCGGCGGCTGGTGGCCGAGGCCCGGCTCGGCCCCGACGATCTGGTCGCGCCGCTCTTCGTGCGCGAAGGCGCGACGGAGCCGGTGACCATCACCTCCATGCCCGGCGAGGTGCAGCATTCTCTCGACTCACTGGTGGTCGAGGCCAAGCGCCTGGTCTCGCTCGGCGTCCCCGGCCTCATCCTGTTCGGCGTGCCGGCGCACAAGGACGCGCAGGGCAGCGGCGCCTGGGACCCCGACGGCGTCGTGCAGCTGGCGCTGCGCGCCGTGCGCGACGCGGTGGGTGACGAGCTCGTCGTCATGGCCGACCTCTGTCTCGACGAGTACACCGATCACGGGCACTGCGGCATCCTCGGCCCCGACGGCGAGGTGCTCAACGACCCCACGCTCGAGCTCTACCAGCGTATTGCGCTGGCGCAGGCGGAAGCCGGGGCCGACGTGGTGGCACCCAGCGGCATGATGGACGGCCAGGTGGCCGCCATCCGAGCGGCGCTCGACGGCGACGGCCGCGACGGCGTCGCCATCCTGGCCTACGCGTCCAAGTACGCGTCCGCGCTGTACGGCCCGTTCCGCGATGCGGTCGACGTGACCATCGCCGGGGGCGGCGACCGCCGGGCCTACCAGCAGGACCCGCGCAACGGGCGCGAGGCGCTGGCCGAAATAGAGCAGGACGTGGCGGAGGGCGCCGACATGATCATGGTCAAGCCCGCCATGACGTCGCTCGACATCCTGGCCACCGTGCGCCCCTCCGTCCCGGTGCCGCTGGCGGCGTACCACGTGAGTGGCGAGTTCTCCATGATCAAGGCGGCCGCTGCGGCGGGGTGGATCGACGGGCCGGCGGTGGCCCTCGAACAGCTCACCGTCCTGAAGCGGGCCGGCGCCGATTTCATCCTGACCTACTTCGCGGCCGAGGTGGCCGAGGCACTCGGTGGCTGAGGCGTCGCCCGCGTCGAACGCCGACTGGTTCGCGCGGGCCCGGCGCGTCATTCCCGGCGGCGTGGACTCACCGGTGCGTTCGTTCGCCTCCGTCGGCGGCACGCCCTACACGGTGGCGTCCGGCGAGGGCGCCTTCGTGGTCGACGTCGAGGGGAACCGCTACCTCGACATGGTCCAGTCCTACGGCGCCGTGCTGCTCGGGCACGCGCACCCGATCGTCACCGGAGCGGTCACGGCCGCCGCGGCCCGCGGCACGACCTTCGGCGCGCCGACACCCGGCGAGGTCCTCCTGGCCGAGGCGATCTGCGCCCGCGTGCCCGGCTGCGAGCAGGTGCGGCTCGTCTCCTCCGGGACCGAGGCCGCCATGAGTGCGGTGCGCCTCGCCCGCGGTGCGACGGGGCGTGACCGTGTCATCAAGTTCGACGGCTGCTACCACGGCCACTCCGACGGCTTGCTGGCCGGCGGGGGGAGCGGCGTGGCCATGCTCGGCCTCCCGGGCTCGGTCGGCGTGTCCGCCGGTGCCGTGGCCGACACCGAGGTCGTCCCCTACAACGTGGTCCCCGAGCTCGACGAGCGGGTGGCCTGCGTGATCGTCGAGCCGGTGGCGGCCAACATGAACCTGGTGGCGCCCGCGTCCGGCTTCTTGGAGGGGCTGCGCGCCGCGTGCAGCGCCAGTGGCGCGCTCCTCATCTTCGACGAGGTCATCACCGGCTTCCGGCTCGGCGCGGCGGGGGCGACCGGGTGGTCTGGCGTGACGCCGGACCTCTGGTGCTTCGGGAAGGTCATCGGCGGCGGGCTGCCGGTGGGCGCCTTCGGTGGGCGCCGCGAGCTGCTGTCCGAGCTCGCCCCGGGCGGTCCGGTGTACCAGGCCGGCACGCTGTCGGGGAACCCGCTCGCCACCGCCGCAGGCCTGGCGGTGCTCGACGCGGTGGGGCCGTCCGACTACGAGGCCCTGGCGACGCGCGTGGCCCTGTTCGCCAAGGACCTCGAGGCAGCGGTGGCCGGGGGAGGCCTCGCCGTCACGGTGCCGACCGTGGGCCCACTCGTGGGGCTGTTCGTGGCGCCGGCCGGGGCCGGGCCGCTGGCGCCGCCCTCCGACTACGACGGCGCGCGGGCGATCGCCGCCGGCGACACGTACTCCCGCTTCTTTCACGCCATGCTCCGCCGCGGCGTGGCGCTGGCGCCGGGCGCCTACGAGATCATGTTCCCCGGCCTGGCCCACGACGAGGACGCGTTGGCCCGGGTGGTCGAGGCAGCGGGTGAGGCGGCGGCAGAAGTCAGCCGCTGATCAGAACGAACGGATCACCGAGTCGGGGCCCATCACGATGACGGGACGGAGCGCCGGGTTGAGCCAGGCGAGCACGGCGTCGAGATCAGCCAGTGGGAGTGACACGCAGCCGGCGGTGGGCGAGCCCGTGTTGGCATGCAGGAAGATGCCCGATCCGAGCGGCCCCGTGGGCGGCATGTTGTAATCGATGACCGCCATGGACGGGTACGCGTTGCCCTCGGTCCACAGCGCTTCCGACGAGGCGGCGTACGCCGGCGTCGTTCCGCAGGCCGCGTGCTGGAAGGTGTTGTAGGTGGGGCTGGCCGCGTCCTCGTCCCACCAGTCGCCGCAGACAAGCTGGTGGTAGGCGGACTTCGTGCCCGGGTTCGCACTCGTCCCGTACATGGTCGACCCGATGGCGTACATCCCTTCGGGTGTCGTGTCGTCACCTTCGATCCGGCTCTGGCCCGGGAGCCAGCCGTTGGCGCCGTCGACGGCCGGCATGGCGCCGAACACCTGGTACCAGCCAGCGCCGTCGTTCTCGTACGCGGTCAGGGTGGCCGTCGTGCTGCCGGCGCTCGGTGTGTCGACGATCAGGACCTGCTGGGCGCCGCCCGTCGACGCCAGTTGGGCGACCAGCAGCGGGTTGATGTCGGCCGTGGCCGACCCGTCGAAGGGGGCGGAGCCGAAGGTGAAGATGCCCCCGTCGGCCGCGACCAGCCAGTAGCCGCCGGCACCCGGGCCGACCGCCATGCCGTCGATGGGCTGGTTCAACCGGATGGAGCCCGTCGAGCCGTGGAACGAGGCGTCGCCGTAGCTGAAGATGCCGCCGTCGGCCGCCACCAACCAGTAGCCGGCTCCCGAGGGTGTGGCGGCCATGCCGACCATCGGCTGGTTCAACCGGATGGAGCCGGTCGAGCCGTGGAACGACGCGTCGCCGTAACTGAAGACGCCACCGTCGGTGGCCACCAGCCAGTACCCGTGTCCCGCAGCCGTGGCCGCCATGCCGACGACGGGCGCGTGCAGACGCAGGCCGCCGGTCGAGCCGTAGAACGACGCGTCGCCGTAACTGAAGATGCCGCCGTCGGAGGCGACCAGCCAGTACCCGTGGCCGGACGCTGTGGCGGCCATGCCCACAATGGGCGCGTTCAGGCGCATGCCACCCGTCGATCCGAAGAAGGACGCGTCGCCGAAGCTGAAGATGCCACCGTCGGACGCCACCAGCCAGTACCCCTGTCCCGACAGGGTGGCGGCCAGGCCGACGATCGGCTGGTTGAGCGCGGTGCCGCTCATGCTGCCGAAGGCATGCGCGTCGCCGAAGGGATAGACGCCACCGGTCGACGAGGCGACCCAGTACCCGCCGCCGTCGGGTGTGGCCGCCATCGCCACCGCCCGCGACGGGCCGGACGCGCCAGCAGCGGCAGCGGTCGTCGTCTGCCGTGATGCCGTACACCAGAGGAGCGAGGCGAGGAGCGCCACGCAGACGGCGAGGAACGTGATCCGGCGAGGGCCGGGGTGGTGCAACCGCAAGGGCCCCAGGTTAGGAGTGCGAACGGGCCGCACAGGATCAACTGACGTTGCGAGGGGCAGACTGAAGGCCATGCCCGAGAACGCCTGGCCCCCCGACTTTCCTGCGCAGCGCCGCGGCGACCGCTGCGTCATGTGCGGCCCCGGTGCCGACGAGACGCCGCACGGCCTCCGCGTCTACGAGGGCCGCTGGGCCGACGGCTACCTGGGTCGTCATCCCGTTCGACCGGGCTATGCCTATGTCATCTGGACGGGAAGGCACGTGGCCGAGCCGACGGAGTTGTCGGCCGAGGAGGCGGCGGGGTTCTGGTCCGACGTGTCCCGGGTGGCGCAGGCGGTGGACGACGAGTACCGCCCGGCGAAGATGAACTGGTTCAGCCTGGGCAACGGCGTGCCGCACCTGCACGTGCACCTGGTGCCGCGCCCCGTCGACGACGCCCGGCCCGGCTGGCCCGTCGAGACGGAGGCGTTCGATTTCGGCGCCATTCCGGCGCTGGAGGCGTCGCAGCTTGCCGCCGCCGCGGCCGTGTTGCGGGCTCGCCTGCGGGGCTGAGCCCACAGCGCCCATGGAACGCCTGATCAGGCGGCGGGGAACTCGAGCCCGTCGTCGTCGGGCAGGAGGCGCGAGACCAACTCCATGGCCCGGAAGCCGAGCTCGGCCGGCCCCGCGGCATCGGGCCGCATGAGGTTGGCCATGATGCGCAGGAGCTGGGTCATGAGGAGCTCGGAGCGCATGCCGAGGCCCACGCAGACGCGCATGGCCTCGGGATTCGAAATGAGGTGCACGAAGGCCCGCGCCACCTTGTAATACGGGCCGTAGGCCAGCGTGAGCTCGCGGTCGTAGTCCGTCAGGGCGCGCTCGCCCTCGCCGGTCAGGGCGTGGCCCAGGGCGGCCGCCGCCAGCCGGCCCGTCTCGTAGCCGTACGCGATCCCCTCGCCGTTGAACGGGTTGATGGCGCCACCGGCGTCGCCCGTGATGACGACGTTCCCGCCGGCCCGCGGCCCCACCGACAGCCCCATGGGGAGCTTGCCGCCGGTGGGCGGCCCCAGGCTCGTCTCGGGACGGATCCCCCACGAGGCCGGGACGAAGTCCACGAAGGCATCCATGAGGTGGCTGGTGTTGAGGCCCTTCCAGCGCTGGTCGGTCGACAGCAACCCGACGCCCACGTTCACCCGGCCGTCGCCCATGGGGAAGATCCACCCGTACCCCGGGACGACGTTGCCCTCGGCGTCGCGGATGTCGAGGTGCGACTCAATGAAGGGGTCGTCGTGGCGTTCCGAGCGGTAGTAGCCGCGCAGGGCCATGCCCATGGGGAGGTCCCGCCGCCTGGTCGTGCCGAGCATCCGGCCGATCCGGGAGTTCGACCCGTCGGCGACCACGACGTAGCGGGCCTTGATGGTCCGGGTGGTGGAGGAGCCCTTCTCCTTGACGGTCACGCCGGTCAGGGTGGGCAGCGGGCCCGCCAGCGGGGCCGCCTCGTCCACGACCGGGCCGGTCACCTCGGTGCCCTGCAGCAGCGTCGCCCCGGCCGCCGCCGCGTGGCCAGCGACCAGGCCGTCGAGGTCGTGCCGGGTGATGGTGTAGCCGTAGCTGGGGAAATTGGGGTGCTCGGGCCATTGCATGTCGATGGAGCGACCGAAGCCGAAGGCCCGCAGGCCCTCGTAGCGATGGGACCCGGCCAGCGCGCCCTCGAGGTCCATGTCGGCCAGCTGCCGCACGGCCCGCGGGGTGAGCCCGTCGCCGCAGGTCTTCTCCCGGGGGAACTCCTTCTTCTCCACCACGGCCACGTCCCACCCGGCGTCGGCCAGCCAGTAGGCACAGGAGGCGCCCGACGGCCCGGCGCCGACGATCACGACGTCGTAGACGTGCTCGGGAGCCCGCCGCGGGGTCGCGGCGGCGGCCGTCGCCCGCCTGGGGGCCCGTGTCGCCTTCTCGGCCGGGGCGCCTGTCGCGGGGGTTGCCGCCTTCTTGGCGGCCGCCTTGGCCGGGGTCGCCTTCTTGGTCGCCGCCTGCTTCTTCGCCGGGGCTTTCGCCGTCCGCGCCGCCTTCTTCGGGGCGCCGGGCCCGGGGGTCTCGTCGGGAGCCGTCACAAAGTCATCGTAGGTCCGCTGCCGAGGCCTCTGACCAGCGGCGCGGATGTGCCTGGCAAAGCGGTCCCATGGTAGAAACGGAACTCAGTGGACCAGTACCTCCCGATCCTCATCCTGGGGCTGCTCGGCCTCGCGTTCACCATCTTCTCGCTGGTGTCCTCAGCGGTGCTGGCGCCGCGCAAGAAGCCGACCGCCGCCAAGCTCGCACCCTACGAGTGCGGCATCGTCCCCGACGTGGAGCCGCCCCAGCGTTTCCCGGTGCGCTTCTACCTGGTGTCGATGATCTTCATCATCTTCGACATCGAGATCGTCTTCCTCTACCCCTGGGCCGTGGTCTTCCACCAGATCGCCACGTTCGGGCTCATTGAGGTGATCGTCTTCGCTGCGGTGGTCTTCGTGTCCTTCCTCTACCTCATCTCCAACGGCGCACTGACCTGGGGCCCGGCGAAGACGTTGCAGTCGGGCATGCCGAGCCGCACGTCCGAGTCGACCATCACCCGCATCAGTGCGTCCAAGAACCCCGGTGAGGCGGCCTGACCGATGGGGTTCGAGGACCTCCAGCACAATTTCCTGACCGGTCGCATTGAGGACCTGGTCAAGTGGGCCCGGCGCAACAGCGTCTGGCCGGCCACCTTCGGGCTGGCCTGTTGCGCCATTGAGATGATCTCGGTCGGCGCCGCCGACTACGACATCAGCCGGCTCGGCATGGAGGTCTTCCGGAGCTCGCCGCGCCAGGCTGACCTGATGATCGTGGCCGGGCGGGTGTCGCAGAAGATGGCTCCCGTCCTGCGCCAGATCTACGACCAGATGATGGAGCCCAAGTGGGTCATCTCCATGGGCGTCTGCGCGTCGACGGGCGGCATGTTCAACAACTACGCCATCGTGCAGGGCGTCGACCAGATCGTGCCGGTGGACGTCTACGCGCCCGGCTGCCCGCCCTCGCCCGAGACGCTGCTGCACGCCATCCTGACGCTGCACGAGAAGATCCGCACCGGTGAGATCACCCGCCGGCCCGGATCCTCCGTCCCGGCGGGAGAGCAGGCGACCGGTGGCTGGGTGCCGTCCGTGCCCGACGCCGTGCGGGTGGCCACGCCACGGTGAGCGGGACGACCCCGACGACCGCGCCGGTGGCCTCCCCTGCCAGTGTCCTCCCTGAGGTGCCGCGGCTGCCCGACCGCCTGGTCGATCAGCTGGCCTTTCCGCCGCGCGAGACCTACAAGCAGATGGTGGCCGCCTTCCGCGACACCGGCTTCGAGCTGTGCAGCGACCTGTGCGCCGTCGACTACCTCAGCCATCCCGGCCGCTCCCTGCCGCCGGGTGTGCGCGCCGAGCGCTTCGAGGTGGTCGTCAACCTGCTGTCGCTCTCGTCCCGCCGCCGGGTGCGCATCAGGGTGCAGGTCCCCGAGTCCGACCCCACCGTGGACAGCGTGACCGACATCTACCCGGGAACCGACTCCATGGAGCGTGAGGCGTACGACATGTTCGGCGTCGTCTTCGAGGGCCACCCCGACATGACACGCATCCTCATGCCCGACGACTGGGAGGGCCACCCGCTGCGCAAGGACTACGGCGTCGGGCGCGTGCCGGTGCAGTTCAAGGAAGCGCCGGGCCCCCGGTGACCGATCACGACCACGATCACACGCACCGACCGAGCGAGGTGCACGAGGGCGAGACCCCCGAGGAGGCGGCCGCCCGCTACGAGGCCGAAGAGCAGGCCCTGGTCAAGGAGACGTCAGAGGGCGTCCAAGGCCTGCGGTCCCGCGACACCACCAGCGCCGGCGAGCTCCGCCAGGAGGTGGGCGCCGTCCTCCGTCTTCCCGAGGGCGGCTACGCCGATCCGGCGGACATCGACATCGAGCGCCGTGACGACGAGACGACGATCATCAACATGGGGCCGCAACATCCCTCCACCCACGGCGTGCTGCGCCTCATGCTCGAGTTGGACGGCGAGACGATCCTGCGCACCAAGCCCATCATCGGGTACCTCCACACCGGCATGGAGAAGCAGGGCGAGGAGCTGACCTACGTCCAGGGCTCCACCAACGTGACCCGGATGGACTACCTGTCCCCGCTGCACAACGAGCTGGTCTTCTCGCTCGCCACCGAGGCGCTCCTCGACGTGGAGACGCCTCCGCGCGCCATCTGGATCCGCATGTTGATGGTCGAGCTGAACCGAGTGTCGTCGCACCTGCTCTGGATGGCCACCAACGGTGGCGACCTGGGCTCCACCTCCATGCTGATCTACGGCTTCCGTGAGCGCGAGATGGTGCTCGCCTTCTTCGAGAAGACGACCGGGCTGCGCATGAACACCAACTACATCCGCCCGGGCGGCGTCGCCGCCGACCTGCCCGATGGCTGGGAGGACGACGTTGAGATCATCTGCGAGACCATCCTGGCCCGCACGTACGAGTACGACGAGCTGCTCACCGGCCAGCCCATCTTCCGGGAGCGCACCGAGGCGGTCGGCAACATCTCGGCCGAGGAGGCGCTCGCGCTCTCGGTGACCGGCCCCATCCTCCGGTCCACCGGCGTGCCCTGGGACCTGCGCCGCACCATGCCGTACCTGGCCTACGACAAGCTCGACTTCGACGTCATCGTCGGGACCTACGGCGACAACTTCGACCGCTACTCCGTGCGCCTCAACGAAATCCGCGAGTCCATCAAGATGATCCGCCAGATCGCCGACATGATGCCCCCCGGTGACTACCGCGTGCAGGACCGCAAGGTGACGCCGCCGCCCCGCGCCCGCATCGACGAGAGCATGGAAGCGCTCATCCACCACTTCAAGATCTTCACCGAGGGCTTCCGGGTGCCCGAGGGCGAGGTCTACGTGGCCGTCGAATCCCCCCGGGGCGAGCTCGGTTGTTACATGGTCTCCGACGGGACCTCGAAGCCGTTCCGCATGCACATCCGGGCCCCGAGCTTCGTCAACCTGCAGGCCCTTCCCCTGCTGCTGCGTGGCGGCACCATGGCCGACGCGGTCGCCGTCATTTCGTCGGTGGACCCCGTCATGGGCGAGGTGGACCGATGAGCCACCTCACGGCCGACATCAGGACCCGGGCCGAGGAGCTGGTCGCGCTCTATCCCGAGCCGCGCTCGGCGCTCATCCCGCTGTGCCACCTGGCGCAGGAACAGGACGGCTGGCTGCGTCCCGAGGCCATCAGTGAGGTTGCCGAGCTCTGCGGGGTGACCGCGGCCGAGGTGCGTGGCACCGCCACCTTCTACGACATGCTGCACGTGGAGCCCGTGGGCACCTACGCGGTGGCCGTGTGTACCAACATCGCCTGCCTGCTGGGCGGCGCGCTCGAGCTGCTGGAGCACGCGGAAGCGACGCTCGGTGTGCGCGCCGGCGGGACGACGCCCGACGGTGTCTTCACGCTGCACGAGGCGGAATGCCTGGCCGACTGCGACAAGACGCCCTGCGTGCAGGTGAACCACCGCTACGTGGGCGCGCAGACGCCGGCGAGCTTCGATGCGCTGGTGGAGGACCTCCGCGCCGGCCGGATGTCGGACACGGTTCCCACCCACGGCACCCTGGTGCGGGTGCGCCGCAGCGTCGGCCTGCAGGCCGACAAGGGCGCCATCGAGACCGAGCGGGCCACGGTGGCCCAGGAACAGGCCGCCCGCGCCGCGGCGGCCGGGGAGAAGAAGGCCTGATGGCCATCACCGACGCCCCCAAGATCATCACGGCGCGCCTGGGCTACGACGACTCCTTCACCCTGGAGCGCTACCTGGCCACCGGTGGCTACACCGGCCTGCGCAAGGCCCTGACCATGACGCCCGAGGCGGTGGCCGCCGAAGTCGACGCGGCCAGCCTGCTCGGGCGCGGCGGCGCCGGCTTCCCGGCCGGTCGCAAGTGGTCGATGCTGCGCAAGAACCCGCTGACCTACCTGGTCATCAACGGCGACGAGTCGGAGCCGGCCACCTTCAAGGACCACATGCTCATTGAGGGCGACCCGCACCAGATCCTCGAAGGGGTGCTGATCTCCGCCTACGCGCTGCAGGTCACGCAGGCCTTCATCTACCTGCGCGGGGAGTTCGCCCTCGGCCTGGAGCGCCTGCAGGCGGCGCTGAACGAGGCCTACGCCCACGGCGCGGTCGGCAGCAACATCTTCGACTCCGGCTTCTCGCTCGACATCGTGGTGCACCCCGGCGCCGGCGCCTACATCTGCGGCGAGGAGACGGCGCTGCTCGAGTCGCTCGAGGGCAAGCGCGGCTTCCCGCGCATCAAGCCCCCGTTCTTCCCGGCCGCCATCGGGCTCTACGGCGAACCCACCGTGGTCAACAACGTCGAGACCATGGCCAACATCCCGTGGATCGTGAACAACGGCGGCGCCGCCTTCGCCGCCCTGGGCGCCGGCCGCTCCACGGGGACGCGGCTCTTCGCGCTGGCCGGCCACGTGCGCAACCCGGGCAACTACGAGCTCGAGATGGTCAAGACCACGTTCCGCGACCTCATTTACGCCCCGGTGCTCGGCGGCGGCATCCGCGGCTCCAACACGCTCAAGGCGTTCATCCCCGGCGGCGTGTCCGCCCCGTGGTTCGGCCCCGATCAGGTGGACCTGCCGCTCGGCCAGGACGAGGTCGGCAACGCCGGCTCCATGCTCGGCTCGGGCTCGGTCGTCGTGATGGACTCGGCCACCTGCATGGTGCGCGCCGCCTGGCGCATCACCAAGTTCTTCTCCCGCGAGTCGTGCGGCCAGTGCACGCCCTGCCGCGAGGGCTCGGGCTGGCTGGAGCGCATCATGTACCGAATTGAGAACGGCGACGGGCGCGAGGAGGATCTGGACCTTCTCATGGACCTGTGCGACAACATCTCTCCCGGCGTGGCCTGGCCGCCCCAGCAGACGACGATCTGCGTGCTCGGCCCGTCGATCCCCTCGTCCATCGCGTCGGGCATCCGGATGTTCCGCGACGAGTTCCTC
>DATBAO010000082.1:0-56653 GCA_036271495.1 Acidimicrobiales bacterium
CTTGGCCATCGACGAGAAGAACGGTCGGGGATCACCTCGGGACGCGCCCTCCTTGTCTTTTGGCGATTCCTACGGACCGATCACCCCGTCGGCCCGTAGCGCGGCGAGTTCCTCGGCGCCGAGCCCGAGTTCGTCGGTCAACACGGCGTCGGTGTGCTCGCCGAGCCAAGGCACTCGGGTCTCGGGGCCCTCCGCCACCTCGGCGAACTTCACCGGGAGACCCGGGATCAGCACGGGTTGGTCGACGCCGTCGGGTCGGGGGTGCTCGACCAGCATGTTGCGCCCGGCCAGGTGTTCGTCAGCCACGACTTCTTCGTCGTTGGCCACCGGCCCGGCCACCAGGCCGGCCGCGTTCAGGGCATCGCAGGCGTCCCGCTTGGAGAGGGTGCTGGCCCACGACTCCAGCGCGGGCCGGATGTCCGACTCCAGATGGTCGAGCCAGCCCTGGGGTGTGGCGAAGCGCGGGTCGTCGGCCCACTCCGGCTTGCCGATGCAGCGCGCAAGGTCGGGCCATTGGTGCGCCCGCAGTACCTGCAGCATGAACCAACCATCGGCGGCGTGGAAGCCGTGCAGGATGCCGGGCCACGGCGTCCCCATCGGCATGCCCATCGACCAGAAGTTCGGGACGACGTCGAGGACGGCCACCAGCGCATCGAGCATGGCGACATCGACGCGTTGCCCTCGGCCGGTCCGGTCGCGCTGACGCAGCGCGGCCTGGGTGCCGATGACGGCGAAGAGCCCCGTGACGATGTCCCCGAGCCCGCCCATGGGCGAGCCGATCGGGGGCTGCCCTTCGGGGCGCTTGAACTCGTAGGCACCGCTCATCGCTTCGACGATGGAGGCCAGCGCGGGCCAGCCGGCATAGGGCGACTCGGGTGTGCCCGCCGGCACCTGATGGCCGAAGCCCGAAATGGAGAGATAGATCACGGCCGGGTGCGCGGCGGCCACGTCGTCGTAGCCCAGCCCGAGGCGCTCGATGGCTCCGGCGCGGAAGTTCTCCGCCACCACGTCGAAGCGCGGCGCCAGACGCAAGACGAGATCGCGCCCCGCCGGTTGTTTGAGGTCGACGACCACGGAGCGCTTGGACAGGTTGTTGCGCAGGAAGGTGGCGCCGACGGTGCGCCCGTCGGGATCGGTGAGGGACGGCGAGGCCGACCGGCCGAGGTCGCCACTGCCGGGTGACTCGATCTTGACCACCTCGGCGCCGAGGCGCCCGAGCAGTTGGGTGGCGTAGGGCAGCGCCTGCATCTGCTCGAGGGCGAGCACGCGGATGCCGTTGAGCGGCTTGCCCCACTGCGCGGCCTCCGGGTTGACGACGTCGCCGAGCTTCACGGTCCTTCCAGGCCGAGCATCGCAATGGCGTTGCCCCGCATGATCCGGTACACCTCCTCGTCGGAGAGGTGGCGCACCAGTTCCTCCGCCACCGCGCGGGTGTCGGGCCAGGTGGAGTCGGTGTGGGGATAGTCGGTCTCGAAGGTGACGCGGTCGGCGCCGATGACGTTGAGCGAATCGAGACCGTGCTGGTCGCGGAAGAAGCAGCCGTAGACCTGGCGGTGGAAGTACGACGAGGGGGGCTCGAGGATGGTGTCCTTCACGCCGCCCCAGGCGCGGTGCTCGCGCCACACGTCGTCGACGCGCTCGAGAATGTAGGGCAGCCAGCCGATCTGCCCCTCGGAGTAGGCCAGGACGAGCTTGGGATACCGGACGAGGACGCCGGAGAAGAGAAAGTCGCACAACGACGACATGGCGTTGCCGAAGCTGAGCGACGCCGCGACGGCCACGGGCGCGTCGGCGGACGTCGCCGGCATCTTCGAGGACGAGCCGATGTGCATGGAGACGACGGTGCCGGTCTCCTCGCAGGCGGCGAAGAAGGGGTCCCACTGGCCGCTGTGGATGCTGGGCAGCCCGAGGTGGGGCGGGATCTCGCTGAAGCAGACGGCGCGCACGCCGCGGGCTGCGTTCCGGCGGACCTCGGCGGCCGCCTTCTCGGCGTCCCACAACGGGATGAGGCACAGCGGGAGCAGGCGTCCGCCGCTGTCGCCGCACCACTCCTCGACCATGAAGTCGTTGTAGGCGACGACGCAGGCCTCGGCCAGCTCCTTGTCCTTGGCCTCGAGGAAGGTCTGACCGCAGAAGCGGGGGAAGGACGGGAAGCACAGGCTGGCCTCGACCCAGTTCGCCTCGTTGTCGGCGATGCGGGCCTTGGGGTCGTAGCAGCCCGGTCGCATCTCGTCGTAGGTGATGGGGGACATCGTCATGTCGTCGCGGTCGAAGCCGACGGCCGCCACGTGGCGCTTGTTGATGTAGACGAGATCCTCGTAGACCCAGCAGTCGGCCTGGGGCCCGTCGGGGTCGAATGACTGCCGGTAGGTCCCGCCGCCGATGTGCTCCATCTCGCCGATGCCACGGCGCTCCGACTTGGGGCCGCGGTCACGGAAGCGGGCCGGCAGCCAGGTGTCCCAGAGGTGCGGCGGCTCGACGATGTGGTCGTCGACGCTGATGATCTTCGGGAGCGGGGTGGTGCTCCCGAGGCGCGGGGTGGTGTCGTCGATCAGGTCCGTCATGGCTCCAGTGTGGCCGCGAAGGGGATGAGGGGCGCCAACGACTCCAGCTCCGTCCGCACGGAACGCTCGTCGCCGGCCCGGACCCGGAGCACGACCTCGGTGATCCCCAGCCCGGCGTAGTGCTCGAGCTTGCCCCGGTCGGCGATGGTCCCGAACGGGACGACGTCGAGGGCGGCCGGGTCGCGCCCGGCTTCGGTGGCCAGCGCGTGCAGGCGCGGGATGGCGGCGGCCAGGCCGCGGCCGCCGATCGGGATCCAGCCGTCGGCGCTCTCCACGACGGCCGTGAGGACGGCGTCGTTGGCGCCACCACCGACGAGCGTGCGCACACGGGGTTGCTGCACCGGTTTGGGCCAGGACCAGGTCGGCCCGAAGTCGACGAATTCGCCGTGGTACTCGGCCCGGTCGGCGGAC
The DNA here is from genome assembly GCA_036271495.1 of Acidimicrobiales bacterium. Lineage (GTDB taxonomy): Bacteria > Actinomycetota > Acidimicrobiia > Acidimicrobiales > RAAP-2 > Bog-473. The sequence goes on from DATBAO010000082.1 coordinate 2,976, forward strand.
CAGATCGCCTCCATGGCGGCCAGATGTTCACGGACCACGTCGTGCCGGCGGGCCCAGTCGACGCCGTGGTCCTCGGCCTCGGTGCGGTTCCAGCCGTAGCCGACCCCGAGCGTGATCCGGCCGCCCGACAGGTGGTCGAGGGTGGCCACCTGCTTGGCCAGCAGGATCGGCTCGTGCTGGGCCGCCAGCAGAATGCCGGTGCCGAGCCCGATGCGGGTGGTGACGGCGGCGGCGGTTGCCAGCGCGACCAGCGGGTCGAGACAGCGCTTGTAGTCATCGAGCCGCACGCCCTCCACGAGACCGGGTGGCGTGTCCTCCGCCACGGGCAGGTGCGTGTGCTCGGGGAGATAGAGCGAGTCGAAGCCGAGCTCCTCCACAGCGACGGCGAGGGCCGCTGGCGCCAGGTCGACGTCGGTCAGCGCGGCGGTGATGCCGAGCCGCACCGTCAGGACCCGGCGGCGGCGGCCGGCCGGGCGGCGAACTCGGCCAGGGTCCCGCTGCCGACGGCAGCGCCGAGGAGGGCCCCGAAGGCCGCCTGCTCGCGGCGGTTGGCCTCCACGACGGCGTCGCGGCGGGCGGCCCGCACGAGCGCGGTGCTGGCGCGGGTGGCGGCGCGCGGGTGGGCGGCGATGCGGGCGGCCAGGGCCACCGTCTCGTCGAGGACGGTGCCGGTGTCGCACACCTTGAGGGCGAGGCCGAGCTCGACCAGCTCGGGCGCGCTGACCCAGTCGGAGGTGAGCAGCACGCGGGCCGCCTGCTGCCACCCCATGACCGCGGGGAAGAGGACGCTGCTGGCCGCCTCGGGCGGCACCCCCAGCTCGGCGAACGGCACGCGCAGGCGGGCGTCGGCGTCGACCAGCACGAGGTTGCAGTGGGGAAGGAGGGTGAAGCCGAGGCCGACCGCCACACCGTTGACGGCGGCGAGCAGCGGGACGGAGAGATCGATCAGGCACTCGAGCAGGCCCATGAAGCCCTGCCCCGCGCCCTCGACGGCGGTGCCGGTGGCGATGGCCGCCATCTCGGCCAGGTCCTGCCCGGAGGTGAAGGCGGTGCCGCGGCCGGTGAGCACCACGGCGCCGACCGCCTCATCGGAGTCGGCGGCGCGCAGGGCGGCGGTCACCTCCTGGTACATGGTCGTGTCGAAGGCGTTGCGCACTTCGGGCCGGTTGAACGCGATGACGCGGACGCCTGGCGCCGCCTCCTCGATGTCGATGTCGATCGGCATCAGGCGTCGGCGTCGGCGTCGGCCTCGGCCGCCGCGGCGCGGCGCCGGATGACGGTCTCGGCCGCTCCGCTGACGCCGGTGGAGAGGGGCCAGCCGATGTAGTGGGTGAGGTGGACCACGACCTCACGGACCTGGTCGACGGTCATCTCGCCGCGCCGGAGCGCGTTCTCGAACTGGATCTCCAGGAGCTCCGGCTTGTCCTGGGCGGCCAGGACGCCGATGGTCAGGATGCGCCGGTCGCGCAGGTCGATGGTGTCGTCGGTCCAGATCGTCCCGAAGAGGTGGTCCACGGTGACGTCCGTGTAGCGGCCCGGCAGGTCGGCGGGGTCGACGGTGAACCCGTAGACCTCCTGCATTTTGGCCATACCGGCAGCGCGCCTGTCTTCTTGTTCGCTCACTCGCGTTCCTTCGTTGTCGGGTCCCGGCTCGGCTCGGCGGGCCCGACCCTACCCAGGTGGCGTGGTGGGCGACACCGGCGCCGCCGCCGGCACTGCGGATGTCTCAGATGTCGCCTTCGAAGCCGTAGATGCGGCCGCAGCGGCGCTCGGCCAGCGTGGCCAGCGGGAGGTCGACGCCGAGTTGCGCGCCCAACTCCAGAATGGTGGTGAGGTCCTTGTGGGTCACCTCGGCGCCGTTGCGCATCAGCCCGAGCAGGCCCTCGTCGGAGTCGGCCGGCCAGGGCTGGGCGGTGGTGCGGAACATCAGACGGGTCGCCCCCCCGATGCGCTTGTCGCTCTCCCGCGCCGCCTCGCCCAGCTTGAGCAGGTCGATGCCCGCCGCCTCGGCCAGCTCCTGGGCCTCGAACGCGGCCAGCCAGGAGCCGTAGGTGATCAGGTTGCGGGCCAGCTTGGCGGCGAGCCCGGCCCCGGGTGGGCCCATGTGGAGGACGAGGCAGCTCACCGCATTGAGGACGGGGCGCAGCGCGTCGACCTCCTCTTCGGAGCCGCCGATCATGCAGACGAGCTCGCCTGCCGCGGACGCGTCGGGGCCGCCGCTGACGCCGCAGTCGACGACGACGACGCCGTGGGTGGCGCCCTCGGCCCGCATCTCGAGCACGGTGTCCGTGGAGATGGTGCTCACGATGACGGCGGTCGAGCCCGGCGCCGCGCCGGCGAAGACCCCGTCGGGCCCCTGCAGGACGGCCCGCACCTGGGCGTCGTTGAACACGACGACGAGGATGACGTCACTGCGGGCGGCGAGCTCCGAGTTGGTGGCCGCCACGTTTGCCCCCTCCCGGTAGGGCGCGGTGGCCTCCTCCCGGACGTCGGACACGGTGACGGGCATGCCGGCCCGGATGAGGGAGGTGGCGAGGCCGCCGCCCATGTCGCCGAGGCCGATGACCCCGACCCGTATGTCTCCGCTTCCGTTCTCCGGCACGTGGCCGACCTCCCGACTGATGCGCCCGGCGAGCCTGCCCGGCGGCACGTGAACCCTAGATCTGGACAAGTGTCTGGACTATAGTTTGAACTGATGACCGAGCAAAATGATGGGTGGGCTGACTACTCGGGTGCGTTCGACCCCGGGTTCGACTACGAGGACCTGACGAAGGAGGCCCTGGTCAGGCTGGTGCGGGAGTACGGGCTGATCGTGCACCTGCTCGACCGGTCCATGTGCGCCGCCATCGGGCTGAAGTACGGCGCCGAGGCGGTGAAGGAGCTGGCGATCGAGGAGTGGGCGGGGGCGAGCCCGGTCTACGGCGACCGGTTGCGCGAGATCATGCGGGTCGAGGGCGACGGCGTCTCGGCCATCTTCAAGGTGCTGCAGCTCGACCCGGGGTTTCCTCATCACTACATGGACGTGCACTACGAGCTCGTCGACGAGCGGCACGGCTACTTCGAGCTGGCCTACTGCGGCGCGCTGATGGATGCCGAGCCCTTCGGTGACGCCATGGTGACGAACATGTGCCATCACATCGAGGACGGGACGTTCGATGTCACGGCGCAGGCGGTCAACCCCAAGGCGCACATCCGTCACGTGCACCGGCCGCCGCGGGTGCCCGGTGACCGGGTGCCGCACTGCCGGTGGGAGATCGTCATCGAGGACGAGACCGTGACGCTGCCCGAGAAGGACATCACCAAGATCACGAAGATGACGACGGCGGCGACCTTCACGTTCCCTCCGATGAAGGACGGGACGCCGCACATCCCGACGGGGTCGACGGGGTCGACCGGGTCGGACGCCGGCGCATGACCATGTTCGACGCCCTCGAGGCGGACGGGGGCGACGGGCTCGGGGAACAGCCCGAGCAACCGGGGCGCCGGCACCTGTCCGAGCGCCAGGCCGAGGTCATGGAGCGGCTCATCGCCGCGGCGGCGGAGGAGGCCGAGGAGCGACCGTACGGGGACATCTCGGTGCGGACGATCGCCAAGCGGGCCGGGTTGGCGCCGGCGACGGCGTACACGTACTTCTCGGGGAAGGACCACCTGCTGGCCGAAGTGCTGTGGCGGCGCATGCAGGCGTCCCCGAGCCTGGTCGACCTGACGCTCCCGCTGCCCGACCGGGTGGCCGACACCGTGCGCACCATGGGCTTCGGCGCCATGGGGACGCCGGCGGTGGCTGTGTGCACGACGGCTTTGCTCGGGGACGGCCCCGACGTGAAGCGCGTGCGCTCACGGCTCGGTGCCGAAATCGGACGCCGTCTGCAGGCCGCGCTCGGGACGGGGACGGGATCGGCGGTCATCAACGTCTTGCAGGTCACCTACACGGGCGCGCTGCTGAGCGCCGGCATGGGCCACCTCGCCTTCGATGCCGTGCCGTCGCTCATGGCCGAGGCCACGGCGCTGATGACGTCGTGACCACCATCGCCCCGCTGGCCTACAGCCCCTACGACTACGGCATCCACGAGGACCCGTACCCGACCTACGCCCGCCTGCGGGCCGAGGCGCCGGTCTTCTACAACGAGGAGCTCGACTTCTTCGCCTACGCGCGCCACGCCGACGTGCTGGCGGCCTTCCGGGACGTCGACCACTACTCGAACGCGTACGGCGTCAGCCTCGACCCGGCCGCCTTCGGTCCCGATGCGCACCGCGCCATGTCATTCCTGGCCATGGACCCGCCGCGGCACACGCGCATGCGCTCCATCGTCGGCAAGAGCTTCACGCCGCGCCGGGTGGCGGCCATGGAGGACGGCATCCGCGCCCTGGCGGTCGCGCACCTGGAGCCGGCGCTCCAGGCGGGCACGTTCGACTTCATCGGCGACTTCGCCGGGCAGCTGCCGATGGACGTCATCTCCGAGCTGGTGGGCGTCCCCGCGGCGGACCGGGCCGAGATTCGCCGCCTGGCCGACACGCTCATGCACCGCGAGGACGGCATGACCGACATCCCCGCTGAGGGGCTGGAGGCCGCGCTCACCCTGGCCGGCTACTACGGCGACATGGTGGCCGACCGCCGCCGTCACGAGCGCGACGACCTGACCTGGTCGCTGCTGCAGGCCGAGATCGACGGCGACCGCCTCACCGACGACGAGGTCATCGGGTTCCTGTTCCTGCTGGTGGTGGCGGGCAACGAGACGACGACCAAGCTGCTCGGGAACGCCTGGTACTGGGGCTGGCGCAATCCGGACCAGCTGGCCAAGCCGCTGGCCGACCCCGCCCGCGTACCGGACTGGGTCGAGGAGACGCTGCGCTACGACACGTCGACGCAGATGCTGGTGCGGGTGACGAGCCAGCCCGTGTGCGTGCAGGGCGTCGACATCGAGGCGGGCCGGCGCATCCTGCTCCTGCTCGGCTCGGCCAACCGAGACGAGGACGTCTTCCCCGACCCGGAGACCTACGACCTCGAACGCCGCACGCAGGATCTGGTCAGCTTCGGCAGCGGCCGCCACTTCTGCATGGGCGCCGCGCTGGCCCGCATGGAGGCGCGGGTGGCACTGAACGCCATCCGGGAGCGTGTCGCTTCCTATGAGGTCGATCCGGAGGGCATGGCGCGGGTCCACTCCATCAACGTGCGGGGCTTCGCCGCGCTGCCGACCACCGTGACGGTGCGCTGATGCCGCGCTTCGAGCCCCACCCCGAACGCCGGCCGACCGCCGTGACCGGTGCGTCGTCGGGCATCGGGGCCGAGGCGGCGCGCGCGCTGGCCCGGGCGGGCCACCCCGTCGTGTTGGGCGCGCGCCGGGTCGAGATCTGTGATGAGGTCGCCGCCTCTATCCGGGCCGAGGGAGGGGAGGCGGCCTCCTGCCATCTCGACCTGGCCGACCCTTCGTCGGTGGACAAGTTCGCCAAGGAAGCGGAAGCAGCGTTCGGGCCGGTGGAGATCCTCGTGTCGAACGCAGCCAAAATCCAGCCCGGCACCGCACTCGAGACCAGCCCCGAAGACTTCGAGGAGGTCCTGCGGGTCAACATCGGCGGGGCCCAGCGTCTGGTGCGCGCCTTCGGCGCCGGCATGGTGGCGCGCCGCCGGGGCGACCTGATCTTCGTGACGTCCGACGTCGTGGCGCATCCCCGGCCGCGCATGGCCGCCTACGTGGCCTCCAAGTGGGGGCTCGAGGGCTTCGTGACCGCGTTGCAGATGGAGCTGGAGGGGACGGGGGTGCGCGCCGTCATCGTGCGGCCGGGCCCGACCCTGACCGGCATGGGCATGGACTGGGACCCGGACGTCACGGGCGAGGTGCTGGCCGAGTGGACGCGCTGGGGCCTGGCCCGGCACTCCGCCTTCCTGCGCCCCGAAGGGGTGGCGTCCGCCATCGCCCACGCCGTGGCCGCGCCGCGGGGCACCCACCTCAGCGTGGTGGAGGTCCAGCCGGAGGCACCGATCAGCACGGAAGGAGCACCATGACGACGGAGGCCACCTTGAGAGAACCGCCACGCGTCTCGGGCGGTGAGGGCGAGAACGGGCATCTCGACGAACTGAGCCGCGACCCGATCGGCCTCATGGGGCGCGTGCGGGCCGAGTGCGGCGACGTCGGGGAGTTCACGCTGGCGGCGCGAGATGTCGTGTTGCTGACCGGCGCGGATGCCAACGAGTTCTACTTCCGGGCGCCCGAGGAGCAGCTGGACCAGGCCGAGGCCTATCCGTTCATGACGCCGATCTTCGGCAAGGGCGTCGTGTTCGACGCGCCGCCCGAACGCCGGCGCGAGATGTTGCACAACCAGGCGTTGCGGGACAAGTTCATGCGGGGCCACGCCGCCACCATTTCGCACGAGGTCGAGCAGATGGTGGCCGGCTGGGACGACGAGGGCGAGATCGACCTGCTCGAGTGGTTCGCCGAGCTGACCATCTACACGTCGTCGGCCTGTCTCATCGGCCCGCGTTTCCGCAGCGAGCTCGACGGTCGCTTCGCCCGGCTCTACCACGACCTCGAGCAGGGCACCGATCCGATCGCCTACGTCGACCCCTACGCCGACATCGAGAGCTTCCGGCGGCGCGACGCGGCCCGGGTCGCGCTGGTCGAGCTGGTCGGCGGCATCATGGAGCGCCGGGCGGCGGGCCCACCGGCGCCGGAGGGCGAGGGAGACCTGCTCGACATCCTCATGTCGATCCGCGAGGAGGACGGCTCGCCCCGCTTCACCGCCGACACCGTGACGGGGATGTTCATCTCCATGATGTTCGCCGGGCACCACACGACGTCGGGCACGGCGGCCTGGACGCTCATTGAGCTGTTGCGCCACCCCGACGAGCTGCAGGCGGTGAACGACGAGCTCGACCAGCTCTACGCCGACGGATCGGAGGTCAGCTTCCAGGCCCTGCGCGAGATCCCGCACCTGGAATCGGCGCTGAAGGAGGCCCTCCGGTTGCACCCGCCGCTCATCTTGTTGCTGCGCGTCGCCATGGAGGAGCTGACCTACGGCGACTACCGCATTGCCGCCGGCAAGTTCGTGGCGGCCAGCCCCGCCATCTGCAACCGCATCCCCGAGGACTTCCCGAACCCCGACGCCTTTGTCCCCTCGCGCTACCTCGAGCCGCGCGAGGAGGACCGCGCCAACCCCTGGACCTGGATCCCCTTCGGGGCCGGCCGGCACCGCTGTGTCGGCGCCAACTTCGCCATGATGCAGCTCAAGGCCATCTTCTCGGTGCTGCTGCAGGGGTGGGAGTTCGAGGCGGCCCAGCCGCTGGACTCCTACCGCAACGACCACTCGAAGATGGTCGTGCAGCTCGAGCAGCCGTGCCGCGTGCGCTACCGGCGCCGGACGGGGGCGGGGACTTCTCAATGAGGGTGGTCGTCGACCGGGACCTCTGCCAGGGCCACGCCACCTGCGAGGGCGAGGCGCCCGAGGTCTTCTCCGTCTCCAAGAAGGGCGAGCTCACCATCCTCCAGCCCGAACCGCCCGAGAGCCAGCGCGCCGCCGTCGAGCTGGCCGTGAAGTACTGCCCCACCCATGCCTTGTCCATAGAGGAGGACTGACTGACCATGCCCGCCTACCCGCGTGCCGAGATGGAAGAGATGGTCGAGCGCTGGCTCGCCGTCAACCGAGCCGGTGAGGAGAAGAAGGACTGGAAGCACATGGCCGAGCTCTACACCGAGGACGCCACCTACGGCTGGAATGTCGGCGCCAGTGACGAGTTCATGGCCGTCGGTCGCGAGGAGATCCGCGAGGTCGCCCTCGGCCTGGAGATGGCCGGGCTGGAAGGGTGGACGTACCCGTACCAGCGGGTGCTCATCGACGACCAGCAGGGCGAGGTCCTCGGCCTGTGGAAGCAGGTGGCCGACGCCAAGAAGGCGGACGGCACCAACTACGAGATCGCCGGTCTCGGCGGCAGCTGGTTCCGCTACGCCGGGAACTTCCAGTGGTCCTGGCAGCGCGACTTCTTCGACGTGGGCAACGCGGGCGCCGTCTTCATGGCGATGATCAAGGACGGCACGTTGCTTCCGGGCATGCAGCAGCGGATGGAGCGGGCCATGTCGGGCGAGCGCCTGCCGGGGCACTACCGCCTGGGCGAAGCGCCGGTCGGCCTGTGGGAGGTCCCGCCCGGCGCATAGGGCGGGAAGGCCTGGGCCAGCCGATCGGCCAGGGCCCGCCGCTCGGCGCGGCTCAGCGGCCCCGCCGCGGCCAGTATCCGGGCGAACGCCCGGGGCCAGGTGACGAGGACGCCCTCCAAGGTGAAGGGCCGGGTGAAGAGCCCGACCTGGGCACCCGTGAAGCACAGCGCGACCCGGACCGGTGCTCCGGGCCCAGCCTGGCCGGCGGCGAGCGCCTCAGCGACGAGGGCCTGCTGCCGGCGCGCCGATGTGAGCAGGCGGCTCTGATCACGACCGGCGACGAAGAGACGGGGGCGGGGGACGAACCAGCCCCGGAGCTCGCGCCGTTCCAGGCGGCCGCGGAAGTGCTTCGTGTCGACGACCCAGACGCCCGACGGCGTCACGACGAGATGGTCGATGTTGGCGCGCCCCTGCGGCAGGGCTCGATCGTGCAGCACCACCCCGCGCCCGCCGACGGCGCGGTCGAGCCAGTGCCCGACCCGCTCCTCGCCGTCGGCGCCGCGGCCCCAGGCCTCGGTCGACGACTTCGGGCCGGCGAGGAGACGGGCGACGGGCGCCAGCGGGCCGAAGAGGGCGCGCCTGCGGGTCTCGTCCTTGGCCTGGCGGCGCTCGTACTCGGCCCGCGCCGAGGCCCCGGCCTCTCCCCGGCGGATCCCCGCCGTGCTGTCTTCCGGCTGCCCCATCTGCACGCTCCTGACGTCCGGTGCCAGGGGAGAACGGTGACGACGGGGCCGGAAAGGGACGTGCAACGCTTGGCCGGGTGTCGATGAGGCGAACACCGCTGCCGCTGGCCGTGCTGGCCGTGCTGGCGTCGGGCGTGGTGGCGGCCGGGTGCAGCGGTGGGGGGACGCCGGCGGCCCAGGGTCAGGCGGCACACCACGGTCCTCGCACGGCATCGACCAGCATCGCGACGACGACATCCACCACCCAACCGCCGGTGACCCCGATCGCCTGGACGGCGTGCAATGGGAACCTGCAGTGCGGCACCCTCGTCGTGCCACTGGATTACGCCACGCCGAGCGGTCCCACCATCCCCATTGCGGTGGCGCGCCATCCGGCCGAAGACCCGGCGCACCGCATCGGCTCGCTCGTCATCGACCCGGGCGGGCCGGGCGTCTCGGGGATCGATGACATGGCCAACGAGCTCAGCGCGCTCACGCCGCAATTGCTCGACGACTTCGACATCGTCATGTTCGACCCCCGCGGCGTCGAGCGCAGCGACCCGGTGTCGTGCGGCACCGACACGGGCAGTGCGGCGTCCGACCCGGCGCCGTCCACGCCGAGCGAGCAGGCGGCGACCATTCAGGGTTTGCGGCAGTTCGCCGACGCCTGTGAGAAGAACAGCGCCAACCTGCTGCCCCACGTCGGGTCGACCGATGCCGCCCGTGACATGGACCGCCTGCGCCAGGCGCTCGGCGACACGGGACTCACCTACATGGGGCAGTCCTACGGCACGTTGCTGGGGCTCACCTACGCCGCACTCTTCCCGACCCACATTCGGGCCATGGTCCTCGACAGCGTCATCGATCCGGCGCTGTCCTTCGACCAGATCACGACGGGACAGGCCGACGGCTTCGAGGCCATCCTCAACGCCTTCTTCACCTGGTGCGCCGGCAGCTCGGCGTGCCGGTGGCGTCCGTCCGGTGACCCGACCACCGCACTGCTGGCGCTGTTGCAGGCGGCGCAGGCGTCACCGGTTCCGGCCGGCGGGGGCGACCTCGCCGGCGCCGGCCAGTTGTACGACGCGGTGCTGGGCTCGCTCTACTCCCAGTCGGACTGGCCGCAGCTCGGCGCCCTCCTCGCCGCCGACGCCGCCGGCAACGGCGCTCCGGTGGTCGCCCAGTCCAACCACTACAACACCGGAGGCTCCAGCAACGCCGACGTGGCCGCAACCGCCATCGACTGCCTCGACCATCCCGTGTCGCACGACCTGGCGTCCTACGGCGCGCTGGCTGACACGCTCAAGGCATCCGCCCCCGTCTTCGGCCCGCTGCTGACCTGGGGCGAAGCCGGCTGCGCCGTGTGGCCGGCGCCACCGACCCGGACCGTCGGGCCGGTGGCCGCCCCCGGCGCGCCGCCCATTCTTGTGGTGGGGACGACGAACGACCCGGCCACGCCCTACGCCTGGGCGGTGAACGTGTCCAAGGAGCTCGACCGGGGCGTGCTCCTCACGCACGACGGTGACGACCACGTCGCCTACTTCTCCAGCGCGTGCGTGCGGGCCGACGTGCAGACCTACCTTGCGAGCGGGCAGACGCCGCCCTCCGGCACGACCTGCACATCGTAAGTAGGGTCCAGCGCACCTCATCGTTGAGGCGCGGTCAAGTCGGGCCCCGATCGGGTGGTTGCCGCCGCCCGCGAAGCGAGCCGTCATGTGGGCCCAACTCATGATCATGCGCCTGAAGCCCGAGAAGGAGGGTGAGCTCCCTCGCCTCTACGAGGCGCTCCGGGCGGCCGAAAAGCCCGTCGACCTCGAGGTGATCAACGACTACGTGGCGTGACCGACGCTGACCGTCAGGTGCTGGTGAAGCGGTAGGTCCCGCTTCCAACGGCGAGCACCGCCACCCCGTCGGCCGTCGAGACCACGGTGACGCCGGGTGCCTGCGCCGCCGCCCCACCACCTTCCCGCACGGTGCCGGGCGACTTGGAGGGCAGCCGCACGGTCGCCGTGGCGTTGGCCGGCACCGTCAGGGCCATGCTCATGCCGGCGCCGCGCCGGCTCCAGGCCACCTGAACCGGACCGGCGATGGTCGGAACCGATCCCTGGGCGCGGCCGAGTCCCGCTGCGGGTGGCGCGATCATCGCTCGGACCCGGCCCATCGCATCGGGCTCGCCGAGGGTCACTCCGAGCAGCGTCTCCTGCATGGCCACCAGTGCGGAGGAGCCCCAGCCGTGCGAGAGCGAATCGCCGATGAGGTCGCTCGGCCGCCAGACCTCCCAGGTGAACGTCCCACCGGCCGCCACGATGTGGGCCCAGCCGGGGATGGAGGTGTCGGTGAGCATGTGCACCATCGCCTCGGGCATACCGGCCGCCGCCAGCCCGCGCAGGAGCTCGAGGCCGTGGTTGGGCCCCACGTCGATGCCGAGTTTGGCGACGTAGCTCCCGACGGCGGCCATGTCCGAGCTCGGGACGACGCCGTAGGCCAGTGCGAGCGCGTTGGCCTCCTGTGAGGCGTGGCCGCTCTGGGCGCCGTCGGCGTCCACCCCGTCGACGTAGATGCCGTCGGGCCGGCGCAGCACTGCGTTGACCGCCACGGCCAGCTGGGTGGCGCGGGACTGCCATGTCGGGGCCACCGGGCTGTTGACGGCGAGGGCCAGTTGCGCCAACCGCTGCATGGCGTTCACGGCCAGGACGTTGCTGGCGGTGTCGGCCGCCACCGAGAGGTCGTAGCCGTAGATGGGGTCGCCGTTGTCGGTGTCGGCGAGCCCGTAGAGCAGCCCTGTCCCCGCTTGGCGGGCGCTCCACAGCGAATTCACCGCGCCCGAGACCGAGTCGAACAGCGCGGTGACGGTGCGGATGTCGCCCGTCGAGGTGTAGTACCGCCACAGCCACTCGGGATAGCGCGCCGTGCTGGTTCCGAAGTTCCGGGCGCCGTCGCCGTTGGGGTAGACCGCGTTGACCTGGCCGCCGGGCCAGTAGCGGGCCTGGCCCCGGGAGACGTCGCGCAGGGCCTGCCACGTCATGTTCTGGTCGCCGTAGGCGCGCATGACGCCTTCGGACTCGTTGGCCCCGTCCCACAGGAACGGTCCCTTCTCCCGGGTGGGGGTGTCGACGAATTGCTCCTGGGAGCAGTACAGGCAGGAGCGGGTCGTGAGGCGCCACACGGCATTGAGCATGCGGCTGTCCGACGAGAACGTCGCGACGGGGACGTCGGGCATGGCGGCATGGCGCGTCAGGGCCACGACGTCGTTCCCGGAGAGCGTCTGGCCCGGGTTGTCGATCTGCAGGTAGCGGAAGCCGAAGTAGGTGAAGGCCTCGAACGCCTGGCTGCCGGCGCGCATGACGTACGACGACGAGAGATTTGTCTCCTGGGTGCCGTGGAGCGTGGAGACCTGGCCGTCGGGATCGAGCAGGTAGCCGGCGCGCAGCGTGACCGTGGCTCCCGGCGTACCCGTGTTGAAGGTGACTTTCGGGCGTGCGGCGTAGATGGCACCGAAGTCCGCCACGACCGCACCGTTGGCCAGCGTGTGCAGCCGTACGGGATGGACGGGCATTTCGCGGATAGTCGTGCGCTGTGCGTAGGTGCGACTGAACGGCGCGCTGCCGGCCGGCCCGACGACGGTGACAGGTGACCACGAGCGGGCGTCGAAGCCGGGACTCGACCAGCCCTGTGGCTGCAGCCGCCCGTCCACCCACTCGACGAAGTCGCCGCCGTCGGGATTCCGCTGAGGTGAAGGCAACCATTCGGCCGGGAGCTCGCGCCAGGTCGCGTCGGAGCCGAAGACGGCTCGCTGCCCATTCGTGTAGTGCACCGAGACCTGCACGAGGAGGCCGGGGGAGGACTCAGGACGACCCTGCCCCGCGCCGTACCAGCGATGCAGCACGCCGATGGCACTGCGGGGTCCCCCGGTGAGCAGGCCGGTGAGGTCGACCGCCCGCATGTACTGCTCGTCGGGGTAGGAGAGGCTCGGCCAGGCGTCGACCGCCGTCCCGTTGACGAAGAGGCGGTAGGTGTGGGCCGCGGAGACGTAGGCGGTGGCGCGGGCCACCGTGCCCGCCGCCGGGGTGACCTCGGCGCGGAGATAGGTGACGCGGTCTTGTTGCTGGGAGTTCCCGGCCGGGCGCAGCCAGTGCGCGCGCCAATCGGCGGCCCGCAGCGCCGTGGTGAAACGGGCCGCAGCGGAGATGGGGCCCCACGTGCCCGAGGCATCACGAGCCTGCACGGTCCAGCGGTAGGCGGCATCCGACTCGAGCGCGGGCCCGCCGTAGGGGACGAAGGCCTGGGCAGCCGACTCGACAGGACCGCTGTCCCAGAGGGGGCCGGTGTGGCCCGGGTCGGCCCGGTGCAGGACCACGCGGGAGGCGCGCTGCTTGGCGCTCCGGCCCGTCGACCGCAGGGTCCATGCGAAGCTGCAGTCGTCGGGGTCGACCCCGACCGGGTCGTTCAGGCCGTTGACCGTGAGGCCGCTCGTCCGCAAGGGACCGGAGGACGAGGTGGCGGCAGCCAGGATGCGATCCGTGCCTTCCGCGGCACCTGCCATGTTGAGCCCGGCAGAAACGGGTCTGGCCGCCAGTCCGGCTCCGGCGGCGACCCCCGCGGTCGAGGCCAGGAAGGTCCGGCGGCCGAAGCGGGTCACGAGGACGCCGGCCCGGCGGCAATGACGCGCACCGTGTTCTCGGTGGCGTCCGAGTAGTACAACGCCCCGGAACGGGATGCAGCGACGCCGACCGGCGTCCCCATCTGCGTGCCGACCCAGCGGGTGCCGTCGTTGGTGCCCGCCGCGTTCGAGGCGGGTTGGGCGCCCGCCAGTGTGTAGAGACCGCCCTGTTTCATGGCCCGGCCGAGCAGGGTCTGGTCCACGGCGGGGACGACCCGGATGGCGTGCATGAACCCGTCGGTGACGACGAGTGCGCCCGTCGGGCCGAGCGTCACGCCGCGGGGATCGTTCAGCTCGGCCGTCGAGCCGGCCGCGGGCAACCCGTCAGCGACGTACGGCCCGTAGCCTCCCGAACCGCCCATCACGACACCGATGTCGCCGGCGCGGATGGCACCGGAGTCGGCGACGCTGCCGGAGAAGGAACTGCCGCGCACCGGAGCGAAAAGGATGGACTGGTCGCCCCTGTCCGCCACGAGGAGATCGCCGGCGGCATCGAGGGTCACGGCCACCGGGTTCCACAGCTGCGCCGCCGCGATCGGGCCGCCCTGCCCCGCGCTGCCGCAGACGCCGGTCCCGGCCACCGTGGAGAGCTCGCCGGCGGTCACGGCCCGCCCGAAGAGGGTGGCGTTGGCGGCCGGCAGGACGCGCACACGGCAGTTGGCCGTATCGGCGATGAAGAGGTCGCCCGCCGCGTCCACCGCCACGCCTGTCGGCTGGTTGAGCTCGCTGGCCGTCGCGGCGAGCCCGTCCCCGTTGAAGCCGCCCGTGCCGGTTCCTGCCACGGTGACCACCCGATGCGATGCCACCCGAATCTCCTGGACCCGTTGCGCCGTACCTTCTGCGATGAAGACGTCGCCGTGCCCGTCGACCGCGACGTCACTGGGGTGCCCGATGGCGCCCGAGCCGGTGCAACTGCCCCCGGCGAGCGTCGTCGCACGTCCCGCCCGGACGCGCCGGCCATCGAACAGGCCGGAACGGATCGGCACGACCAGCACACGGCAATGGCCGGTGTCGGCCACGAAGAGGTTCCCGGCCGCATCGAGGGCGATCCCACCGGGCGTGTCCACGACGCCCGGTCCGAGCACGGTCCGCACCGACGGCGACGCCTCCGCCCCCGCGCCACCGACGGCCGCCGCCGCGATCGACGTCATACAGACGAACCCGGCGAGGGCCACCAGTCCACGGCGCACGGGGGACATCATGCCGGTTGCGGCCGCGCCAGGCCCGGACGACAACGCCATAGTGTGCGACGCAAGGCCTGCCGCACGTTCCGCGCCGAGCTCCCCATAGAGGAAAGAAGAGGAATCCACCATGGCCGCACCCGAAGAGGCCCTCACCGCCGGGAACATCACGTACACCGGCTACGAGGGCGCCGAGATCAACGCCTACCAGGCCCTGCCCGCAGGCAACGGCCCCTTCCCCGGAGTGTTCGTCATCCACCACCTGCCCGGCTGGGACTCGGGGACCAAGGAGATCGCCCGCCGCTTCGCCGCCGCGGGTTACAACGCCATCTGCCCCAACCTCTACGCCCGCCAGGGCCTCGATGTCGATCCCGACGATGCCGCGGCGGCCACCCGAGAGGCGGGTGGCATCCCCGACGAGCAGTTCGTCGGCGACGCCGAGGCGGCCGTGGCCGCCCTGCGCGCCCTCCCCACGTCCAACGGCAAGGTCGGCGTCATCGGCTACTGCTCGGGTGGTCGTCACGCGTTCCTCACCGCGCTGAGCGTGCCCGTCGACGCCGCGGTCGACTGCTACGGGGCCTTCGTCGTCGGCACCGTCCCCGATGGCTTCCCGCTCAAGGTGACGCCGTTGGTCGACCGTACGCCGGACCTCCGTTGCCCGCTGCTCGGCCTCTTCGGCAACGACGACCAGTTCCCCAGCGCCGAACAGGTCGACGAGCTGGAGGAGGCGCTCAAGGCCGCCGGCAAGACCTACGAGTTCCACCGCTACGACGGCGCGGGTCACGCGTTCTTCTCCGTGGAGCGGCCCGCCTACCGGCCCGAGGCCGCGGTCGACGGCTGGCAGCGCATCTTCGAGTGGTACGGCCGCTACCTGGCCGGGGCCTGATCATGTGCTCCTACCTCACCGTCGCCACGGAGATCGCCGGCAGCGCCAAGGGCGCGCAGGGCTGGATGCCCGTCACGTCGGCCAGCGTGTACTTCGACCACCCGTTCCACGCGCCGTTCGATCACACGCTCAACATCGACTTCGCCGACCCGGCGCGCGGCCCCGGTGCCCGGGTGGCCGTCGAGCTCAGCGCGGACTCGGCGCGCCGCCTCGTCGAGAGCATCAACGAGGCGCTGGCCGCTGCGGGAGCCGCCGCGACGTGACCACGCCCACCGGCCCGGCGGCCGGCGTCCACCTGCCCTGGGCCGAGGTGCCCGCGGCAGTGCGGACGTGGGCGGCCGGCGTCGGTGGCGGCCCGCCCGGATCCGTCCGCGACCTCCCCGGTGGGTTCTCGCCGGGGGCGACGGCGGTGCTCGCCTGCCCCGGCGGCACCATCTTCGTGAAGGCGGTCGGCAGCACGCTGAATCCCGAATCGCCGGCGTTCCACCGGCGCGAGGCCGGCATCTCGGCCGCACTCCCGCCTGGCCCGGAGTTTCCGCGGCTGCTCGAGGTCTACGACGACGGCGACTGGGTGGCGCTGGCTTTCGAGGCCATCGACGGCCGGCCCCCGGCGCACCCGTGGGATGCGGATGAGCTCCTCGCCGCGGTGCACGCGCTCGATGCCCTGCACCACGCCCTCACCCCGAACCCGGTACCGGAGGCGCCCGCTGCCGCCGATCGACTGCGGCCTCTCTTCGGTGGTTGGGCCGATCTGGCCTCGAGGCCCCGGCCGCACGAGGGACTCCTTGACTGGTCCAGCCACCACCTCGACCGGTTGGTCGAGCTGGAGTCGGCGTGGCCGGACGCGGTGGAGGGGCCGACGTTGCTGCACTGCGACGTGCGGTCCGACAACCTGCTCGTGACGAGCGGTGGCGTCGTGTTCGTGGACTGGCCGCATGCGTGTGTCGGCACGGCGATCTTCGATCTGGTGGCCTGGGCGCCGTCCGTGCAGTTGGAGGGCGGACCGGCCCCCGAAGAGCTCCTCGCCCTGTCCGGCTCCGCCTCGGCGATCGACCCTGCCGTCCTGGCCGTCCTGGTGGCCGCCTTCAGTGGCTTCCTGGTGCGCCACTCCCTGCAGCCGCCGCCGCCCGGGCTGCCCACGCTGCGCCCGTTCCAGGCCGCGCAAGGAGCGGTGGCGCTCGACTGGTTGCGGCGCGTGACGGGCTGGTGACACCCGGCGCACCGCGGGAGCGGCCCCACTAGGTTCGGCTCCATGCGCTTTGGCCTGCAGATCCCCAACTTCACCACCGACGAGACGCCGGGTGCCCTCTTCGGCGGGGTGGCCGCCATGGCCACGGCGGCCGAGGAGACGGGGTACGACTCGGTCTGGGTGATGGACCACTTCTACCAACTGCCGCCGATGGGCGGCCGGAGTCAGCCGATGCTCGACGCCTACACGTTGCTCGGCGCGCTGGCGACGCAGACAGCCCGCGTGCGGCTCGGCACCATGGTGACCGGCGTGACGTACCGGAACCCGGCGCACCTGGCCAAGATCGTGACGACGCTCGACATCCTCAGCCAGGGGCGGGCCATTCTCGGCATCGGCGCGGCCTGGTACGACGTCGAGCACGAGGGCCTCGGGTTCGACTTCCCACCGGCGGGCGAGCGCCTGGACCGGCTGGAGGAGGCGCTGCAGATCTGCCGCGCCATGTTCACCGAGGAGGCGCCTTCGTTCGACGGCCGCTACTACCGGATCCACGAGGCGCGCAATGTGCCAGCGCCGGTGCAGCCGGGTGGCCCGCCCATCCTCATCGGCGGCGGTGGCGAGAAGCGGACCTTACGGCTCGTGGCGCGCTACGCCGACATGATGAACATCTTCGGCGACGCCGCGACGGTGGCCCACAAGGTCGATGTCCTGCGCGGCCACTGCGAGGACCTCGGACGCGACCCTTCCGAGGTCACGGTGAGCCGACTCAGCACGCTCGTCCTCACCGGCAGTGCAGAGGAGACGGCGTCGACCCGCGAGTTCCTGCGCCAGGTCACCGGGGAGGAGCCCACCACCTCTGACATCGGCACTCCGGACGAGCTCGTGGCACGGGTCGAAGAGCTGGCAGCCGCCGGCGTGCAGTACTTCATCTTCAACATGCCGACGGGGACTCCGGACACGGTGCGACAGGTCGGTGAGTTCCTGATCAACCAGTTCGGCGACTGATCGCAACGGTCCGGGCAACTGCCGCTGGGCGTGGCTAGCTCTTCGGCGCGATCGCCAGCTTGAGGTCTTCGAGCGCAGCGTTCAGCTCGGCTGAGCGGTGCCTCCGGGCGGAGTCGGCTGAAGCCAACTGCTCTCCGGTCGGGGTCTGGCCACCGGAGCGCATCAGGTGGTCCGCCTGGACGGCGAAGGCGAGCCCGCGCAGGCTGTCGGCGCAGCGCATGCAGAGCGACCGGTGCGTCTCGTCCGGTGCGGCCGCCGCGGCACGCTCGAGGCCATCCACCGCATCGTCGACCTGCACGCCGATGGTGGCCCGGTGCTGGGCATCGTCGTTGTTCGTCTGCGAAAGGACCAGCTCGCGCGCCAGCTCGGCTGCCGTCAGCGCGGGCCGGACCGAGCGCTCCCAGTCGACCTCGCGTCCTTGCCGCTTGGTGCGGGCGATCAGCAGACCCACGACGAGCGCCGCCAGCGCGATGACGACCGCCAGGAGCACCCAGCCCCAGGTCTTGGAGCTCGACGTGCTCTTGGCCGGGACCGTTGTCGTGGTCGTCGAGCTCGACGTGGTCGTCGTCGAGCGCGTCGTGGTCGTCGTGGTGGCCGGCACGGTCGTCGTGGTCGTCGGTGCCGTCGTGGGGGCAACCGTCGTGGTCGTGGGTGCGAGCGTGGTCGTCGTGACGGGAGGAGCGAGTGTGGTCGTCGTGTCCGCGGCACGGGCGGTTCCCGACAGGAGGCCCAGCAGGGCAGGGGTGGCGGACAGGGCGAGCAGCAGCGTGACTGCGGGACGAACGGCCTTGGAATGCATTGGAGCAGCCTACGATCAGCCGCCGGCGTGAGGCGGGGACCATGGCCGGTTCCGCCCTTCTCCAGGCACGGGGCGCCTGTGCTCGTCGCTCGTGCCGCTCGGCACTATCGCTACGGACTGGGCCGGACCTAGATTGACCGGGTGCGACGACTCCTGCGGGGTCCGGGCGGTTGTCCTGCGCAGCCCGTCGCGGGGTTCCCGTGGTGAGTTCGACGGCCGAAGGATCTGAGCGGCGCCAGTTGACGGTCATGTTCACCGACCTCGTCGGGTCGACCGACCTCGCGTCTGCGCTCGATCCCGAGGATTGGCACGAGGTGCTGGGCGACTACCAGCACCGGGTCGCGGCCATCGTCACCGCCCACGGAGGCGTCATCGCACAGTTCCAAGGGGACGGGGCCGTGGCCTACTTCGGCTACCCCGAGGCCCAGGAGTCCGCCAGCCGGGACGCCCTGGCCGCCGGGCTGGAGATCGTCGACGACATCATCCGCATGGGGTCCGAGCTCCCGCCGGCCCTCGGCATCAGCGACCTGCAGGCGCGGGCGGGCGTCCACACCGGCGAGGTGCTGGTGGCAGCCGTCACCGCCGGCGGGCAGGAAAGGCTTCCGGACCTCTGGGGCCAGGTGCCAAACATGGCGGCCCGGCTGCAGGCCGTCGGCGAGCCGGGTCAGATCGTGGTGAGTGGTGCCACCGCCACCTTGGTGTCCGGTTTCTTCGAGCTCGAGTCGTTGGGGTCGTTGCCATTGAAAGGCATCGGGCACGCCGTGCCCGCCTTCCGCGTCCTGGGTCGCAGCGGAGCCCGGAATCGCCTGGAGGCCCGTCCGCTGACCGGGTACATCCCACGGGCGGCGGCGTTCCAGTGGCTCTTTGATCAGTGGTCGCAGGTGGATGACGGGACCGGTCGGCTGGTCGTGGTCTCAGGAGAGCCCGGGATCGGGAAATCCCGGCTGCTCTTCGAGTTCGGGGCGGAACTCGAAGGGCATCAGGAGCACATCGTGACCCTGGTCTGCAGCCGGCGCGGCTCCTTGAGCCCGCTGCAGCCGTTCGGGGATGTCGTCGGCCACGTGCCGGCGACCCCGCAGGAGGCAGCATCGTGGGTCCAGGCCCACGCCGGCTCCCGCCGGCTCCTCCTCGTCGTCGAGGACGCGCACTGGGCCGACCCCAGCACCCTGGAAGCCGTCCATCTGATTGCCCATGGCGCGACGCCTGTCCTCGTGATGATGAGCGCCCGGCCGGAGATCGCCGACGATCCACAGGTGCAGCCCGATGCCACGTTGCAGCTCGACCGCTTGAGCAACGAGGAGGCACACACCATGCTCGAGCAATTGCCCGACACGGAGCAGCTGACGGCGAGTGTGCGCGACGCGTTGGTACAGAGAGCGGACGGCGTCCCTCTCTTCCTGGAGGAACTGGCCCGCGGCATGACGGACGGATCGCAGGTCAGCGAGCTGTCCATGCCGACGACGTTGGCGGAGGTGATCACGGCCCGTCTCGATCGAGTCGGCGAGGCGAAGCGTGTCGCCCAGGCCGCCGCCGTGATCGGACGTTCCTTCGACCGCCAGGTACTCGAGGCAGCGACGGGACTGGAGGGATCGGCACTCGACGCCGAACTCCGCCGGCTGCAGGAACACGCCCTCATTGAGCCTTCGCTGCGATCAGGCGAGCTGCAGTTCCGGCATGCGCTGATTCACGAGACCTCCTATCGCTCCGTGCTCAGGGCCGATCGGGTGCGGGTCCATGGTGCGGTGGGAGCGACGCTCGTCGCCTCGGGGCGCGCCACCAGCCAGCCGGAGATCGCGGCGTATCACCTGGGGGCGGCAGGGAAGGCTGACCAGGCGGTGCCCCTGTGGAAGCAGGCCTCACACACGGCGCGCCGCAATGCCCGCTTTCGTGAGGCGGCCGGCCACGAGCGGGAGA
This sequence comes from Acidimicrobiales bacterium, assembly GCA_036271495.1. Classification (GTDB taxonomy): domain Bacteria; phylum Actinomycetota; class Acidimicrobiia; order Acidimicrobiales; family RAAP-2; genus Bog-473. The sequence continues at coordinate 23,410 of DATBAO010000082.1, forward strand.
TGCTGGCCCTCGTGGCCCAGCTGCCCGAGGACGAGCGGGACGAAACCGAGCTCAAGTCGCGTAGCCGCCTGGTGATGTGCTTGACCGCGGTAGACCAGAGCGCGCCCGAGGCGTTGGAGGAGTCCCGTCGCGTGGAGGAGCTGGCGCGCCGGCTCGGCAATCGCGAGATCCTGCTGCGCAACTACCTGGTCCTGGTGCCGTGGTGGCAGGCGAGTGCCGAGTACGGGACGATCAACCGGATCCTGCACGAGGCGAGGACCGAGGCAGAAGCCCTGGGCGACGAGTGGACGCTTGGCCTGATCGACACGTACGAGGGGACGACGCACGTCTGGCAGGGCATGGTGCCGGACGGCCTGGGCCAGCTTCGGCGTTCGTACGAGAAGAGTGGGTTTCCGCTCGAGTCGAGCCTGCGTGACCTTCCCCCCATGCCGTCGGTCGAGTTGATGGCGTTGGCCGCCCCCAGGGTGGCGACCGCTCTGGCCTCCTGGTTGACCGGGAAGACGACGGAAGCCTGGCGTATCGCCGACGATGTGCTGCGCGTCACGGCGGAGCGGGAGGTCCCGCAGGCCCAAGCCGTGGCGGCGGTGACGGCGGCGATCATGGCGCAGCTGGACGGTGACCGCGAGATGGTGCTCAAGCTCGCCGGTGAGGCGGTGCGGGCAGCCGACGAGGTGACGACCCGGCAGTGGCGACAATGGGCGCGATCGCTGCAGTGGTGGGCCGGTGAGGGCGCAGAGGAGCCCGAACTGCCCGGGCCACTGCTCCGACCGTACTTCGAGATGCTTCTGGCGGATGACGTCCTCGCCAGTGTCGAGCGCGCACGCAGCCTGCTCGACGACGCGCTCGAGACGGCCCGCGCCACCGGCGAGCAGTTCTGCGAGGCAGAGATCCTCCGCCTCCGGGCGGGCGTCCTGCGGCGCGGTCGCCAGGTGGATCAGGCTGCCCGCGACTACGAGGAGGCTGTGCGCGTGGCACGGGACCAGGGCGCGCGCATGCTGGAGCTCAGGGCGCTGACCGATTGGCTCGGGTTGCCCGGAGCGCCGAGCCACGTCCGGTCCGACCTCGAGACCTGCGTCGCGGCAACGGCCCAGGGTGGGCCGAGCCGGAGCCTCAGCGAGGCCCGGAGAGCATTGGAGCCGACATGACCCGAACGACGTGGGACGACGCCTTTCTCGACAGCCTGCGCACACAGGCCGATCCACCGGCGGATGCCGTTGTCGCAGGCCTCTTCTCCGGGACCCAGGACGCCTCCACGGCGTTCCGCGCCCTGGTCGTCCAGCAGCACGAGGTGGCGGACCCTGCGCTCCGGGCGTTTCTCGAAGCACCTCCGGACCTGCCCGCCTGGGTCGACCCGACGTTGGTCGCCGCCGGTCAGGAGTGCTTCGCTCGCTGGGGCTCCCACGTGTTCACCGCGCTCTACGCGGCGGCGCTGCCGTCGGCCTATGCCTGTTGGCGGGGGGTCCAGGTCCTCGGCTTGACGGCGCGACTCGAGACGGACGCCAAGCGCCGGCTCAACGAGACTGCGCAATTCCACCTCGACGTGATGGAGCCCGGCGGACTGACGCCGGGTGGGCGCGGGTACTCGGACGTCCGGCACGTCCGACTGATGCACGCCGCGGTGCGGTGGCTGATTCAGAAGGACCCGCGGGCGGAGTGGGACCCGGCCTGGGGCACGCCCATCAATCAGGAGGACCTGCTCGAGACGCTCCTCACCTTCACCGAGATCGTCTTCGAGGTCTTCGACCGGACCGGCATCGTCTACTCGGAGGACGATGCAGACGCGTATCTCCACGTATGGTCGCTCATCGGCCACTACCTGGGCATCAGGGATGATCTCCTGCCACTGACCCGCTCGCAGACGTCCGTCCTGATGCCCATCGTCCGCCAACGGCAGTTCGGCCCCAGTGAGTCCGGGGCGAAGCTGATGGCAGCGCTCCTCGAGCAAGGAACGCGCCTGGCGCCGCCCGGGCTCCGGGGCCTGCCGGCGGCCACCGTGCGCTACTACGTCGGGGATGCCACCGCCGACATCCTGCAGGTCCCCAAGGCCGACTGGACGAGGAACCTGTTCGGCCCGCTCGCTGATCTGAGTCGGAAGGTGTCGCTCGAGAAGCTGCACCGCCAACTCCTCCAAGGTGTGTCGCAGAAGATCGGCTTCGGCATGCTCTCGCTCGCCGTGCGGGCCGAGCGTTACGGCGACAGGGCCCCGTTTCAGGTACCCATGTCGCTGGCTACCCGTTGGAACATCCCGCCCTACAAGGGCCCGGGGGGCAGCTGACCCTGCGCCAGCGCGGCCAGCTGGACGTCGGAGAAGGGTGGTTCGAAGAGCGTGCTGTCGTTCTGACGCGAGCGGAACAGATTGACGATGAAATTCATGCGCTGCTCCAGCACCGCCCAGTCGTCGGCGCCCGAGGGCGCTCCGGTTCCCTCGGTCTTGTCCCATAGGGAGAACGCGTCCTCCGCGACGGTCCCGGCGAGCGTGCGCAGCCCGGAGGGGAACATGTTCCCGGCGAGTGGCGGGATGTCGTTGCGAAGGTCGAACGTCTCGGACGCGGTGATCAACTGCATGATCGACTCCGTGAGCGCCGTGTCCCAGGCCTCGTCGAGGACCTGGCACACGTCCTCGGTCAGTGCGGTGAGGGCGTGCCGGGCACCTTCCGTCGGGAGGTGGCGGATGATCTCGTTCTGGATGAGCTCTTCGAGCGTGTCGCGTATCGCCGCGTCCAGCGCGCCCGAAATGGCGGGCTGCAACCTCCGCTGTTCGTGCGCCACGGCGAGGATGTTGGCCTGCAACACCAGCGCGGCCCGTTCTGCCGGCGCGCACAAGGCTTGTCCGTAGCTGCTGAAGGCGGTCGCGGCTGACGCAGCATCGGGGTCGGTCCCGAGCGACTTCAGGGCGGGAGTGATGGCGGCGTCGAGCGTCGCCGGTGTGATCGGCTTGGAGCGACAGGCATCGAGGAGCGCGGTAAAGATCGGCGCGAGCTCCTCGAAGACCAAGACGTTGCCCGCAGCAATGTGCCCGGACACATCCGCGGTGACGCCTTCGACAAGCTGGCCGAGGTGATCGTGCGTCAGGTGCTGCATCGCCTTCCCGGCCAGCCCGCTGTTGAACCGCCCGAGAGCGGCGCTGGTGTCATCGCCGTCGCGCAGGAGCTCCTTGGCCCGGGCCGGCAGCACATCGCCGCGGATGGTGGCGCCGGCCGTCTTCGACGCCCACACCGCAAAGGCGCACCACGTGGCATCGGGACCGTGCCCCGCGTCACGGAGGGCGATTGCAAACTCGGAGTAGCGCTGCGTGATGCAGAGGTTGCGGAGCACAGGATCCGTCATCGCGGCGATGTCCCCATCCGACGGCTCCATCCGCTGCATCGTAGGTTCCGCCCCGGGCGGGCGCTCAGTGCTCCTGGCCCCCTGCGGCGGCGGAGAGATCACTCGGCTCCACGGGTAGAACTGCGGATACTCTCGACCCGACCGACCGGAGGACGACATGCAATTGGATATCCATGTGCCGCGCTTCACCTGGCCCGGCGGGGCGGCGGCGATCGGGCCGACCTTCGCCACCTTGGCCCAGACCGCAGAGACGATCGGTGTACGCACACTGTCGGTCATGGATCACTGGTTCCAGATGGAGATGCTCTGGCCGGCCGACGAGCCGATGCTCGAGGGCTACACGGCCCTCTCCTTTGCCGCCGCCAAGACGGACCGGTTGCGTTTTCGGCTCCTGGTGGGCGGCGTGACCTACCGCCATCCGGGCCTCCTGGCCAAGACGATCACGACCCTCGACGTGCTGTCCGGGGGGCGGGCCGAGCTCGGGCTCGGAGCCGCCTGGTACGAGCGGGAGCATCTCGGGCTCGGTGTGCCGTTCCCACCGCTCAGCGAGCGCTACGAGAGGCTCGAGGAGACCCTGCAGATCTGCTTCCAGATGTGGAGCGATAACAACGGGCCGTACGAAGGCACGCACTACCAGCTGGCCGAGACGCTCTGCGTTCCGCAACCGGTCAGTGCACCGCGGCCCCGGGTGCTCATCGGCGGAGGCGGTGAGCGCAAGACGCTGCGGCTCGTCGCCAGGTACGCCGATGCCTGCAACATCATCGGGGACGTCGAGACCGTGACGCACAAGGTCGGCGTCCTGCGGCGTCACTGTGACGAGGTCGGTCGCGACTTCGCCGACATCGAGGTGACCGCGCTGATCGGGGTGGCAGACGATGCGGGCCCCGACGACATCCTGCGGGAGGCCGAAGCGCTCAGTCGAGCCGGCGTGCAGGCCATCGTCATCCGGGCGGCCGGTCCGGCCCCCTCCCAGTGGCTCGAAGAGCACTGGGCACCCGTGCTGCCGAGGCTGGCGGCCATCGGCTGAAGGGCCTGTGCGCCCGAGGGGGCCCCGCTCGTCAGTTATCTTGCAGCATCGGGCCGCTAGCTCATCCGGAAGAGCAGGGGACTTTTAATCCCAAGGTGCCGGGATCGAGACCCGGGCGGCCCACTGATAACCGTGTAGTTCCGGGTGATGCCCGACAATGCCCGTTCGGGTGATCCCCGACGCGTGTTCGGGTGATCTCCGACACATATTCGGTTGATACCGACACCTCGCCCGAAGACCAGGTATGACTTTCGGGCAGGGCAGGAGGTCGTCCCCGCTCCAGACGGGGGAATCCGCGGGAAGAGCGTGATGCGAATCGGAATGGAATGAATCCGATCGTTCAACGGTTGCTTGATTGCGGGAAGTTATAGGTCGGATCTACGGATGCGCGAGAAAGGGACCAATGACAAGTGCACACGAGTTCGCGGCTACGACGGCAAACGGGAGCGAGGTTGCTCTCTCTGACTACGAGGGCAAGTTGCTACTCATCGTCAACGTGGCCTCCAAGTGTGGGCTGACCCCCCAGTACGAGGGCCTGGAATCGCTGTACAGGGAGGACAAGGACCGAGGCCTCGAAATCCTCGGGTTCCCCAGTAACCAGTTCAAGGAGCAGGAACCGGGCAGCGACGACGAGATACAGGCCTTTTGCAAGACGACCTACGACGTCACATTCCCGGTCTTTGCCAAGATCGACGTCAACGGTCCGTCCGCCGATCCCCTGTACGCCTACCTGCGGGCCGAAGCTCCTGGTGACTTCGGGCCACAGTACGGCGACTTCTACACGGCGATTTCGAACATCAGGCCCGGCTCCGACGGCACCGACGAGGTGAAGTGGAACTTCACGAAGTTCCTCGTGGGCCGGGACGGCGCTGTCATCAAGCGCTACGAGCCGCCCGTGTCACCCTCCGACATCAAGGCCGACCTTGAGAACTACCTCTAAGCCATGACGCCGCTTCGTTTGTCGATCTTGGACCTTGCTCCGATCAGGCGTGGGGAGACGGCCAGCGACAGCTTCGCCGCCAGCGTCGCGTTGGCGCAGCAGGCGGAGGACCTCGGCTACGAGCGGGTCTGGTACGCCGAGCACCACAACATCGCCAGCATTGCGTCGTCGGCCACCAGCGTGCTGATCGCCCATGTGGGCGCGCACACACAGAAGATCCGGCTTGGGGCAGGCGGGGTGATGCTGCCCAACCACGCGCCGCTGACCATCGCGGAGCAGTTCGGCACGCTGGCCGCGATGTATCCGGGGCGGATCGACCTCGGCCTGGGCCGGGCTCCGGGGTCGGATCAGAACACCATGTACGCGCTCCGTCGCGACCCCCGCTCCGCCGACACCTTCCCGCGGGATGTCCTCGAGCTCCAGGCCTATCTGGGTGGAGAAAGCCTGGTACGCGGTGTGGACGCCGTCCCCGGCAAGAACTCTCAGGTTCCGCTCTACATACTTGGTTCGTCGCTCTTCGGAGCGAAGCTGGCGGCTGCTCTCGGTCTCCCGTATGCCTTCGCCTCGCATTTCGCTCCCGGCGCCCTGATGGAGGCGATCACCGCCTATCGAGACGAGTTCCGCCCCTCGGAGCAACTGGCGCAGCCCTATGTGATGGCAGGCGTGAACGTCATTGCCGCTGACACGACCGAGGCGGCCCTCGAGTATCTCCGAGACATCAGGCGGATTCGGGCCGTCAGCCTTCACGGGCGACGGCTGGGCATTCCTGAGCAGGACGTGACCGACGAGCAGGCGGACGAGATCTTGGCGGCCGGTGTCTCGCTACAGGTGGATCACATGCTCACCTACACGGCCGCGGGCACTCCCCGCGAGGTGAGCGACTACCTCGACGACTTCGTCCGCGCGACCGGCGCCGATGAACTGATCACGGTCCACCACGTTCCGACGAGCGAGGGCCGGCTGCGCTCCGTCACCCTGCTGGCCGAAGCGTTGCGGCCAGTCTCTGCGTAAGGGGAGCCAGGCCGCAATACAGGGCGGCCCCGGGGTCAGGCCGACTGGGTCTGGTCCAGTACGGCGCGCTGCTGCAGGTGCCCGTCGGCATGCTTGGCGAATCGGCCGGCCTCGCGCGGCTGTACGGGGTCGTCGGTGGGCCAAGGCCATCCGCCGAAGCCGGTGGTCTGGTAGTCGAGGAGCGCTTTCTCAATACCGGCTCGATCGTTCATCACAAATGGACCGTACTGGGCGACCGGCTCGCCGATCGGCCGGCCCTGCAGGATGAGGATCTCGGCGCCATCTGGTCCCGCCGTGATGGTGACGGGCTCGTCCGGTCGAATCACGACTCCGGTCGATTCGACCACGGGGTGCTCAGCGACCGAGGCCGCACCTTCGAACACATAGAGCGAGCGGGCGGCATCTGGTGACACGGCGGGAGGGATGGCCCAGCGGGCGAGGGGCTCAAGGACGAGGTGCCAGATGGCGAGGTCAGAGTCGGGGCGTGACGCGTAGGAGTCGGGCGGCGGCGCCAAGGGTCGAATCCCGTCGATCGCCCCGGCTATCACCGTCAACTCGCCACGACGGCCGTCATCGTCCTTGAGTGCCAGGCGAGGGATCTCCTCGTCCCACAACATCGTGAAGTAGGGGTCGACCATCTTGTCTGCGGCCGGCAGATTGAGCCAGATCTGGAACAGCTCGGTCGTGTTGGGGCCCGAGCGGTCGACCAGGGGGAACATCTCGCAATGGACGATCCCCGACCCGGCCGTGAGCCACTGCGCGTCACCGCGCCCGAATCGGGCGGTGGCCCCGAGCGAATCGGAGTGGTCGATGAGCCCCTGCCGCACGAACGTCACTGTCTCGAAGCCGCGGTGCGGGTGCTGCGGGAAGCCCGGCACGATGCTGCCGTGGTACATGCTCCACCCATCGGCACCGGAGAAATCCATGCCGATGTCGCGCGCCTCGAGCGATGCCTCCGGACCCATGTGCTCGTTGGCCGCCGGGTAGCGGTCGAGGTGGTGGACACAGAAGAGAAAGGGGTCGGCCGTACCCCACTGCCGGCCAAGAGGAACGGTCTGGAGAACTGGATCGCGCACGGTACGAGCCTAACGATGCTTCCTCGCCCTAGGACACCGGCATCAGATCCGCCGTCCCCTGGGCCACGCCGGGCACGGGCTCAATGGTGAGAGATCCAGCGACGGCTCTTCTTCCTTCGCAGCTTGTCCCATGCGCGCCCCCAGTGCCGCTCGGCTCTTCGTTGACGCTGGCGCTCTTCGGCGATGAGACGCCCCACCTCGAGCGTGACGCCAGGCGACGCGGCGGGAAATCCTCCGGTCTCGGTACGGCCCGTCCACTCATGGCGGAGCCATGCCTCGGCGGCCACCGCGTCATGATGCTTGCCGAGCACGGTTTGGACGCGTTCCGCGGCTGAGGCGGTTCGTCGGGCCTGCTTCCCGATGATTGGGGTCGCTGCCTCTGCCGCGTACCTGAATCGCTTGGACTTGATGCGGATTTGGTGGAGCTGTGTCGACGAGGGGTTTGTATCGGCCCGCCGCACCTGTCGACGGACGGTCCGCCACTGAGCGGCCACCAGGGACGGCAGGACTTCGGTGGCCGGCCGTTGTGCCTGGAACGCGCTCCCGCTTGCGAGCGGGAGCATCTCCGACCCGGCGTGAAGCCGGTCCACGAGATTCACATAGCGTTTGCTCGTCAGGGCATCCGCAAGCCGCTGGCCGGCTCTCATGCGCTGGACGGCCAGTCGCTGGCGGACCGCGAGCGGCGGGTCGGACAGGCCCTGCGAGAGCACGTCGAGATCCCGCAGCTCGCCTAAGACCTCACCCACCCATTTTAGATCGTCCTGGGTGTGGGCAAGCCACACGGGGTCGAGCACGGCCCCGAACGTCTTCAGGTCAGATCGAAGTCGTCGTGTCGCCACCCTCGCCTGGTGCACATCGTGGGGGGCGGGCTCGGGCAGCGCGAGTCGCAGCTGCCAGTCGTGTGCAACGAGTCGATCAAACCCGGAGCGGAGTGATGCCTGGACGACGTCGGCCACCGTCGAGTGCGCGTCCAGGGGAGCAGGCGGGGATGGTGCCGGCAGGTCAATGGCCTTGGCCAGCTTTTGGCTGCTTTCGACTCGGGCACCTGCCTTCTCGAGCAGGCGAAGAACCCGATCGCCGTCCCATTGCTGATCGTGGAACTCCAACTCGACTTGGCGAAACCGCGCCCCGTCATGGGGACCCCCGACGACGACGACCACGTCGTCATCGAGCTCGGCGAGTTCACGATCCTGGTCATCCCGGAGGACGATCCGCTGGCGGGTTGTTTGCAACGTCGTGAGTTGCCGCAACGGCTCGCGGCGGACGACGCCGCGCAAGACCTCGCTCGCGTCCGCTGGGATCTCGTTGTCGAGGCCGGGCCAAGTGACCTCGGTGCGTCGGAGCGCCGGGCCCTTCGAGGCATTGGGAAGTTTCAGGGTCCAGGTGCCCTCATCGCCGTCATCAGTCTTCCGGTGGCGCAGGGTCAAGCCCTGCCCCCAGAGCCGGTTGTCGGCCGTATCGAAATAACGGGTGACCATGTTCTGCGCCGGAAGGCGAGCGGCGCCGCCGACCAGGTCGCGCAAGTCCGGCAACGCGAGCTCGAGCGGCGCTTCCAGCTTGACTTCTTGTTCCAGTGAGGCATTCCGTCCCATGACCAGTCATCTACCCACGGAATTGGTTATCGATCCACCGCGCGCTCGAGCTGGGCCTTCGTCATCTTTGACCGGCCAGAGATCCCCTTGCGCTTTGCCTCCTGATACAGCTGGTCCCGGGTGCGGCCGCCCGCACCACGATGCGAACGGAGACCGCCTCGCCGACCGGATGAGATGTCTTGTGTGGATGTCGCACTCTTCGTCTTCGACTCGCCATGCCGGGCGCGTTCCTTGTTCACGGTCCTGGCCGCGATTTCCTCGGCCTGCCCTTCAGAATCACCCCGCTGCTTCAAGCCGGCCTTGATGTGCTTGTACTGACGTTCCCGCTTCGCGCTCCACGCCTTCTGTGGCACCGTCCCCACCTCCTGAATCCGTGTTGACGATCGCTCCGCCCTCGCCGGACATCGTGACGAGTACCCGCATACGCCGAGCCGAAACGACCGTGAGCAATCGATCAGCGGTCTCGCGCCATCCTGTCTATGACAGGCAGGACGAACCAGAGAAACACGAAGCTTGCCGTCGTGCCGCTCGCCAGAACAGCGACAGGCCAGGACAGGCCCTCGAACAGGAGGACCATCCAGACGGCTGTCGAAATCGCGACGGCCACGAAGGCCAACCCGAGGATCGCCTGCCAATTGGCGTACCGCAGCAGTCGGCCCTTCTCATGTCGACGAAACACCCAGCGGTGGTACGCGACGGGGCTGACCAACAGTGCTGTGGCAAATGCCGCGGAGAGAAGACTCACCTGGTACAGGACCCGGTCCAGTCCGTCGAGCTCCCGAAATCGAACCGTGAAGGGCAGGGCAAGCAGGAAGCCGAAGAGCACCTGGACGCCGAGTCCGGCCACCCGCAACTCCTGGAGGAGATCGCTCAGATTCCGATTGTTCCGCTCGGCTTCCGACTCACCGGTCCCGTCGATGCCGAAAGCGGCTCGATCCGTCTGCTTCGTTTCCATAGGTTGATTCCGAATTCCGTGTGCTCCGGACTTGTGCCTTCTCCAATACCCGAGAACCCTGTGGCGGCAACGTGGAAGTGTGATGGATAACCACGTGAAATCCGGGTAGAGGATCGAGCATGGCACTCACTCGTCGATTCGCTCGACCCCTCCTCGCGTCGATTTTTGTCGTCGGAGGATGGGACGCCTTCTGGAATCCCTCCGGCAAGGCCAAGAAAGCCGAGGTGGTGACCGAACCGCTCGTCGAGTCGGCCGGGGTCGACGGCGTCGACACGGAGACCCTGGTCCGCATCAACGGGGCGGTGCAGGTTGGAGCGGGAGCACTCTTGGCCCTCGGCAAGTTCCGACGGCTCGCCGCGCTCGCCCTGATCGGTTCAATCATCCCGACGACCTACGCCGGGCACCGCTTCTGGGAGGAGACAGACCCGGCCACCCGGTCCCAGCAGAAGATGCATTTCCTGAAAAATGTCGGCCTCTTGGGCGGACTCATCCTGGCCGCTTTCGATACCGAAGGTGAACCTTCTCTGGCCTGGCGGGCGAAACGCCAAGCGCGTCAGCTCGAATCGGTCGTGACAGCGAGCAGCCACCGAAAGGCGCATGGTGTCGGAAAGGGAATCGGACCGGCGGTGTCGCACGCCTCACAGGCGGGCAAGCAAAGCGTCCGGCGTGGGCGTGCCGCCAGCCGGCAGGCGCGGCGGCGATTGGGGACTGCCGGCGTTGATCTGTCCCACAGGATCGCCCCCGGGCCCGAGATACTCAGTCAGGCTCAGGAGGTCTTCACTGACGCGGTCAAGGAATCGAGTGAGACGGCCGCTCATGTCGCACAGCAGGTCGCCTCGTTCGTCGCTGATGCAGCGCACGAATTGGAGCCGTTGAGCCGCAATGGCTCGCATCCACGGGTCGACGCGATCGTTCCATTGATTGCGTCGGGCGCTGAGCGGACGAGCGAGGTGTTCTCAAAGTTGCGAGAGCACATTCCTGTCGACTGAAGCAACAGTTCTTCTGGAGTTCATGTGTGGCGGCCGCGGCGGAGTGATGCTCGTTCACCCGATCAAAACCTCTTGCATCGACCTCTGATGACCCTCGCTCGTCGAGCCATGGACGATGTGCCATCAGAGAATTCCCGTTGACAATCCGGACGCACGCGTTAGCCTTTCGCTCATGCCCGGGACGATAGACAAAGCAGCCGAAGTGGTAGGGGAAGCCGTCGGTACGGTGGAGGCAAAGGTCCGACAGGGCCTGAGCGACGCGGCGAGCGCGATCGGTTCCACCAAGGCGGCAAAGCGGGTCGAGAAACAAGCGCGTCCCCTCAAGAAGGCGGCGAAGAAGAAGGCGAAGAGCATCCGCAAGTCGATCAAAAAAGAGGCCGCTGGGGCAAAGAAGACAGCCAACAAGAAGGCGACGGTCGCCAAGAAGGCTGCTGTCAAGAAGGCGGCGGTCACGAAGAAGGCTGCCGCCAAGAAGGTGACCGTGACCAAGAAGGCTGGAGCCAAGCAGGTGGCTGCCACCAAGAAGGCGGTGGCCAAGAAGGCCACCGTCCTGAGGCGCAGGGTCACCGGGGCAAAAAAGACGGCCAACAAGAAGGCGACGGTCACAAAGAAGGCAGCGGCGAAGAAGGCCGCAGCAAAGAAAACCGCCGTCAAGCGAAAGAGCGTCGCCGTCAAGAGAGCGGCCACGAAGAAGGCCACCGCCGCCCGAAAGAGCGGAGTCAAGAAGGCTTCCGTCGCCAAGCGCAAAGCCCCCGGGGCCAAGAAGGGTGCCTCGGCGAAGAAGGCTGCGACGAAGCGTGCCGGAGGCACAAAAAAGCGAAGCTGACGGGTCAGACTCGACTCTCTACACAAGCTGAGGCTGATCGGTCCGCCCGAGGCACGAAGGGCCCGAGCTACATCGCTTCGGTGAGCCTCGGCGATCCTTCCGGCCGGGCCGTGCTGCTCTCGCTCTGATCGCCGCAGACATCCTCGAGCGTGCGACCAGCTGGTTCGGGGAGCAGTGTGGTGACCGCAAAGCCCACAGCGGCGGCGACACCGGCCACGGCCAAGAGCCCCCGCAAGCCGATGTGATCCTGCAGCACGGGGACCAGGAAGACGCCGACGAAAGCACCGAGCTTCCCGATACCTGCGGCGATCCCGTGCCCGGTCGTCCGCATGCTCACCGGAAAGACCTCCGATGGGAGGACGAAGGTGGTCATGTTCGGACCGAACTGGACGAAGAAGTAGCTCAGCCCGAAGATCAAGAGGAATGGCGCAACGTACTGGGTGAGCGCAGGGATCGCCGCCAGGATCAAGAAGCACGCCGCCATCACCGAGAATCCGAGGAATTGCAGGCGGCGATGGCCGATGCGGTCCATCTTGGCGACGGCGAGGAGATAGCCAGGCACCGCGAAGATGACGAACATCCCGAGGGACCAGAGCAACTTCGTCTCGAGGGTGGCAGTTGGATCGACGTTCTTCAAAATGGCAGGGAGAGAGAGCGTGTTGCCGTAGTAGGCGTAATCGAACAGGAACCATGCCCCCGCCGTGCCAAGGATCAGTTTGAGCATGCGGCGATCGGTCACGAATTCGCGCAACCGCAACCGGCCGACACGGGCGGCCACGCTGGCCGGCTCCGTGATGACGCCGTCAGAGAACCTTTGGAGATCGTGAGCCGCACGCGCTGATTGCCCTTCAACCTGGGCGAGGTAGCGGGGCGACTCGGGCATCCTGGACCGCAGATAGACCACTGCTGCGGCCGGGATCGCGCCCAGTCCCAAAAGGATGCGCCAGACCAGCCCGTCACTGACTCCCGACGAAAGGAGGAGGAGCGCAATAAGCGGACCGACGATCAGGCCCAGGGCCTGCATGGAGAAGACGAGCCCGACGAGACGTCCGCGGTCCTGGCGGTTCGCGTACTCGCTCATATAGACGGCCGAGACGGGATAGTCGCCACCGATACCGAACCCGAGCACGAGCCGGGCGGCAACCAGGAAGAAGAAGCTGGGAGCGAAGGCAGATGCGATCGCGCCAAGGATCATGATCACGGCGACGGTGACGTAGACCTTCTTGCGGCCCAGGACGTCCGCCAGACGCCCAAATGCGAAGGCGCCGATGAAGGCCCCGAGAATCGCCGCGCCGGTGACCCAACTGGTCTGCAGGGTGCTGAGCTTCCATTGTGTCGCCACCAGCGTTGCCACGGTGCCGATCACGAACAGGTCGTAGGCGTCGGTGAAGAAGCCGACCCCCGAGATGATCACCGTCCGGCGGTGAAACTTGCTCTGCGGGGCCTCGTTCAGGAGGTCAGTGACCGTGGCGGCGCCCTGACCAGGAAGTTCCTGTGGCCCTGCCGTCACGTGCGGCTCGGGTAGCCGTGTGTTCAGCGACTCCGACGAGAGCACACGTCACTCTCGCTGGCAGAGGTGAACAGGACACCATCCGAAGGTAAACGTTACGCGAACTCTTCGCGAACAGTTCATTATCTGCCCAGCTAACGTACCGTGCCCATGGTGAACACCGAGGAGGAGATCGACCCCATTGAGGCCAAGATGGCTCAGCTGTTCGCTCTTGTCTCCGAGGCTCTGGCGGGAGCCACCGAAGCTCTGTTGAGCAACGATGTCGCGACCGCTCTGAAGGTGGTCGAAGGGGACCAGGCCATCGATGATCTCACGGCCGAGGTCGAGCTCCTCGTGTGGGAGCAGCTCGACAGGGAATCGATACCGTCAAGCTTGCTCCGTCATTTCGTGGGTGTGCTCCTCATCGTTCCCGAGTTGGAGCGAAGCGGCGATCTGGCAGAGCACATTGCTCAGCGAGCCGCCAGCAATCTCGGCACCGACATGAGTCCGCTGAGCCGGGGGATCGTGCAGCGAATGGCTGAGGTGGCTCTCGAGATGTGGCGGGTCGCCGCCGACGCATACGGGGAACGTGCCGCCGATGCCGCCTCGCTCTCCGAAGACGATGAGGAGATCGACATTCTCCATGATCGCCTGACCGGTGAGGTGGCCGCCGGGACCATGCCGGTCCCGATCGGCGCACAGGTCACGCTGCTGGCTCGCTTCTATGAGCGGATCGGCGATCATGCGGTCAACCTGGCTCGGCGCATTGAGATGTTGCACGGCGCCGGCTGAGTCCCACCGGCAAAAAGAGGCCGCTTCGACGTCACGGGAACGAGAGGAGCAGGGCCTCTCACCCACCTGCCTTGTCGGCTCTGCTTGCCGGTACGCCGGAGGCTGTCATCCCGGCTGCTTCCGCTCACCGCCAGGCACGTCCGGGGTGGCGCCCGATAGCGTGAGCAGTCGTCACGACAGATTGAGGGAGGGCCCGTGCAAACCGAAGCAGCAGTTCTTTGGGACCGTGAGGCTTGGAGCGTCGAGCCGATCGAGCTGGACGCTCCCAAGGAGGGCGAGGTCCTCATCAAGCTGGCGGCGTCGGGCATGTGCCACTCCGACGAGCACCTGCTCACGGGCGACATGCCCGTCCCGCTCCCTGTCATCGGCGGACACGAGGGAGCCGGGGTCGTCGAGGAGGTAGGGCCCGGTGTGACCGGTTTGGTCCCGGGCGACCACGTCGTGCTCGGGTTCGTCCCCGCCTGCGGGAAGTGCCCCCCGTGCGCCACGGGCCACTCGAACCTGTGCGACGTTGGCGGCATCCTGATGCAGGGCAAGCAGCTGGACGGCACCGTTCGCCACCACGCCCGCGGCCAGGACGTCTCCACCATGGTCTGCCTCGGCACCTTCGCTCCCTACACCGTGGTCAACCAGGCCTCGTGCGTGAAGATCCTCGACGACATTCCGCTCGACAAGGCCTGCCTCGTCGGCTGCGGCGTGACCACCGGCTGGGGCTCGGCCGTCTACGCGGCGGACGTGCGTCCCGGCGATCACGTGGCGGTGGTCGGCATCGGTGGCATCGGGGCGTCGGCCGTGCAGGGCGCCCGTCTCGCCGGCGCCGAGACGATCTTCGCCATCGACCCTGTCCAGCTGAAGCGGGACCTCGCCCCCACCTTCGGCGCGACGCACACGGCACCCTCCATAGAGGAGGCCTTCGAGCTCATCAACCAGGAGACCTGGGGTCACATGTGCGACAAGGTGATCTGTGCCATGGGTGTCGGATCCGGCGCGTTGATGGACTCCATCCTGAACCTCGCGGCCAAGCGGGGCCGGGTGGTCGTCACCAACATCCATCCCTGGAACGAGTCTGCCGTCTCGATGAACCTGATGATGCTGACGATCTACGAGAAGCAGGTCGTGGGGAGCATCTTCGGCTCGGCCAACATCCACGCCGACATCCCCAAGTT
Organism: Acidimicrobiales bacterium; assembly: GCA_036271495.1. GTDB lineage: Bacteria > Actinomycetota > Acidimicrobiia > Acidimicrobiales > RAAP-2 > Bog-473. Next base: position 38,600 of record DATBAO010000082.1, read on the forward strand.
GCTGAAGCTCTACCGCAACGGGCAACTCGACCTGGACTCCATGATCACCAACACGTACAAGCTCGGTGACATCAACCAGGGCTACCAGGACATGCGGGACGGCAAGAACATCCGCGGCGTGCTTATGTACGACAGCTGACCGAGCCGCTCGCAGCCCGGAGGGTTCGGCTGCCGTCTACGCGGTGGCGCCCGGCGTCGCCCAGATGTTGTTGCAGCGCTCGCAGACCTCTTCGGGCACCACGCCGGCGCGCATGAGGATGGCGAAGGTCTTGCAGCCGAGGCAGAGACCGAAGGCCGACTCCAGGAACGCGGCGGTGGCCAGCAGACCGAGGAACACCTCGGCGGCGGTCCAGTAGCCGAGGCCGGTCAGGACCAGCGCGGTGAGGGAGAAGACGACGCCCATGCCCTGGGCGAAGCGCTTGGGTGGTCCCGCCACCGGCCGCTCGGCGATCGGCAGGCGCGGGGTGACGACGCGCGTCACGAACTGACCCAGTGGGCTGAGGGTCGGCCCGGTCAGGACCCGGGCAACGAAGCCGTAGGCGATGACCACGGTGGCCCAGCGCAGGTCGAAGGCGATGGTGAGCACGCACATGAGCACGACCCCGGCCGCCACCAGACGGGCCGAGACCTCGTTCACGGGGTTGGGGAAGGAGAAGAGGGCACGGTCACGGCTTGGCGCTTCGTGCGGGGTGACTTCTGTGCCCATGACCTGCTCCTTCCCGATCCGGTAAAGCCCGACCAGTTTAGTCGGGATTCAACGGGGAAGGTCCGGCTCGGCGGACGGCTTGCCGGCGGGCAGGGGGCCCGGACCGGGCTCAGGCTTCCGGCAGCGGCACCGGCTGGGGCGGGGGAGCGCCGACGTAGCGGGCGGCGGGGCGGATCAGGCGGTTGTGGGCGGCCTGCTCCATCACGTGCGTGCTCCAGCCGATGGTGCGTCCCGCAGCGAAGGTCGGCGTGAACATCTCGCGGGGGATGCCGCAAGTGTGCATCACGACGCCGGCGTAGAACTCGACGTTCGTGTAGAGCTGGCGGCCCGGCTTCAGCTCGGCCAGCACGTCGACCGTCGTGCGCTCGACCGACTGGGAGAACTCGACCAGTGGCCCGCCCAACCGCTCGGTCACCGAGCGCAGCAGGAGCGAGCGCGGATCGTCGGTCTTGTAGACGCGGTGGCCGAAGCCCATGATGCGGTCGCCACCCTCGACGGCCGTGCGGATAGAGGCCTCGGCCCGGTCGGGCGTGCCGATGGCATCGAGCATGTCGAGGGCCCGGCTCGGTGCACCGCCGTGCAGCGGCCCCGAGAGCGCGCCGATGGCCGCCACAATGGCCGCGCCGAGGTCGGCCCCCGTCGACGTGACCACGCGGGCGGTGAAGGTCGACGCGTTGAACCCGTGATCGATGGTGAGGATCATGTACTGCTCGATGGCGCGGGCGTGCTCGGGAGTGGCTTCGGTGCCGGTCAGCATGAACAGATAGTTGGCGGCGAAGCCGAGGTCGTCCCGTGGCTCCACCGGCTCCAGGCCCTGCCGCAGGCGGTAGGCCGCCGCCAGAATGGTGGGGACGACAGCGCAGAGCCCGAGCGCCTGGTCGTAGAGCTCGGCCGCGTCGATGTCGTGGGTCGGACGCCAGCCGAGCTCGGCGCCGAGGAGCGAGACGGCGGTGCGCAGCACATCGAGGGGGGCGCCGCGGCCCGAGATGGCCGGCAGCACGGTGTGCAGGCCCGGCGGGAGGGTGCGACGCCGCCGTACCTCGTCGGAGAAGGCCGTCGCGGCGGCCCCGTCAGGGAGCGCACCTCTGAACAGCAGGTGCCAGACGTCTTCGAGTGTGCGCTTCTCGGCGAGCTCCACCGCGGAGTACTGGCGGTAGTGGAAGAAGCCTTCCTGGCCGCGCACGTCGCCGATCGTCGTCTCGGCCACCACGACGCCCTCGAGCCCGGCCGGGACGTCCCCGCTCCCCTCGCCGGCGGGCCGGATGCGGGCCACCGCCATGAGGTCACGCAGCGACACGACGCCCACGCAGCGGTCGCCCTCAACGACGGGCAGGTGGCGGTAGTGGTGCGAGGTCAGGCTGGCCCACGCCGCGTCGGCCCGCTCGTCGGGTCCGAGCACATCGGGGCGAGCCGTCATCCAGAGGCGGACCTGCTCCCGGTCCGGCTCGCCCTGTCCGGCCGCCGCCCGCAGCAGGTCGCGCTCGGTCAGGATCCCGACCACCTTGCCGTCGTCGGTCACCACGACCGAGCCGGTGTCGGCCTGCTGCATGGACCGCGCCGCCGCAGCGAGGGTGTCGTCGGCGACGCACGTCACTGCGGGGGAGGTCATCAGATCACGCACAATGGTTTCCATGGATCCCACTATGACGCTCCTTCGGTGCGTCTGTAAACGTTGATCAAGTCAATGTAGGATTCCTGCAGTGGAACGCATGCTGACCACCGAGGAGGCGGCGCGCCGGCTGGGGGTCAAGGTGCCGACGCTGTACGCCTACGTCAGCCGGGGACTGCTGCAGTCCCACCCGGACCCGGGCCGGCGGGGGAGCCTGTTCGACCTCTCCGACATAGAGGCGCTGGCCGTGCGGAGCCGGGGCGGGCGCCAGACGGCGACGCGGCTCGCCACCATCACCACGGCGGTGACCCAACTCGACCAGAGGCGGGGCCCGATCTACCGAGGCGAGGCCGCTACCGACCTGGCCCTGACGTCCACCTTCGAGGAGGTGGCGGAGTTCCTGTGGCAGTCCCGCGAGCTCGGCGACTGGGCCGCACCCGACCTCGGCCCGTGCCCGCTGACCCAGACCCTCGAGCGCATGCGCTGGGCGCTCGTCGTCTGCGGGGCGACCGACCCGTTGCGGGCCGACCTCCGTCCGGCTGCCGTGGCCCGGGCCGCCCGCCGCGCCACGGCCGCGTTGACCGATGTGGTGGGACCGCTCCCGGCGGGTGAGGACCCGACGGCGTCCATCGCGGCGCGGCTGGCGGGTCGCTTGGGCGCGACGGCGACCCGCTCGGCGGGGTCCGGCTCGGCGGTCGTGCCGACCGCCGCCGTGAACGCCGCCCTGATCCTGCTGGCCGACCACGAGCTGGCCACGTCGACGATGGCCGTCCGCCTGGCGGCGTCGGTGCGGTCCGATCCGTACGACGCCTTCCTGGCCGGCGTCGCCACCCTGGCGGGCCCGTTGCACGGCGGTGCCAGCCAGCAGGCCTTCGAACTGTTGGCCATGGCCGAGCGGGACGGGGTGCCACGGGCGCTGAACGACGTGCTGCGCGAGCGCGGCCTGCTGCCGGGCTTCGGGCACACCGTCTACAAGAGCGGCGACGCCCGCTTCGGTGCGTTGCTGACGTTGGCCGAGCCCCTCTTGAGCGAGGAGCGCCGCGCCATCCTCCACGAGGTCATGGAACTGGCGGCCGCCCATGACGTCCCGCTGGCCAACTGCGACCTGGCCCTGGCCGCGCTGAGTTGGGGCACCGGCATGCCCCCCGACACCGGCCGCACCCTCTTCGCCGTGGCGCGCGTTGCCGGCTGGGCCGCCCACTACATGGAGGAGCTGACGGAGCGGCCGCTGCGCTTCCGGGCCCGGGCGGTCTACAGCGTGTGACGCGCCCGGACCGGTCCGGTCAGCCGGCGCCGATGACGATGGCGGAGGGATGGCCGCCGACGTGCAGCGGGGTGCCCAACTTTCCGGTCGTCAGCGACACCGAGATCATGCTGCCGGCCTGCTGGGTCACCCAGGCGGTGGACGCGTCCGCGTTCAACGCGATCCCCTGTGCGACATCGGGGAGCGCCACCGGCACGCCCACCGTCAGCCCGACCACGGTCACGGCGACCACGGCCGCGCTGCCACAGACGTAGGCCGTGGCACCGGACGGCGCGACCGCGATGCCGGTCGGGTTGAGCGGGAGCGCAATGGTGCCGCCCGCCCGCAGGGTCGCCGGGTTGATCGCGGTGAGCGTGCGGTTCCCGAAGTTGCCCACCAGCACCTCGCCGGGGGCGGCGGCAATGGTCTGGGGCCCCGGGCCGACCGCGATGGGCGCGCCTGGCTGCAGGGTGGCGACGTCGATCGGCGTCACCGCGTTGCTGCCGTGGTCGGCGACGAAGGCGGTGACGGCGCCCGAGGTCGCCACGGAGACGGCGATGGCCACCGGCTCGGTCCCCACCGCAATCGGCTTGCCCGCCTTCCAGGTCCCGAGGTCGACCGGCGTCACGTTGTTCGAATCGAGGTTTGCCACCAGGGCGACGCCCTTGCCCCCGCTCCCGCCCGGGGCGACCGCCACTGCGTCCGGTTCGACGCCCACCCCCACCTCGTGCAGGACCTGGTGCGTCGCCGTGTCGATCTCGTGCAGCTGATCGTCCCCCTGGGTCGCGACGAGAAGGTCCTTGCCACCGGGCGCATACGCCAGCGCGGAGGGCAGGCTGCCGACGGTGACCTTGGCCCCGACGTGGCGCTGGGCCAGGTTGACCGGCGTCACGGCCATGCCCGGCAGCGTCACCGAGGCGTCGGTCGCCACCCAGGCCACGTTGCGGACGGCCGTGCCGGCAACGGCCTGGGTGCAGGCCGCCAGCATCGGGACCACGGCGACGAGTGCCAACGGGAGGAGCCAGCGGTGCCGCACCGGTGTGCTCAACCCCGCGCGCAGGCTGCGCCTGCCGGGCGTTCGGCCGCGCCCCACCCGGCGACCGCGGACTGGGGCCAGAAGTCGCCGGTGATGTCGTCCTGGACGTAGGGCACGGGCGACGGCTCGCCGGCGGCCAGGACGCGCAGCGCGGCGAGCAGCGCATCGACGTCCTCGGCGGAGGTGCCCAGACCACAGCTGGCCCGGACGGCACCCGGGATGGCGCTGCGCTCACCGCGTTGCACGGCGGCCCGGGCCTGGTCCACCCCCTCGCGGCCGACGCCGAGCAAGCGGATCAGATACGGATGCGCACAGAAGCAGCCGTGTCGCACGCCGATGCCGAACTCCGCGCTCAGCCGGGCCGCCACCAGGGCGTGGTGCATCCCGTCCAGCGTGAACGTGGCGACCGCCAGCCCGGCCTCCTCGCCGGACGCGGCCCACGGACCGAGCACGTGCACGCCGTCGATGGCGCGCAACCCTGCGTAGAGCCGGGCCGACAGCGCCACTTCGTGCGCCGTGATCGTCTCCCAGCCGATCCGTTCCAACTCGTCCATGGCCGTGCCGAAGGCCACCGCGCCGACGACGTTGGGGGAGCCGGCCTCCTCGCGCTCGGGCGGCTCCGTCCAGATGACCTCGTCCAGGTCGACCAGGTCGACGGCGCCGCCGCCGGCCAGGAACGGGTCGCCGTGCTCGAAGGTCCGCCGTGGCCCGATGAGGGCGCCGGCGCCGAACGGCGCGTAGAGCTTGTGGCCGCTGAAGGCGACGAAATCCGGCCCTGTGGGCAGGGGGCGATGGGGTGCCAGCTGCGCCGCATCGAGCAGGACGGGGACGCCGCGCGCGTGCGCCTCGGCACAGATCTCCTCCACCGGGGGCAGCCAGCCGGTGACGTTGGAGGCGCCCGTCAGAGCGAGGAGCGCCGGCCGGCGGCCGTCGTCGAGCACTCGCACCACGTCGGCCGTGTCGAAGGTGCCGGTGGTGCCGCACTCGACCCAGCGCCGCGTCGCCACCCGCGCCCAGGGCAACAGGTTGGCGTGGTGCTCGACCACGGTGGTGGCCACCACGTCGTCGGGGCCGAGCCCCAGCCGGTAGGCCAGGTGGTTGATCGCCTCGGTGGTGTTGCGCACCAGGATCACGACATCGTCACCGCCGGCCGGCCGGCGGGCGAACCGGTGCACGCTGTCCCGGGCCTCCTCGTAGGCGGCGGTGGCCTGGCGGGACTTGTAGCCGGCGCCCCGGTGGACCGACGAGTACCACGGCAGGAACTCGGTCACCCGATCGGCCACCGACTGCATGGCGGGTGTCGAGGCGGCGCAGTCGAGGTCGCGGTAGGGGCGTTCGGTGCCGTCCAGGCAGGGAACCGCGAGGTGGGCGCCGACGAGCGGCACCACGGCTTGCTCACTGTCGCTCGGCACGCCGTCACACTACGAAGTGGCGGCGACCAGCGGTATCCGGTCCGGCGGTCAGAGCACCCCGGGGTCGGCCACCTGGCGCCGGGTGGCGAGCACGACGATGTCGTCGGACCTCCGTGCGTCGGCGGTCATGGCGTCGATGACGTAGTCCGCCACCCGGTTGGGCTCATTGCTGGGGGAGGCGCGCAGCGAGGACTCGAGCAGCGTGAGCCGCTCGTCGAGGTGGCTGCCCCGCCGTTCGACCAGGCCGTCGGTGAACATCACCAGGCAGGCGCGGTCCAGATGGAACTCGTGGTCCTTGTAGTGGCAGTGCTGTACCCCGAGGGGTGGGCCGGGCGGCACGGGCAGCTCGACGGCCTGGCCGGAGTCCACCCGGACCGGGGAGGGGTGGCCGGCCGAAGAGAAGACGATGGAGCCGGTCCGGGTGTTGAGGAGGCCGACGAGCGCGGTGGCCAGGCGGCCCCCGACCCCGGCCAGGGACACGCGGTTGAGCCGCTGCAGCGCCATGCCCGGTGCTCGCTCCTCGAGCAGCAGCAGGCCCAGGGTGTGCCGCAGCCGGCTCATGATCCGGGCCGCCGCGAGGTCATGGCCCTCGACGTCCCCGACGACCAGCGCCACCAGGTGCTCGCTGATGGGGACGACGTCGTACCAGTCACCGCCCACCTCCACGCCGACGGCCGCCGGCCGGTAGCGGGCCGCCACGTCCCACCCGTCGATGGCGGGGATGGCGTCGGGCAGCAGGTGTCGCTGCAGCTCGTGCGAGATGCGGCGTTCGTGGTCGTAGGCGCGGGCCCGGATGACGACCGAGCTGACCTGCCCGGCCAGCTGCTCGGCCAGGCCGAGATCCCTCTCGGAGAAACGCCGGCCCGAGCCGGCGGAGACCAGGCTGACGGTGCCCAGCACCTGCTCGTCGCGCAGGCGAAGCGGCACCGTGACGTAGGAGGTGAAGCCGAGCGTCTTGAGGATGGTGAAGTGCCGCTCGTCGCGACTGGTCCGCCGCAGGAACTCGTCGTCCACCTCGGCGCTCCACATCGACCGCCCGCTGCGCATGACCTCCATGGCGGGGTGGACGCCGTCGGACTCGGGCGGGTACGAGGCGCGCAACTCCTCCGTCAGGGCCCGCTTCTCCGGGTCGGCGTGCCACGCCGCCATGCGCCGCATCTGTCCGTCCTCGTCCACGATGTCGATGAGGCACAGATCAGCCATGACCGGGACCGAGACCTGGGCCAGACGCTCGACCATCTCGCGGTAGTCGACGACCTCGGACAGCACCTGGGTGGCCAACAGCAGGAACTCGTTGCGCCGCCGGGCCTCGAGCAGGTCCTCGACCAGGTGCTGGCGTTCGGTGGCCAGGGCCGAGGCGTGCAGCAGCTCGCCCAGGTGATCGCCCACGGCACTCATGAGCTCGACCACCGACGGGTCCCGCTCCCGTGCGTGCCGGCTCAGCATTTTGACGATCCCGACACACGCGCCGTGGTACCGGACGGGGAAGGCGTAGGCGCTCTGCAGGCCGTCCTGCACCAGCGCGTCGGTGACGAAGCGCTGGTCGGTCTTGAGGTCGGCGACCCACAAGGGCTCGTCGTGGTCGAGCACCCATCGGGGGAGGCCTTCGCTCCCGCTGCGCGGGTCGACCGTCTTCTCCAGCGTGAAGGCGGGCGCAATGGTGGGCGTGCGGGTCCACACGTGCCGGCAGACCAGGTCCTGATCGGCTGAGAGCGCCCACATGGTCGTCACGTCCCAATCGAGCCGCCGCCCCAGGGTCGACAGGACCCGTTCCGCCGGAGGCTCGTCGACGGGCGCGTCGGCGAGGATCTCGAGCAGTTCGCTCGTCAGCTCCGACCAGCGCTGCAGCTTCTTCTCGTCGCGCGGACGGAGGATGCCGACCACCACCGGGCCGGCCAGCGGGTGGTTGAAGATGCTGATGACCAGCTCCGTCTGGACATCGGTGCCGTCGGACCGCTTGACGTCGACGTCGAGGCGCCGCCCGACGAGGTTCGTGGCCTGGGAGTGCACGAAGGCCGGGTAGTCGTCGCCCACGGCAGCCGTCAGCGAGTCGGGCACCAGGTCGAAGACCGGCCGGCCCACGAGCGTGCCGTGGGGCCAGCCCAGCATGTCCTCGGCGGCGGTGTTGACATAGCGGATCGTGCCCCCTTCGTCCGTCGCCACGACGGCGTCGCGCAGCCCGTCGAGCACCACGCGCACGCCCGGGACGGGCCAGGCCGGCTCGCTACCGGGCGATGCCGACGCCGGCGAGGGCGCCGCCACAGGCGCCGGCGTCGGACCGGTGGGGGTCACGTCGGCGGGCGCGTCCGGCTGCAACACCCCGGCCCGGTCGACCGGGGCGGTGAGGCCGTCGCCGCCGGCCACGGCCGTGATCGGGAGGGAGAACCACACGGTCTTGCCGGGCCGGTCGCGCCGCATCTCGATGCCCCAGGCATCGGCCAGCGCGCGCACGATGTGCAGCCCGCGCCCATGGGGCGCGTCCGTGACCTGCTCGGGTGGTGTCGGGAACCCGGCGGCGCCGTCGGTCACCTCGACGCGCACCTCGCGGCAGTCGGGGGCCACCTGCACGGCCACCTCGAACTCGGTGGCGGCATGCTGCACCGCGTTGGTGGCGAGCTCCGAGAGCATCAGGACGAGCGCGTCGGCCTCCTCACCATCCGTGGCGGGAGGCAGCAGTCCGAGAAGGAAGCGGCGGGCCTGGCCGACGGATGACGTGGTGGCAGGGAACCGCCGCGTGGCAGAGGCCCTCAGCGTGTCGACGGTGCGCGTTGCGGCCGTGTGCCCTCCCCCCCGGGACGTTCGGGGCCCTTCAATAGCGGTTGCGGTATTCCTGCCCCGGCGGGATGACCCCCAAACAAGCTGGAAGTCCAGGCTCGTCGCCCTGGGTACCCGCCGGGCACGATTCCGACGCTACCCTCCTCGTTCGTGGAAGAACGCTATGAATCCGAGCTGAGCCGGGCCTCGTCCGTCCTCGACGGTGTCGACCGGGCTCTCGAGCGCCTGAGCGAGGGCACCTACGGGCAGTGCGAGACCTGCGGGGCGCCCGTGCTCGATGCCGACCTGGAGCGTGACCCCACCCGGCGCATGTGCGAGCAGCACCTGACGGTCGCCTGACCCTCGTCTGAACGGTCGTCTGAACGGCGACCGGGACGGTCAGCCCGGGATCGTCAGCTTCTTGGCCGCGTCGAGGCGGGCCGCCACGTCGGACCAGTTCACGATGTTCCACAGCGCGGCGAAGAAGTCGGCCTTGACGTTCTTGTACTGCAGGTAGAAGGCGTGCTCCCAGGCATCGAAGACGAGGAGCGGGACCGAGCCGTTGCCGACGCTGCTCTGGTGGTCGTAGATCTGCTCGACGATCAGGCGGCCGGCCAGCGGCTCGTAGGCCAGCGCACCCCAGCCTGAGCCCTGAATCGTGAAGGTGGCCTGCGTCAGGTGGGCCTTGAACTTGTCGAACGAGCCGAAGTTCTCGTCGATGGCCGAGCCCAGCGCGCCGTCCGGCTTGTCGCCGCCGTCGGGGCTGAGGTTCTTCCAGAAGATGGAGTGCAACACGTGGCCCGAGATGTGGAAGGCCAGCGTCTTCTCGAGGCCCACGATGGTGCCGAAGTCGTCCTTGTCGCGTGCGCCGGCGAGCTTCTCGAGCGTCTGGTTGGCCCCGGTCACGTAGGCGGCGTGGTGCTTGTCGTGGTGCAGCTCCATGATCTGCGCCGAGATGTGGGGCTCCAGTGCGGCGTAGTCGTACGGCAGGTCGGGGAGGCTGTAGTCGGCCATGGCGGATCTCCTCGGTGGTGGTCGTCGTGCTGCGTGGTGGACCATACCCGAAGGGGCCGAGATCCCAACCGACGATCCAACGGGCATACGAGCTGGGTCCGGGCGGGCGCGGCGGCGCACCGGGGACGACCCCGCCATCCTCTCCGGCAGTACGCTTGCAAGAGTGAGCACGGACCCCAAGGACCGCTGGCTCGACCTGGGTTCGTTCATCCGGGAGCAGCGGGGATCGGCCCGGCTCTCGCTGCGCCGCTTGTCCGAACTGGCCGGCATCTCGAACCCGTACCTCAGCCAGATTGAGCGGGGCCTGCGCCGGCCCTCGGCCGAGATCCTCCAGCAGATCGCCAAGGCGCTGCGCATTTCGGCCGAGACGCTCTACGTGCAGGCCGGGATCCTCGAGCCGCCGTCGGGAACGCCCGACCTGACGCGGTCGATCATGGCCGACCAGTCGATCAGCGAGGAGCAGAAGCAGGCCCTCGTCCGGATCTACCTCTCCTTCCGGCGGGAGTACGAGGACGAGCGGGGCGAGCAGGTCCGGCCCGACGCCGGCGCCGACGCCGAGCCCGCCGCCGACCCCACCGCCGCCGGCCCCACCGCGTCGCCCGCCCCGACCGACCCCACCGGTCCGGTCTCGCGCGCCTCGGCCTGAGCCCCCTGCTGACCCCTCGCAGGCCAGGCCGGAGGGTTTTTCCCGGCCACCGGTAGGATCTCCACGCCATGCGCCGGCTCGCGGTCCTCTCTCTCCACACGTCCCCCCTGGCCCAGCCGGGCACGGGCGACGGCGGCGGCATGAACGTCTATGTGCGGGAGCTGACCTCCGCCCTGGCCCGTTCCGGCGTGGCCTGCGACGTCTTCACGAGGGCCTGGTCGCCTGACCTGCCGCCCGTGGTGGACGTCGAGCCGGGGCTGCGGGTGCACCATGTCCCGGCCGGGCCCCTCACCGCCCTGCCCAAGGAGTCCCTGCCCGCCGTGGTCGACGAGTTCACGGCCGGCGTCATCGACCGCATGGCCGCCGCGCCCCGGGCCGGCGAGCTGCCCTACACCTCGGTGCACGCCAACTACTGGCTCTCGGGGCTCTCGGGGCACGTGATCAAGCACGAGTGCAACCTGCCGCTCGTCTGCACCTTCCACACGCTCGACCGCGTCAAGGCCGAGACGATGCCCGAGGAGGTGGAGGCCGACATGCCCCACCGCCGGGCCGAGGCCGAGGCGTCCATCATCGACTGCTCCGACGCCGTGCTGGCGTCGTGCACCGTGGAGGCCGACCAGATTGCGTCGCTCTACGGCGGCGAGCCGGGGCGCATCCGCATCGTGCCGCCCGGCGTGGACCATGCGTTCTTCGGTCCGGGCCACCGGCCGCAAGCCCGCCGCGCCCTCGGCCTGCCGCTCAGTGGGCGGCTCCTGCTCTTCGTCGGAAGGATCCAACCGCTCAAGCGCGCCGACGTGGCCATCGAGACGCTGGCCGAGCTGCGCCAGCGCGACGGTGCGCCCTACCGCCTCGTGGTGGTCGGCGGACCGAGCGGACCGCACGGCGAGAAGTCGCTGCAGAGCCTGTACGACGTGGCCGACGCCCGTGGCGTGCGCGAGCACGTGCACTTCGTGGAGCCCCAGCCGCACGAGCTCCTGTCGTCGTACTACCGGGCGGCCGACGTGTGCATCGTGCCGAGTCGCTCCGAGTCGTTCGGGTTGGTGGCGCTCGAGGCGGCCGCCTGCGGGACGCCGGTCGTGGCCTCGGCCGTCGGCGGGCTGACCACGCTGGTCGATCACGGGCACACCGGCTACCTGGTGGACGACCCCGACCCGGTGGCCTACGCCGCCGCCGTGCGCAAGGTCTTCGACGAGCCGCTGGCGGCCGAGCGGCTCTCCACCGCTTCGGTGCTGCGGGCCCGCCGCTACACCTGGCGGGCCGCCGCCCGCACGTTGGTCGAGCTGCACGACGAGCTGGCCTCGGGCCGCCTCGTCGAGTGCGGCTGAGCGCACCGCTCGGCGTTGCGCTGAGCTGAGCGAAGCCGACCGCCGAGCCCGTGCCGATCGTCGACCTCCCCGCCGACGAGGAGATGGCCGCCGCCGTCGCCTGCATCGACGCCTGGGCCGCCCGCGAGCTGGCGGCGGACGGGCCGCTGGTGGCAGCCGAGCGCCAGGAGGTGACCGACCGCACCGCGTCGTTCCAGTGGTATCTCCGCTTCAAGGGTGACGAGAAGGACTTCATCACGGTGTGGTTCACGCTCAAGCAGCGCACCCTGTGGCACGAGGCGCAGTTCATGCCCGCGCCCGAAGAGCACAAGGACGAGGTCTTCGCCTACCTGCTGCGGCGCAACAGCCAGCTCTTCGGCATGTGGTTCGCCCTCGGGCCCGAGGACGCCGTCTACCTCGTCGGCCGGGTGCCGGCCCGCCTCATCGACGACGACGAGCTGGACCGCATTGCCGGGGCGTCGGTCGTCTACACCGACGACCATTTCCCGACGGCCATGACCCTGGCCCACCCCTCCACCTACCGCCGCCGCCCCCGCCGGTAACACCGGGCCCCCGCGCTCGGTAACGTCGCGGCCGTGTCGAGCCTGCTCATCGTCGGCGGCGGGAAGATGGGGAGCGCCCTCCTGGGCGGCCTCCTCCGCTCCGGGTGGGCCGAACCGGCCGACCTCGCCGTGGTGGAGCCGTTCGCCGAGCGGCGGGCCGATCTGGCCGAGGAGTTCCCCGGCGTGCGCACGCTGGACGCCCCCGAGGCGGGCCTGCTGGACGACGGGGGCGAGCGGATCGCCGGCGCCGTGCTGGCGGTCAAGCCCGACGTGGCCGAAGGGGCCTGCCGGGCGCTCGGGGCGACCGGGGTGAACCGGGTCCTCTCGATTGTGGCGGGGGTGCCGGCGGCGCGCCTCGAGGCGGCGCTCGGCGGTGAGCCCGCAGTCGTGCGGGCCATGCCCAACACGCCCGCCCTCGTCGGCGCCGGCGTGACGGCCATCTCGGGTGGGTCCTTCGCCATGGCGCAGGACCTGGCCTGGGCCGAGGACGTGCTCTCGGCCGTCGGGACGGTCGTGCGCCTGCCCGAGCGCCTCCAAGATGCGGTGACCGGCCTGTCGGGCTCCGGCCCCGCCTACTTCTTCCTGGTGGCCGAGGCGCTCATGGAGGCGGGCGTGCAGATGGGGCTCAGCCGCGAGGTGAGCCGGACCCTCGTCGTCGAGACCATGCAGGGCTCCGCCGCCCTGCTGCAGGAGACGGGGCAGGACCCCGAAGCCCTGCGCGCCATGGTGACGTCGCCGGCGGGGACGACGGCCGCCGGCATCCGGGCCCTGGAGTCCCGGGCCGTGCGCTCGGCCTTCATGGAGGCGGTCGCCGCCGCCACCGAACGATCGCGCAACCTGCAGCGCTGAGCATCGAGCCACGGAGCGCCGGCACCGAGCCATGACGAGCGAACCCCCGCGCACCGTCTTCTTCCTCTCGGACTTCGGCACGGCGGACGAGTTCGCCGGCGTGGTGCACGCGGTCATTGCGGCGCGGGCGCCCGGCACCACGGTCATCGACCTGACGCACCACGTCCCGCCCTTCGACGTCCGGGCGGGGAGCCACACGCTGGTGCGCGCCGTGCCACACCTCGGACCGGGCGTCGTGCTCGGCGTCGTCGACCCCGGGGTCGGCACCGAACGGCGCGGCATCGGCCTGCAGGTGGCGCTGCCCACCGGCGCGTCGCTGACGTTCGTCGGGCCCGACAACGGGTTGCTCATGGCGGCGGCGGAAGCGGCGGCCGAGGCACCGGTCGCCCGCGTGGTGGAGCTGGCGCGCCAGCCGGCGCCACCCGACCGCGGCTCGACCTTCGACGGGCGCGATCTGTTCGCGCCGGCCGTGGGCGCGCTGTGCGCCGGCGTCGCGCTGGAGGATCTCGGCACGGTCATCGACCCGGCGACGCTGGTCCGGCTGATCGGGGGCGTCGTGGAGGAGGGCCGCCTGCACGACGGGCGCGTCTGCCTGCGCACCGAGGTCACCTGGGTGGACCGCTTCGGCAACCTGCAACTGGCGGCGACCGTGGCCGACGCCCGCGTCGCCGGCATACCCTTGACGGGGCGTGTCGAGTTGGCGGCCCGGGTGGAGTCGGGCCACCAGGCCCTCGACGGGTTTCCGCCTTCGCTGGTGCCCGACGGGGTCCAACTGCGGTGCGTCGACGCCTTCGGCCAGCTCGAACAAGGGGAGTTCGGCCTGCTGGTCGACGCCAACGGGCATCTCGCGGTGGTGGCCGGGGAAGCGTCGGCGGCCGGCTGGCTCAACGTGGTCGCGGGGGAGTTGCTCGTCCTGGCCTGGTGACGGGGGTCACGCGGCGGTTTGGTGCCGCCGGGAGTGCCCTCGGTACCATCCGACGCAGTGAACGACCAGAGGCGGAGTTCCGAGGAGTCCGCCGCACCCCGGCGGATCCCCGAGGCCACGGTGTTGCGGCTGCCCATCTACCAGCGGATCCTGGCCGAGGTGGTGCGGAGCGGCGCGCGCACGGTGTCCTCGGAGCAGCTGGCCGAGCTGGCCCGCGTCAACGCGGCGAAGGTGCGCAAGGACCTCTCCCTGTTGGGCTCCTTCGGCACCCGGGGCTCGGGCTACGACCCCGAATTCCTCATCGCGCAGATCGACCGCGCGCTCGGCGTGGACGAGAACTGGTCGGTGGCCGTCGTGGGCATCGGCAACCTGGGCCGGGCCCTGACCAACTCGGCCGGGTTCGCCTCCCGCGGCTGCCAGGTCACGTCGCTCTTCGACGTCGACCCGGCGGTGGTGGGCGAGGTGGTCCGGGGGATCAGGGTGCGCCACATGGACGAGATCGCCCACCTGCGTCCCGCCGAACGCCCGCACATCGGCGTGATCACGACGCCGGGCTGGGCCGCCCAGGGGGTGGCCGACCTGCTGGTGCGGGTCGGGGTCACCTCGTTGCTCAATTTCGCCCCGCGGGTGCTCACCGTCCCGCCCACCGTGCATCTCCGCTACGTGGACCTCTCCATCGAGCTGCAGGTCCTGGGGTTCTACCGGGCCCGGGCCGAAGGCGCCGGGCCGGAACCGGTCGATGCGCCCATGATGGGCTCGGTGGGCCTCTCCCAGCGCTCGGAATTGGCCTGACCGCGGGACCGGACGCCGGCGACTGGCAGGCTGTAGCCCGGGACCGGCACAATTGTGAGCCGACCCAGGAAGGAACCGAGTGTCCGTCGTCGTCATAGGGCTTCAGCACACGCAGGCCCCGCTGCCGCTGCTCGAGGCAGCGGCGGTCCCTGACGCCGACCTGCACAAGACGCTCAGCGCGCTGAACCACCGCCGCAACGTGCAGGAGGCGGTCGTGCTCTCGACCTGCCTGCGCACCGAGGTCTACGCCGTGGTCGACCGCTTCCACGACGCGGTGGCGGAGATCTACGACGTCCTGTCCGAGCAGTCGCACCTGTCGGTCGAGGATCTCTCGGCGCACGCCATCGTCCGTTTCGACGACGACGTGACCTCCCACCTGTTCTCGGTGACCTCGGGTCTCGAGTCGGTGGTGACCGGGGAGACCGAGGTGGTCGGCCAGGTGCGCCGCGCCTTCGAGAAGGCGCAGGAAGAGGGCACGTGCGGCCCCGTGCTCTCGGCGCTCTTCCGGCACGCGCTGCAGACGGGCAAGCGGGCGCGGACCGAGACCGGCATTTCGAAGGGGACGACGTCGTTCGCCTACGCCGCGGTGACGGTTGCCCGCGGGGAGGACCAGGCCGGCCTGCGCGGCGCCCGGGTCGTGGTCGTCGGCGCGGGCGAAATGGGCCTCGGCGTGTGCCGCGCCCTGTCGGACATCGCGCCCGAGGATGCGCCGCGGCGCGTCGTCGTGGTGAACCGGTCGGCCGCCCGGGCCCGCGAGCTGGTGCGCCAGACCGCGACCGGACCGTTCGACATGCGGTCCGCTCCGCTCGAGAAGGTGGCGGGAGAGTTGGCCGAGGCCGACGTCGTCCTGAGCGCCGTGGCCGCCGAGTCGCACGTGCTGCACGTGGCTGACTTCGCCGCCGTGCAGGGACCGCTGCTGGTGATCGACCTCGGGGTCCCGCGCAACGTGGACCACGCGGTGGCCTCGCTCGACGGCGTGACGCTGCTCGACATGGACACGCTCAGCGTGTCGGTGGCGCGGGCGCTGGGGGACCGCGAGGAGGAGTCGGTGGCCGCCCGCGGCATCGTCGCCGACGAGGTCGACCGCTTCCGCAGCGCCAGCCGCCAGCGCGGCGCGGCGCCGATCATCGCGTCCCTGCGCTCGCGCCTCGAGACCCTGCGCGTCGCCGAGCTGGAGCGGCACCGGGCGCAGCTGGCCGACCTGAGCGAGGAGGAGTGGGACCACGTGGATGCCGCCACGCGGGCCGCCCTGGCCAAGATGCTGCACGAGCCGACCATGCTCTTAAAGGAGACGGCGGGGACGCCGCGCGGCGAGCGCCTGGTCGAGGCACTGCGCATCCTCTTCGACCTGTAGGAGGAGCGTGGCCACCCTCCGCCTGGCGACCCGCGGGTCGCCGCTGGCCCTGCGCCAGACCGAGCTGGTCACCGAGCTCCTGCACCGGGCCCACCCCGGATTGGAGGTGGAGCCGCTCGTCGTGCGCACCCAGGGCGATCGAGACGCCACGTCGCCGCTCGACCAGATCGGCGGCCAGGGCGTGTTCGTCACCGAGGTGGAGGCGGCGGTGACCGACGGCCGGGCCGACGCCGCCGTGCACTCGGCCAAGGACATGACCTCGCTCATGCCGGCGCACCTGGTCTTCGGCGCGGTGCCGCGGCGGGCCGACCCGCGCGACGGTCTGGTGGGCGCCACGATGGCCGGACTGCCGGCGGGCGGCCTGGTCGCCACCGGCTCGGCGCGGCGGCGGGCCCAGCTGGCCGCCCTGCGCCCCGACCTCGTCTTCACCAACCTGCGGGGGAACATGGCCCGGCGGGTGGCGGTGGCCGAGGAGGGCACGGTGTCGGCCGTGGTCATCGCCATGGCCGCCATGGAGCGCCTGGGCTGGCTGGACAAGGTACGCGACGTGCTCGACCCGGTCGATGTGCTGCCGCAGGCGGGACAGGGCGCCATCGCCGTGCAGTGCCGGAGCGATGACGCCCGGGCCCGGGAGCTGCTGGCCGCCATCGACCACGAGCCCAGCCACCGGGCCCTGCGCGCCGAGCGCGCCGTGCTGGCCGCGCTGGGCGGGAGCTGCACGGTGCCCGTGGGCGCCTTCGCCGAGCCGGACGACGGTGGCGCAGGCCGGGTGCTCCGGGTGTCGGGTCTCATCGCCAGCGGCGACGGGCACACGGTCATCCGCCTGGCCCGCAGCGGGGACGATCCCGAGGTCGTCGGCGCCGCCGTGGCGCGGGCCCTGCTGGAGGGCGGCGGGGCGGCCATCGAGGGCTTCGGCCACCTGCTGGACGCCGCGCCATGACCGTCTACCTGGTCGGCGCCGGCCCGGGCGACCCGGGGCTGTTGACCCGGCGGGGCGCCGCGCTGCTGGCCCGGGCCGACGTCGTGCTGCACGATCGCCTGGTCAGTCCCGCGCTGCTCGACCTCGTGCCGTCGTCCGCGCTCGTCATCGACGTGGGCAAGGGCCCGGCGACGCCGGCCGGAGGGGCGGGGCGCCAGGACGAGATCACCCGCCTGCTGGTCGAGCACGGACGCGCGTTCGCTGTCGTGGTCCGCCTGAAGGGGGGCGATCCCTTCCTCTTCGGGCGTGGCGGTGAGGAGGTGGAGGCGCTGGCGCAGGCGGGGGTGGCCTGGGACGTGGTCCCGGGAGTGACGTCGGCCTTCGGCGTCCCCGCGGCCGCCGGCATCCCCGTGACGCAGCGTGGCGTGGCGGCCTCCGTCACCGTCGTCACGGGCCGGGTCGGCGAGTCGGACGGGACCAGCGCGCACGACTGGGAGGCGCTCGCCCGCGTCGGCGGCACCCTCGTGATCCTCATGGGGATGGCGAACCGCGCCGCCATCGCCGCCGCGCTGGTGCAGGGCGGCCGGGCGCCCGACACGGCAGTCGCCGTCATCGCCAGCGGGACGACCGCGTCGCAGCGGGTGGAGCGGACGACGCTGGCCGGCCTGGCCGACGTCGAGCTGGACTCGCCCGCCGTCATCGTCGTCGGGCCGGTGGCCGCGCTGGGCCAGCATGGACCGCCGCCGCTGCAGGAGGGGCCCTTGTCCGGTCGCACGGTCGTGGTGACGCGGTCGGGTGCACGCGCCCGCGGCCTGGTGGACGCGCTGGAGCGGGCCGGCGCCACGACGCTGGAGTTGCCCCTCACCCGCCAGGTCGAACCATCGGACGGCGGATCTGCAGTGCGGGCGGCCGCCGCCGGCGTCGGGGA
>DATBAO010000083.1:0-2746 GCA_036271495.1 Acidimicrobiales bacterium
GAGGCCGGTGTCGGTCACGGTGGGCACCATCCCATAAGGCCCATTGTGGCCCCCGGCTCCGCCCGCGCTCCCCCCGGTACGATCGCCCGGCGTCAGCCAGTCGGACGTCGAGAAAGGGAGTCGATGGCCCAGGTCAACACCGTGCGAGGTCCCATTGAGGGCAGTGACCTGGGCCGCACCCTGATGCACGAGCACATCTTCGTCCTGAGCCCCGAGATAGAGAAGACGGCGGACGAATGGGACGAGGAGGCCGAGCAGACGCGCGCCGTGGCGAAGCTGCGCGAGCTGAAGGACCGCGGGATCGACACCCTGGTCGACCTGACCGTGGTCGGGCTCGGCCGTTACATCCCGCGCGTGGCCGCCATTGCGGCGCAGGTCCCGGAGATCAACGTCGTCGTGGCCACGGGCGTCTACACCTACAACGAGGTCCCGATGTTCTTCCACTTCCAGGGCCCGGGGACCATTCTCGGAGGACCCGAGCCCATGGTGGACATCTTCCTGCGCGAAATCCGCCAGGGGATCGGCGAGACCGGGGTGCGGGCCGCCATCTTGAAGTGCGCCTCCGACCGTCCGGGCATCACACCCGGCGTCGAGCGGGTGCTGCGCGCGGTGGCGCAGGCCCATCGGGCCACGGGCGTGCCCATCACCACGCACACGCCGACACCGCCCGAGCCCTGGGGACTCGAGCAGCAGCGGATCTTCAAGGAGGAGGGCGTCGACCTGGGCCGGGTCGTCATCGGCCACAGCGGGGGCACGGTGAACACCGACTACCACCTGAGCCTGATCGACAACGGGTCGTACCTCGGCTTCGATCACTTCGGCCTGCCGGGCATCACCCTGGAGGAGCGCGTCGACGCGGTGGCCCGCCTGTGCGCGCGGGGCTACGCCGAACGCATCGTGCTCTCGCACGATGCCATGTGCTTCGTCGACTGGTTCCCGCGCTCCATGACGGACGCGTCGAGCACGTGGCGTTGGACCTACATTTCCGACGACGTCCTCCCGGTCATGCGTGCCCGCGGCGTCAGCGAGGACGACATCACGACCATGCTGGTGGACAACCCGCGCCGGATCCTTGAGGGTGGCCCGTCCTACTGATGCACCGACGGGGCGCGCGGGCATGACCCTGCTCCTGCCGGAACTGGTGGCCCAGCTGGCTGCCGCGTTCCCCGACGGCGTGGCCTGGCGCAACGTGGCCGACGGCTCCGAACTCAGCCTGGACGACTGGCATCGGCGTTCCAACCGCCTCGCCCGGGGGCTGCAGGGGCAGGGCGTCGCCCGGGGCGACCGGGTCGGCCTCCTCATCGCCAACGACGAGCCGTTGGAATGGCTCGTCTCGTACGTCGCCGTCCACAAGGCGGGCGCGGTCGCCGTCCCGCTGCTGGCCCGCCTAGGCCCGGTGGAGCTCGCCCGCATTCTGCAAGACGCCGGGGCGTCCGTGGCGCTGTGCAGCGAGGTCGTCCCCGAGGTGCGGGCGGCGGTGCGGACCGTCGTCTGTACCGGGACGGGCGGCGACGTGCGCTGGGGCACCCTGCTGTCCGGCGACGACCACGACCTCGCACCGACCTCCGGCCCCGACGACGTGGCGGACATCATGTACACCTCGGGGACGACGGGGCGGCCGAAGGGCGTCGTCGTGCGCCACGGCGGCCTCTCCACGACGGACCGGGTCCCGTCGACCTGGCTGGGTCTCGGCTTCCTCTCCTCGTCGCCGTTCGCCACCACCAGCGGTTCGCTGCTCGTGTCGGGCCCGCTGCGCGGCGGGTTGAGCGGATGGTTCCTGCCGCGCTTCAACGCGGACGCCTGGATCGACGCGGTCGAGCGGGAGCGTCCGGTGTCGGCCTTCCTGGTGCCGGCCATGGTGGAGCTCCTCGTCGCCTCCCCGCGCTTCGGGACGGCAGACCTCTCGAGCCTGGCCGTCGTCACCGTGGGCAGCGCGCCGATCGCCGCGGCCACCCTGCGCCGCTTCGGGGCCGGCCTGGCGGGGACCGACGTGCTCTGCGGCTACGGCATGACGGAGTTCGGTGCGGTCACGGCCATGCCGATGGGTGACGCCGGGCGGCATCTCGGGTCGGTCGGGCTCCCGCTCCCTGGCGTGGACGTGCGCATCGTGGCTCCGGATGGCGCCGCCCTCCCGCCCGGCGCGGTCGGGGAGGTGACCATCGGCGGGACGCGGCCCGCGCGCTCGTATCTCGACGATGGGGAGCCGGCCGACGAGCGCTGGGCCGACGGCTGGCTGCGCAGCGGGGACCTGGGCTACGTCGACCCGGACGGCCACCTGTGGATCGTGGGACGTCAAAAGGAGATCATCATCCGGGGTGGCCACAATGTGGTGCCCGGTGAGGTCGAGGCGGCACTGTTCGAGCACCCTGCCGTGGTCGAGGCGGCGGTGGCGGGGGTGGCCCACGCCGTGCTCGGTGAGGACGTGGCGGCCTGGGTCGTCCTGCGCGACCAGACGTCCACCGATGCGCTGCGCGCCTTCCTGCTGGAACGGTTGGCCGATTACAAGGTGCCCCGCCGCATTACCGTGGTCGACGCCCTGCCGCGCAACGAGAGCGGCAAGGTCATGAAGTCCCGTCTCGAGTAGGGAGTCGACCCCGAGTGACAGCGAGCTTCAACACGTTGATCGTCGAAGAGCTCGGCCACGTGCGCCGGTTGACCCTCAACCGGCCGGACCACCACAATCCCCTCACCCCGCGCTCCATCCGCGAACTGCTGCAGGCGGTGCACGAGGCGGAGGCCGACGCCG
>DATBAO010000084.1:0-10187 GCA_036271495.1 Acidimicrobiales bacterium
GGCCACCAGCGTGATGAACGCGGCCTTCCCCGAGGCGCGTTTCCAGAACACACCAAACAGAAAGACGATGGTGATCGGCGGCGCGACATAAGAGATGAGCTTGTTGATGCCCTCAAAGATAGTCGTGTAATGGCCGAACAACGGCGAGCAGACGATGGCCAGCAGCGTGCCGGCGACGAGGATGCCGGCAAAGGAGATCCCCGCCATGGTCGAGAAGCGTCCGACGACGCCGGCGGTGTCGGCCAGCAGCGACCCGTCGCCGTCGCCCTCATCACCACCCCGCGCACCGCCCGCAGGCGCTCCCGGGGGCAGAGAGGGTCCGCCCGGTGCCGCGGCCGGCGCGGGGCGCTCCAGGACCGCGGTCGACGTCCCCGACCCCACGGCCCGGGACAGGCTCGAGGAGCCGCCGGCCACACCGGCGCCCACCCCGGCGTCCTGCGCACCGCGGCTCGGGAACTCCCCGGCCAGGCGCGCCGCCCGCGTCCGGCTGCGCAGCACGGTGATCAGCCCGACCAGCCCGCCCGCCCACATGGCGACGAAGACCACGTGCACGATGTCGGCCGGAATGCTGAGCCAGCGCTCCTGGGAGACGAGGGCATGGCCGAAGAGCACGAAGGCACCGGCCGCCACGAGCAGCCCGTAGAAGGCGGCGAACTGGCGGCTCACGGTCTTTACGAGGTGCAGCGAGACCAGGCAGGCGGCCAGCCCGACCAGTTGCGCGCCGCACTGCTCCCCGAACTTGCCGCCGAAGGACTGCGTGTCGATGCTCCAGTGCGCCACTGCGGCGAAGCCACCGCCGGTCAGCGCCGACTGCGCCGCACCGGTCACCAGCATGCCGACGACGCCCAGCGCCGCCGTGGCGTACGTCCAGATGCGCAAGCGGCGCCGCTCCGCCCCGCCGCGCAGCACGAAGGCGAGGAAGAAGGCCAACCCGGTTGCCACCAGGACGCCCACATAGACGAGGAACTGGCCGAAGTCGTCGACCCAGTTGGTGAACGACGTACGCGGGCGGGCCGACAGCGCGCTGAGGGCCCCGGCCTTGACGTGCCCGACGAGGAACACGACGCCGCCGCTCACCACGTGCCCGTCGACCGAGGTGACGGTGTAGTCCGACACGTAGGCGCCGGACCCGAGCGAGGCCGGCAGGGTGGCCGACAGCGTGGCCGGTGACGGATGCCCCGAGGCCACCTGCACCTGTTGGCCCGATGAGTCGAGGACGATCAGGCCGCCGGCGTCAGGCTTGACCGGCTGGTCGAAGTTGATGGTGACCGTATGCGGGATCTTGGCCAGGTGCGCCCCCTGCGCCGGCGACGACGCGGTCACGGCGGCGTGCGCCGCGGCGGGCGTGGCCCAGCCCACGACGGCCAGGCAGCCGAGGATGCCGGCGACGACGGGCAGCCGCAGGAGCAGGCGCAGCCTCAACACCCGGGTCGTGCCCTCCCTGCCGAGCGGTCCTGGAGCGTGAGGCTCAGGACTGGCGGTCGCAGAACCCGATGGCGTTGACCAGGTCCGTGTTGCCCGGGCAGTAGACGTGCAGGTTGTCGTGCGAGAAGACGCCCTGCGGGCTCTCCCAGCCCGGCACCACCCAGGCGTGCACCATCCAGATCGTCTTCTTCATGAAGTTGCCCCCGACGTCCGCGCATTCCTTCGGTGTGACGTCCTGGTCGGCCGCGAACGGCACCACGATCTCGTTCGCCGTGGTCTTCACGCACACGTCCGAGTGGCGATGCCAGTGGTCGTTGGGCCCCACGAAGCCGGTGGGTGCCGTTTCGGCGAACGATTCGTACATGATCCCCACCACGGGTGCGTTGTCCGCCGTGCTGGCGTAGATCCACGACGCCGGGTACAGCGCGTTCACCGTCCCGTCGGGGTTGATGCCCTTGAAGAGGTCCGCGTTGATGAGCTGGTAGTGGGCGCCGACTCCGGGCGCCATCCCCCCGGCCAGGATCATGTGCGCCGCTTTGGCCGACGCCACCGTCGGGAAGCGCATGGCGGCCTGGTACGACTCCGCGAGCTGCGCGGTCAGAGCCGCCTGATCGGTCGGGTTGAGCGGCACCCACAAGGCGTTCTCCGCCTTCTCGGTCGAGTTCCCGGCGAGCGTGCTGGCGAACGACTTGGACGTCTCGCCCGGCACCGTGACGGTCG
Organism: Acidimicrobiales bacterium; assembly: GCA_036271495.1. Classification (GTDB taxonomy): domain Bacteria; phylum Actinomycetota; class Acidimicrobiia; order Acidimicrobiales; family RAAP-2; genus Bog-473. Next base: position 2,146 of record DATBAO010000084.1, read on the forward strand.
TGGCCTGGGCCAGCTTGGCGGAGGCATTCCCGACTGCGTCGCTGCTGTGGCTGGCGGCCGCGACCGGCGCGCTGAGCGCGGCCGTCGTGCCGAACAGGCCACCGATGGTCATGCCGACAACGGCGAGCGGGAGCAACGATCCGAACACCGAGGTGGCCGATGACCACGCGCTGCCCAACGTGGGCCGGATGGCGAGCGCGGCGCCCACCACCACGGCGATGCCGGACAGTGCCACCCCGATGGCCGCCGTCGCCATGGAGACGGTGTGCGGTCCCTCGACGCCCAGCCAGAAGACGGCAACCGCGGCGTTGGTCGCGGCGACGACCCCGAACAGGACCCGGGACGGCCGCGTGAAGGCCCCGATCGCCAGCGCCACCTGCACCAGCGCAGCCACGACACCGATGGTGGCTTGCGTCCCCTTCAGGTGCCCCGACGCCATGGCGAAGAGCAGGACGGCGGAGCCGCCCAAGGTGACGGCGAGCAGGATCTGCAGCGGCCGGCCCGTGCTCGCCCCGCCCACACTCCCCTGCTGCGGTGTCGTCTCGGTCTGCGCGCCGTCCGCGGTGAAGACCGCGTCAACGCGTTCGATCAGGTCGGTCATATCCCCTCCAACCTCCTACCCCCCGGCCCCAAAGGGGCCGTACTTTCCTCTGCACCGTAGCCCGGGTTGCAACGAAAAGGGAGGGAGAGCGGCTCCCGGACCGGCGCCCCTGCCTGGCCGGGGCCCGCACCGGGGGTCCCCGACGGTGGCCCGTATGCTCCGTCGCATGCAGCTGAGCCCCGAGTGCGCCCGGGTACTGGGCGCCCTGGTCGAGAAGGGCCTGGCCACGCCCCAGCAGTACCCCCTCACCATCAACGCCCTGCAGTCCGCTTGCAACCAGACCTCCAACCGGGAGCCGGTCGTGACCTACGACGAGACCACGGTGCTGGCCGCCCTCGATGCGCTGAAGGAGCAGCACCTCGTCCGCTTCGTCCTGCCCTCGCACGGCCGCTCGGTCGTCCGCTACCGCCAGGTGCTCGACGAGACCCTGGCCCTCGACGACCGCCAGTGCGCCGTCCTGGCTGTCTTGCTGCTCCGGGGCCCGCAGACCGTCGGCGAGGTGCGCATCCGGACCGAGCGCATGGCCCGCTTCGAGAGCCTCGAGGAACTCGAGCACGAGTTCGAGCTCCTCGGTTCTCGCGACGAGCCGCTGGTCATCAACATCGGACGGCGACCCGGCCAGAAGGAGGAGCGCTGGGCCACCCCGTTGGTGGCCGCGCCCGATCCCGACGAGGTGTCGCCCCGTGCAGCCGCGTCCGGTCCCACCGCGACGTCGCCCAACGAGGTCATCGATGGGCTGCGGTCGGAGATCGCGGAGGTCAGGGCGGAGGTGGCGGACCTGCGCCAGGAAGTCCAGGAGCTCCGGGAGAGCCTCGGCGGCTGACGCACGCAGCTCCCTACAGGGGCGTGACGTAGGCCCCGGAGATCCCTCCGTCGACGAGGAACGTCGAGGCGGTGATGAACGACGAGTCGTCCGACGCCAGGAACGCCGCCGCCGCCGCGATCTCGGTCGCCTCACCGAAGCGCCCCATCGGGATGTGCACCAGGCGTCGCGCCGCGCGCTCGGGGTCCTTGGCGAAGAGCTCCTGCAGCAGCGGCGTGTTCACCGGGCCCGGGCACAGCGCGTTGACCCGTACGCCCTGGCGGGCGAACTGCACCCCGAGCTCGCGCGACATGGCCAGCACGCCGCCCTTGGACGCGGTGTAGCTGACCTGGCTCGTGGCGGCGCCCATGACGGCCACGAACGACGCCGTGTTGATGATGGACCCCTTGCCCCGGGCCAGCAGGTGCGGGAGGGCGTGCTTGCAGCACAGGTAGACCGAGGTGAGGTTGACCCGCTGCACGCGATCCCAGGCGTCGAGGCCTGTCTCGAGAATGGAGTCGTCGTCGGGCGGGCTGATGCCGGCGTTGTTGCAGCAGATGTCGATGCCGCCGTAGCGGCCGGCCACCTCGCCGTACAGGGCTTCCACCTCGTCGGAGGACGTGACGTCGGCCCGCACGAACATGCCGCCCACCGCGGCGGCGACAGCGCCGCCGGTCTCCTCGTCGAGATCGACCACGGCCACCTGGGCGCCCTCGCTGGCGAAGCGCTCGCACATGGCACGGCCGATGCCGCTGGCGCCACCGGTGACGACCGCCACGCGGTCGACGAGCCGGCTGGCGTACGGGAGTGTCTCGCTCATGTCGTTCCTCCTGGCGGGTGGCGGCGGATCGCTACTCGGAGCTGATGAAGACGTTCTTCACGTCGCTGAACGCCTCGAGCGCGTCGGGACCGAGCTCGCGGCCGATGCCGGACTGCTTGGCGCCGCCGAACGGCGTCCAGTAGCGGACCGACGAGTGCGAGTTGACCGACAGCGTCCCGGTCTCGACCACACGGGCCACGCGCAACGCCCGCCCGACGTCGCGCGTCCAGAGCGACCCCGACAGCCCGTAGGGCGTGTCGTTGGCCAGCCGCACGGCGTCGGCTTCGTCCTCGAAGGGGATGACGGCGACCACGGGGCCGAAGATCTCCTCGGTGGCGGCGCGCGCCCCGGGGTCCACCGGCGCCAGCACGGTCGGCGCGAACCAGTTGCCCGGGCCGTCGGGGGCGCTGCCCCGGAAGGCCACGGGCGCATCGTCGGGCACGAAGGAGGCCACGCTGGCCAGGTGGGCCTCGGAGATGAGCGGGCCCATCTCGGTCTCCTCGAGCGTCGGGTCACCGACCTGCACGCCCGCGACGGCGGGCTCGAGCAGCTCCATGAAGCGGTCGTAGGCCGACCGCTGGACCAGGATGCGTGAGCGGGCGCAGCAGTCCTGCCCCGCGTTGTCGAACACGCCGTAGGGCGCCCGGGCGGCGGCCAGCTCGAGATCGGCGTCGGCGAAGACGATGTTGGCGCTCTTGCCCCCGAGCTCGAGGGTGACCCGCTTGATCTGCTGGGCGCAGCCGGCCATGACCTGGCGCCCGACCTCGGTGGAGCCGGTAAAGCAGATCTTGCGCACCATGGGGTGGTCGACGAAGCGCTGTCCGACGATGCTGCCCTTGCCCGGCAGGATCTGCAGCACCCCCTCGGGAAGGCCCGCCTCGAGCGCGAGCTCGCCGATGCGCAGCGCGCTGAGCGGCGTCAGCTCGGCCGGCTTGAGCACGACGGTGTTGCCTGCCGCCAGCGCCGGGGCGAAGCCCCAGCCGGCGATGGCCATGGGGAAGTTCCAGGGGACGATGATGCCCACCACGCCCAGTGGCTCGTGGAAGGTGACGTCGAGGCCGCCCGGCACCGGGATCTGCCGGCCGCTGTGACGCTCGGGGGCGCCGGAGTAGTACTCGATCACGTCGCGCACGTTGCCGGCCTCCCAGCGGGCGTTCCCGAGCACGTGGCCGGCGTTGATCACCTCCAGCGCGGCGAGCTGGACGATGTCGGCATCGACGGCGGCGGCGAAGCGGCGCAGCAGGCGGGCCCGGTCGCCGGGGGCGACGGCCCGCCATTCCTCGAAGGCGGCGGCCGAACGGACGATGGCGGCATCCGTCTGCTCGGCGGTGAGGCCCTCAATGGTCGTGAGGACCTCACCGGTGGCTGGATTGCGGACGTCCACGCCGTGATCTTTGCCGATGGCGGACCGGCGCCACGAACCCGGGCGTCGCCCGAAGGCCCAGGGCCCGCCTACCGCCGGGGTTGAGGCCCACCGGTACAGTGCGAAGCCGTGCCAGAGCCCGAGACCACCCCGACCGTCCAGTTCAACCTGGCCCAGGCCTTCGACGTCCTCGTCGAGACCCTGGCCGACCGGGAGTGCATCGTGTGGCGGGACCGCCGCCTGAGCTACGGCGACGTCGCGGAGCGCTCGAAGCGCCTGGCCTCCTACCTGCACGGCCGTGGTCTGGGCATCAACCGCGAGCGGGCCGACCTGCAGGGCTGGGAGTCGGGCCAGGACCACGTGGCGCTCGCGCTCTACAACGGCAACGAGTACATCGAGGGGATGCTGGGCTCGTACCGGTCCCGCGCCGCGGCGTTCAACGTGAACTACCGCTACGTCGGCGAGGAGCTGCAGTACCTGCTGAACGACGCCAGGCCCAAGGCCATGATCCTGCACTCCTCGCTGGCCCCGACGCTGGCCGAGGTGCTGCCCACGCTGGACTCGCCCCCCGAGGTGCTGCTCCAGGTCCAGGACGATTCGGGCCACGCCCTCCTTCCCGGGGCGGTCTGGTACGAGGAGGCACTGGCCGCATCCTCGCCTGACGGGCCGCCGGTCGAGCCCTCCCCCGACGACCTCTACGTGCTCTACACGGGGGGCACGACGGGCATGCCCAAGGGCGTGTTGTGGCGCCAGCACGACATCTTCATGGCGGCCATGGGCGGGCGGCAGGTCGGCTCGTGGCAGGTCGTCACCAGCTACGAGAACCTGACCGAGCGACTGGCCTCGGCTTACCCGGTGCGCCTGATGATCCTGCCGCCGCTCATGCACGGCGCGGCCCAATGGGCCTGCTTCATGTTGATGGCCACCGGCGCCACGCTGATCTTCCCGGACAACACGAGCCGGGTCGACCCCGACGACGTGTGGACGGTCATCGAGCGCGAGAAGGCGACCTCCGTCACGATCGTCGGCGATGCGGTGCTGCGCCCGCTGCTCATGCAGCTCGACAAGAAGAAGTACGACCTGTCGTCGTTCTTCGCCGTGGGCAACGGCGGCGCCCCGCTGACGCCGGCCGTGCGGGCCATGGCGGTCGAGCGCATCCCCAACCTCGTCATCTCCGACTCCGCCGGTTCCTCCGAGACCGGCGCGCAGATGCACGTCACCTCCATGGACGACGTCGCCGTCGGGTCGTTCCTGCCCGGCCCCGGGACGCTGGTGGTCGACGAGACCCTGTCCCGTGTGCTCGAGCCGGGGCACGAGGGCAACGGGTGGCTGGCGCAGACCGGGAACGTGCCACTCGGGTATCTCGGTGACCCGGAGAAGACGGCGCGCACCTTCCCCGTGATCGACGGTGTCCGCTACTCCATCCCCGGCGACCGGGCCCGCCACCGGGCCGACGGGCAGATCGAGCTGCTGGGCCGTGACTCGGTGACGGTGAACTCGGGCGGCGAGAAGATCTTCGTCGAAGAGGTCGAGCGGGCGATCGCCGGGCACCCCGCCGTGGCCGACGTCGTCGTCATCGGGCGTCCGTCCGAGCGCTGGGGCCAGGAAGTCGTGGCCGTGGTGCAGCTGGCGGAGGGCGCGACCACGACGAGCGAGTCCGTGGTGGAGGAGGCCTCTGGCCACATCGCCCGTTACAAGCTGCCAAAGGCAGTGGTGTTCGTGGAGTTCATCCAGCGCTCGCCGTCGGGCAAGGCCGATTACCGCTGGGCGGCCGAGACCGCGGTGGCGGCCATGGGGTCGGGGGGCTGACGCGACGGCTGGTGGTGCTGGTGGTGGGGCTCCGGATGGATCCGGTGCAGTCGTACGGACCGACCGGCTGGTGCTGCGACCGTTCACCGACGTGGACCGGGCACCCTTCGCCGCACTGAACACCCATCCGCTGGTGGTCGAGTCGCTCGGCTCGTCACCGACGCGGGCCGAGAGCGACGTGATGATCGACCGCTACTCGACCGAGATGGCCCGGGAGGGCTGGGGCTTCTGGGCGGTGTCGGAGACCGGTGGGGCGCCGTTCATCGGGATGGTGGGGCTGCACCGGGTGCAGGAGCGCATGCCCTTCGCTCCGGCCATCGAGGTCGGGTGGCGGCTCCATCCGGACCACTGGGGGCACGGCTATGCCACCGAGGCGGCGGCCGCGTCACTCGCCTACGGCTTCGGCGACGGCGCGATGCACGAGATCGTGGCCTTCACGACCGTGGTGAACACGCGCTCGCAGGCCGTGATGGCCCGGATCGGCATGTCGCGGGACCGGGAGGGCGATTTCGACCACCCCGCCGTGGCGGTCGGGAGCCGGTTGCGGCGTCACGTGCTCTACCGGATCAGCGCGCCGGCCACGCCGGCGGCGCCACCGTCACAGGCGACCCCTAGCGTGGCGCCATGAGCGACACGCCGACGGCGACCCTGAAGCGGTGCGACTGGGCGGGCAGCGACCCCGAGATGGTGGCGTACCACGACACCGAGTGGGGCGTGCCGGTGCACGACGACCCCACGCACTTCGAGTTCCTGGTCCTCGAGGGGGCGCAGGCCGGGCTGAGCTGGTCGACGATCCTCAAGCGCCGGGCGGGCTACCGCAAGGCCTTCGCCGGCTTCGACCCGGCCAAGGTGGCGCGCTTCACTCCCGCCCGGGTGGAGAAACTGCTGCTCGACCCCGGCATCATCCGGAACCGGGCCAAGGTGGTGTCGACCGTGGGCAACGCCAAGGCGTTCCTGCAGGTGCAGAAGGAATTCGGCTCCTTCGACGCCTACATCTGGGGCTTCGTCGGTGGGCGGCCGTTGGTCAACAAGTGGCGCCGCATGGCGCAACTCCCGGCCGTGACCCCCGAGTCCGAGGCCTTCAGCGCCGATCTGCGGCGGCGCGGCTTCCGCTTCGTCGGGCCGACCGTCTGTTACGCCCATCTGCAGGCGTCGGGACTGGTCAACGACCACCTGGTCGGCTGCTTCCGCTACGCCGATCTCACAGGCTCCGGACCATCAGGACGCGGGCGCCGAAGCGCCCCATGACCGGATCCTCGGGCGGCAGGCCGTGCGCGCCGAGGAAGTCGTCCACTGTGCCCCGCTCGACGAAGCCCTCCGACGCGTAGAACGGGCCGTTCCAGGGGATGTCCCGGTAGGTGGCCAGCGTGAGGTCTGTGAAGGTGTGGGCTGTGGCCCAATCGCAGGCGGCCCGCAACAGCGCCCGCCCGATGCCCTGGCCGCCGTGGTCGGGCTGCACCGAGAGCTGCTCCAGGTGGGCCGCGCCGTCGATGTCGTCGATGCGGCAGAGCCCCACCGCCGGGTCGCCTGCCACCAGGACCACGAGCGCGGCGGCGAACTCCTCCTCCGTGCCGGGGCCTGGGAGCGGTCCGATGCCGAGGGGCTCGAACAAGGTGTCGGCCGCCGCCTCGATGCCGGGCAGTAGCGCCAGCTCGTCGGGGCGGACGGGACGGATGGTGACCACCGGGCGACGGTAGCGTCTCGACCCGTGCGTGCCGCCGTCTGCCATGAACTCGGTCCCCCGTCCGTCCTGCGCGTGGAGGAGCAGCCCGACCCCGAGCCGGGCCCGGGCCAGGTGGCGGTCGCCGTGGAGGCGGCCGGGGTGAACTTCGTCGACGGCCTCTTCGTCGCCGGGCAGTACCAGATCAAGCCGTCGCTCCCCTTCGTCCCGGGCAGCGAGGTGGCCGGCCACGTGGTGGCGGTCGGCCCGGACGTCAGCACGGTGGCGGTGGGCGACCGGGTGCTGGCCTCGGTCGGACTGGGGGGCTACGCCAGCCGCGTGGTCGTGGCGGCCGGGAGCGCCATCGCGCTGCCCGAGGGCATGGACGCGGCCCGCGCGGCGACGTTCACCCAGAGCTACAGCACGTGCCTCTTCGCATTGCGCGACCGAGCCCAGGCCGCGCCCGGCGAGACCGTGCTCGTCCTCGGGGCCGGCGGTGGCATCGGGCTGGCCGCCATCGGCGTGGCCCGGGCGCTGGGCTGCCGCGTGCTCGGCGTCGCCTCGACGGCGGACAAGCGCCAGGCCGCGCTCGAAGCGGGTGCCGAGGCGGTGCTGGACCCGGCGGTCGAGCCAGTGAAGGACGCGGCGCGGGCCTGGGCCGCGGGCACCGGGGTCGACCTGGTGGTGGACCCCATCGGTGGGGCGCTGGCGGAGCCGGCGCTGCGCGCCCTGGGCGACCGGGGCCGGTACCTGGTCATCGGCTTCGCGTCGGGCGACATCCCGTCGGTGCCGCTCAATCAGATCCTGCTGCGCAACCGCTCCGTCATCGGCATCGACTGGGGCATCTGGGCCATGACGCATGCGGCCGAGCAGCGCGCCCTCCTCGATGACCTGCTGGGCATGGTCGAGGCGGGCACGCTCGACCCCGTGCGCCCGGCCGAGTATCCGCTCGACAACGTGGCGGGTGCGCTCGAGGATCTGCTGGGT
>DATBAO010000085.1:0-14392 GCA_036271495.1 Acidimicrobiales bacterium
CGACGACGGACGCCGGGTCATTGGCGGCGCCGAACCCGACCAGAACGGGCAGGCGCGGGTCGAGGGAGCGCATCGGTCCGGCCACGACGGCCGATGCTACGGTCCCGCCATGGCCAACGGCGAAGCGGGCAGGTGGGAGGCGGAACTCAAGGATTTCAGCAAGGAATCGTTCGAGGCGGACGGCAAAACGCGTGACGTCTTCCGGATCGGTTCCGGCCCCGCGGTGATCGTGATCAGCGAGATCCCGGGCATCACCCCGCTCGTGGCCCAGTTCGGACGTCGGGTGGCGGAGGCCGGCTGCACGGCGGTCCTGCCGGTCGTGTTCGGCGACCCCGGGCGCCCGGCGTCGGCGGGCTACGCACTCCAGTCCATCGGGCCGGCCTGCGTCTCGAAAGAGTTCTCCGCCTTCGCTCTCAAGAAGACGAGCCCGATCACGGTTTGGTTGCGCAAGCTCGCCGCCTCCGAGCACGAGCGCTGCGGCGGCCCCGGTGTCGGCGTGGTCGGCATGTGCTTCACCGGAGGCTTCGCACTGGCGATGATGGTCGACGACATCGTGCTGGCGCCGGTGCTGAGTCAACCTTCGCTGCCGTTCCCGCTCTCGAAGAAGTTCAAGGCGGATATCGGGATCTCCGACGGCGACCTGGCCAAGGTGAAGGAGCGCACCGCGGCGGGGACCTGCCTCCTCGGCCTGCGCTTCACGAACGACCCGTTCTGCTTCGAGGAGCGCTTCGAGACCTTGCGCCGCGAGCTCGGCGACGCCTTCATTGCGGTGGAGATCGATTCGGCGCCCGGCAATCCGCACGGCCACCCGAAGAAGTCGCACTCGGTGCTGACGGAGCACCTGATAGACGAGGAGGGCACCCCGACGCGGGCCGCGCTCGACCAGACCCTTGCCTTCTTCCGCGAGAAGCTCGGCGTGGGCCCGGGACCCGGTCCCCGGCCCCACGGCTCGGCGAACTGAAGCGCTGACCCGGGTCGGGTCAGGCCGGCTCAGGTCAGGCCGGCTCGGGTCAGGCCGGCTCGGGTCAGGCCGGCGCCTGCAGGATCTCTTCGGCCACGCGCTCGCCCGAGCGCACTGCGCCGTCCATGGCGCCGTACGACGTCGACGCCGTCTCGGTGCCGGCCCAATGCAGCCGCCCGACCGGCGCACGGAGCAGCCGCCCGTACTGCGTCAGGACGCCGGTGGGGAAGTGGCCCATGGAGCAGCCACGGGTCCACTGCTCTTCGGCCCAGTTCTGCTCGAGGATCTCGACAGGGGAGGCCGCTCGAGGCCCCAACCTGCGGGTCAGCATGCGCACGAACACGTCACGCCGTTCAGCCGCCCCGAGCCCGGCCAGCGCGCGGGCACGGGGCCCGGCCGAGTACCCGGCCACCACACCCTGGCTGTGGTTGGGCTGGCAGGTGTCGAGCGTGACCTCTATCTCGTCGTCGGTGGCCACCGTGGCGCCCGAGATCCCGTCACGCCGCCAGAAGGGCTCGTCGTAGATGGCGACCATCTTGACCTCGGTGCCCGCCGGCACCTGGTGGATCAAAAGGGCGTGGTCGGCCGGCAGCACGGGGTCGAACCGGATGCCGGCCGCCAGGGCACGCGGCAGCGCGAGCACCACCCGCCGGGCCGAGACGGAACCGCCACCCCCACCCCCACCGCCATCACGGCCAACGCCGTCACATCGCACCGTCACCCGGTCATCGGCCACAGTGACCCCCGTCACCGCCGCCCCCAGTACCACCGCGTCGCCGAGCTCGGCCGCCATGGCGTCGGGCACCTGGCCCACACCGCCCTCGAATTGCGCGTCCTGGTAGCCCCCCGCAATGTTCATCAGCGACTCGATACCGCCGGCCGACCGAGCCAGGAAGAGCCAGTTGAGGAGCGAGACCTCGGAGAGGTCGGAGGCGAAGCAGGCCCGCACGGTCGCCTCGATCAGGTCGCGCGCCAGCTGCGTCGGCACGTGCGTCGCACGCAACCAGGCCCGCACCGACAGCGCGTCCCAGTCGGCAGCCTTGGGCGCGTCCCACGGCGCGTCGACGGGGATCTTCTTGGCCATGGCGTTCATGCGGGCGATGGCCTGGCCCGCGCTCACCAGCGCCAGAGGGCTGATGCGGGGGATGTCGCCGCGGTAGCGCCTGACCTTGCCGCCGGTGGCCAGCACGGCATCGCCGTCGACGAACGTCTTGAACACCGAGACGCCCATCTCCTTGGTCAGCGCGTGCATGCGCTCGTGATTCGGGCCGATGAAGCAGGCCCCCATGTCGACCGGCACCCCGTCACGGGTCGCCCGGGTCCAGATCCGCCCACCGACCCGGTCGCGGGCCTCGAACACCACCACCGCCCGCCCGGCCTGGCTCAGCCGGCGCGCCGCCGTGAGCCCGGCCAGCCCCGCCCCGATGACACAGACGTCTGCTTCCCTCGTCGTGGTCATGGCCCTCCCCGGTCCGGCCCTTCTGGACGGTAACATGCGTGCTGCCCGCATGTAAATGTCCGGAGGAGGTGGGCGGTGAGCACCACAGCAGCCGGCAGGCCGCGGGAGACCCAGGCCGCACGGTCGGCCCGGACCCGGGGCGCCCTCCTCCGGGCGGCACGCGAGCTGTTTGCCACCAAGGGCTTCGCCGCCACGGGGCGGGACGAGATCGCCGAGCGGGCCGGGGTGACCCGGGGCGCGCTGTACCACCACTTCGCCTCCAAGACCGACGTCGCCGCCGCCGTGGTCGAGCAGCTCGAGGGCGAGCTGGTGCAGCGCGTGGTGGCGGCGGCGCTGGAGGGAACCGGGGTGCGGGACCAACTGCATCGAGGCTGCCGGGCCTACATGGACGCCTGTGCGGACCCCACGATGGCGCGCATCCTGGCCGACGCCCCGGCGGTGCTCGGGATGGAGGCGTGCCGGGCCCTCGATGCGGTGTCCTGCGCCCCCCTGCTGGCCGAGGTCTTCGCCCGGGCCGCGGAGGAGCACGTCGCGGTGCCCGGTGATCCGGAGGTGGCCGCCGCCCTGCTCCTCGGCTTCCTCAACGAGGCGGCCGGGCTCATCGCCGCCGCACCCGAGGACCGGGACCTGCGGGGCCGGGTCGGCGACACGGTGGACGAGTTCATCTCGCGGCTCTTCGCCTGACGGCCGGCGGGCCGGCGGGGCGACCCATTGAGCCGGCGCGGTGCAGGCGCGACGATGGTGCTGGACCGACGTCCGGTCAGCGGTGGGGGCCGCCTCCCGCGCAACCAGTCGAGGAGTGCCATGTCCGATTTCGTCATGACCATTGCCGGGGAGGCCGCCCCGACCGAGGACACGTTCGGCGTGCGCAACCCGGCCACGGGCGAGGTCTTCGCCCAGGCGCCCGAGTGCACCCGCCACCAGCTCGATGCCGCCTTCGACGCCGCGGCCAAGGCCGCCCGTGACTGGAAGGCGGACGAGGCGGCGCGGCGGGCCACCCTCCTGCAGGCGGCCGACGTGCTCATGGCCTCGACCGCCGACCTGGCGCCCGTGCTGACGGCCGAACAGGGCAAGCCGCTGAGCGATGCCGGCATCGAGGTGTTCGCCTCGGCCATCTGGTGCCAGTACTTCGCCAACCTCGACATGCCGGCCCAGGTCATTCAGGACGACGACACGGCCCATGTGGAGCTGGCGCGGCGCCCGCTCGGCGTCGTGGCCGCCATCACGCCGTGGAACTTCCCGCTGACGCTCGCCTTCTGGAAGATCGCCCCGGCACTGCTGGCCGGCAACACGCTCGTGCTCAAGCCGTCGCCCTACACCCCGCTCAGCACGCTGAAGGTGGGCGAGATCCTGAAGGACGTCTTCCCTCCCGGCGTCGTCAACATCGTGAGCGGTGGTGACGACCTCGGCGCGTGGATGACGACGCACCCCGTCCCGCGCAAGATCAGCTTCACCGGCTCGGTCGAGACCGGCAAGAAGGTGGCGATGTCGGCGGCGCCGGACCTCAAGCGCGTCACGCTCGAGCTCGGTGGGAACGACCCCGCCATCGTGCTGGACGACGCCGACCCGGCCGAGGTGGCCACGGCCATCTTCGCCGGCGCCTTCAACAACAACGGGCAGGTCTGCTCCGCCATCAAGCGCGTCTACGTGCCCGAGGCCCTCTACGACGACGTGGTCGAGGGCCTGGCGGCGCACGCCCGGACGATCAAGGTGGGCGAGGGCACCGAGGACGGCGTCAAGCTGGGACCGATCAACAACGAGCCCCAGTACGAGCGGGTCAAGGAGCTGGTGGCCGACGCGCTGTCGCACGGTGCCACCGCGGTGACCGGCGGAAAGGCCATGGACCGCGCCGGCTACTTCTTCGAGCCGACCATCCTCGCCGGCCTGTCGGACGGGACGCGCATTGTGGACGAGGAGCAATTCGGCCCCGCCCTGCCCGTCGTCTCCTACCGGGACCTGGGCGACGCCATCGACCGGGCCAATGCCACCCATTTCGGGCTCTCCGGCTCGGTGTGGGGCGCCGACGCCGACCGGGCCGCCGACGTGGCCGCGCAGCTCGAGTGCGGCACGGCGTGGGTCAACACGCATCTCGCACTGGCGCCGCAGCAGCCCTTCGGCGGCTTCAAGTGGAGCGGCATCGGCGTGGAGAACGGCCCATGGGGACTGGCCGAGTTCTCCGAGTTCCAGGTGGTGCACCGCTCCAAGGCCGCCAACGGGTTGAACGCCAACACCGCCATGCTCTTGTCCTGACGACGACGCGGCCGGGTGTGCCGGTCAAACGTCAGGGTTGTGTGAGGGATGCGGCATTCCGGCCCTTCGGGGCGCGGGAGATGGAAGGCTGGGAAGGGTGAGTGCGGAGAGCGGGACCGTCGTCGTCGTCGAAGACGACCCGCACATCGCCGACCTGGTCGATCTGTACCTGCGCCGGGACGGCTTCCGGGTGCTCCTGGCCGATGACGGCGAGAAGGGCCTGGAGGTGGTCGCGCACGAGGATCCCTGCATCGTCATCCTCGACGTCGGGCTGCCCGGCGCCCACGACGGCTTCGATGTCTGCCGCGCCATCCGCACCCGCAGCACCGTGCCCGTCCTGTTCCTCACCGCCCGCGACGACGAGATGGACCGGGTCCTCGGGCTCGAGTTGGGCGCCGACGACTATCTGGTCAAGCCGTTCTCGCCCCGGGAGCTGGTGGCGCGCGTCCGGGCCATCCTGCGCCGGACGAAAGAAGGCCCCCCGCCGCAGGAGGTGATCGCCGTCGGCGACCTGGAGGTGGACCTGCGCCGCCGCGAGGCGCGCCGAGCCGGCGAGGTCGTGGCGCTCACCACGCGCGAGTTCGACCTCCTGGCCTTCCTGGCCAACAACCTGGGTCTCGCCCTGTCGCGCCAGCAGCTGCTCGACGGCGTGTGGGGCGCCGGCTGGTACGGCGACGAGCGCACCGTCGACGTCCACGTGGCCCAGCTGCGCAAGAAGCTCGGAACCGAACTGCCCCTGGCCACCGTCTGGGGCGTCGGCTACCGGTTCGGCTGAGCGGTGCGCCGCCGTCTCATGGTGGCCATGGTCGGCCTGGTGGCGGTCGTGCTGGTCATTGCCGGCGCGGGCTCCCTGATCCTCACCCGCAACGCGGCGCGCAACCAGGCCGAGCAGCAGCTGGTCTCCGAGGTCAACGCGCTGACGTCGTCGAAGATCGGGTCCCAGTCGCTGACCGTCCTGAAGGTGGTGCGCAAGACCCTCAAGCTCGAAGACGCCGACGTCATTCAGATCGGCCGCTTCGGCAACGTGGTGGCGCCGCTGCCCCAAGGGCTCACGGCCGAGGACATCAACGTCTCCGCCGTGCAGGCGGGGGAGACGACGTCGGGACGCAAGGGCAACACGGTCTTCGCGGTGGCGCCGGTCACCCTGTCGGACCAGGAGCGCACCCGGCTGCAGGAGCGGCGGCACGTCACGTTCGAGGGCACCTTCGCCGTCCTGCTCACCCGCGACGTGGGCGGCCTCGGCCCCAGCTGGGGCTACTTCATCGTGGCCGGGGGAGCGGCCCTGCTCGTCGCCGCGCTGGTGGCCTGGCAGATGTCGCGTCGCATGGCGCGGCCCCTCGTCGAGGCGATGGAGGCCACCGGCCGCATTGCGTCCGGCGAACTGGCCAGCCGCGTCCCGGTCCGGCGCGGCGACTACCCCGAGTTCGCCTCGCTGGCCGGCTCCATCAACGACATGGCGCAGAGCCTGGAGGACAGCCGCGCCCGGGAGCGCCAGCTCCTGCTGGCCGTGTCGCACGACCTGCGCACGCCGCTCACGTCGATTCGCGGCTTCGCCGAGGCGATTCAGGACGGGGCCATTGCGGACAGCAGCCAGGCGGCTGACGTGATCATCGCCGAATCGCGCCGGCTGGAACGACTCGTCGGTGACCTGCTCGACCTGACCAAGCTCGAGGCGCGCCAGATGTCGATCACCCTGCGACCCACCGACGCGGCCGAGGTGGTGACGACGACGGCGGAGGGATTCCGCCCCGCCGCGGCCAAGAGCGGGCTGGCCCTCGCACTGCAGGTGCCCGGCCAGGACGGCCTCGCGACCACGGCCACGGCCGCGTCGCCGGTGGTGGCCGACCCCGACCGCCTGGCCCAGCTGCTGGCCAACCTGCTGGAGAACGCCCTCACGTTCGCCCGCAGCACGGTCACGGTCGGGCTGGCCCGGGAGGAAGGGACGGGATCGTGCGTCATCACGGTCGTCGACGACGGCCCCGGCATCGCCACGGGCGATCTGCAGCGGGTGTTCGAGCGCTTCTACCGCGCCGACCGTGGCCCGAACCGCCAGATGGGATCGGGACTGGGCCTGGCAATCGTGGCCGAGTTGGCCGCCGCCATGGGCGGCACGGTGCGTGCCGAGTCGCCGGTCACGGGGGGCGGAGGTTCCCGCTTCGTCGTGACGTTGCGCCAGTGGCAGGCCGCCCAGCCTGTGCCGGCGGGCGTCTGACGGCGCCGACGCGTCAGCCGGGCAGCGGCGCGGGGGCAGGGAGGGTCGTGGTCGTGGCGCCCCCGTTGGCCACCGATCCGGTGGCGGGGGCGGATGCCGAAATGATGGTGAGCGTCTTGTAGGTCGCGGCGTACGAGCCCAGGCCGACCAACACAGCCAGGCAGAAGGCGGCGACGAGCTTGGGCCCCCGCAACCGCTTCTTGTTGCCGCCCTGCGAGCGCGCCGCCTCGGCCCGACGGTTGTCGAAGAGCCCCACGGCCGGGATGTCCACAGAGGAATTTCGGAAGAATCGGGGTCCACCTTGAGGGGTATCCGCCTGCTGGAATGCCCCGACCAGGGCCGATGGGGTCAGCCCGTGTGATCGCAGGCCCGGACGCCGACCAGCGCCGGGAATCCTGGTTGCCGGCACCGCTATGGCAAGCTTCCGAGCCATTGCTGGCGTGGACGGAGGGGCTACACACACAGTGACAAGCACAATGCGGACGACCCATCGACCGTGGCCGGGGGCGGCGTGAGCGGCGTGCTCAGCGGTCCCGAGCAGGCGCACTGGGAAGAGGACGGCTGGTGCCTGGTGCAGGGCCTCCTGCCCGCCGAGACCATCGCCGCCGCCCAGCAGGTCGTGCCGAGCCTGGTCCCGACGGCGGAGGAGTTCGCCGACGACGTGGACCCGGTGCGCAACGAGCCCTTCCGGGTCGACTCGCACCGCGTGATGCCGCGCTTCCCTTTCGAGGACGGCGCCCTGAACGACATCGTGGTGCACGACCGGATCATCGACCTGGCCGAGCAGCTGCTGGGCCTCGACGACCTGCGGCTCTACCAGGCCATGCTGAGTGCCAAATACGGCGAGGCGGCGCTGAGCGACGAGCAGCTCCTCCACGTCGACTTCGGGAACCACACCCTCGTGGTACCGCGGCACGAGCCCGGCTACCAGCAGCTCGAGATGTTCGTCTACCTGAGTGACGTGACGGCCGAGACGGGGGCGACCCGGATGGTGTCGCGGCGGCTCACGCCGGACATCCCCGTCGAGCGCACCTACCTCAGCCAGGCGGACTACGCCGACCTGTACGCGGCGGAAGTCCCGGCCTCGGGCCCCGCCGGCTCCGTGCTGGCCTACCGCCCCGACGTCTACCACCGCGGCGTGCGCATGACGGCGCCGCGGTCGGCCCGCTACATGGTGCACGTCTCCTACAAGCCGGCGGCGACCGACTGGCTCGGCTCGCACGCGCTGCCCAGCGCCGGTGAGGACCTGTCGTGGTACCGGTTCGTGCAGCACGCCACCGAGCGCCAGCTCACCGTGCTCGGGTTCCCGCCGCCGGGGCATCCCTACTGGACGGCGCAGACACTGGCCGGGGTGGCGGCGCGCTACCCGATGCTCGACCTCTCACCCTGGCGCGACGCCGCCACCGGCCCGGTGGGGGCGGAAGCATGACGGCGGCGGACGAGCCGTGGTGGAAGGCGGGCGTCCTCTACCAGATCTACCCGCGCTCGTTCGCGGACAGCAACGCCGACGGCGTCGGCGACATCCCGGGGATCATGGAGCACCTGGACCACCTCGCATGGCTCGGCGTCGACGGCATCTGGCTCTCACCGGTCACCGTGTCCCCGAATGCCGACTGGGGCTACGACGTCTCGGACTTCTGCGCCATCGCGCCCGAGTTCGGCACCATGGACGACTTCGACCGGCTGGTGGCCGAGGCCGGCCGGCGCGACATCCGGGTGCTCATGGACATCGTGCCGAACCACACGAGCGAACAGCATCCCTGGTTCGTGGCGTCCCGTTCGTCGCGCACGTCGACGCACCGCGACTGGTACGTCTGGGCCGACGGCAAGGAAGACGGGGAGCTGCCGAACAACTGGATCAGCAGCTTCGGCGGACCGGGCTGGACCCTCGACGAGGGGACAGGCCAGTACTACTTCCACAACCACCTGCAGGAGCAGCCCGACCTCAACTGGTGGAACGAGGACGTGCGGGACACGTTCGACGGCATCTTCCGCTTCTGGTCCGACCGTGGCGTGGCCGGGTTCCGCATCGACGTCTGCAACGTCATCATCAAGGACGCCCTGCTGCGCGACAACCCGCCCGCCACCGAGGACGACGACTTCGAGACGCAGATGTTCGGCCAGCGCAGCGTGTACAACGCCAACCGGCCCGAGGTGCACGAGGTGGTCAGGCGCTGGCGAGCGCTGGCGGACGGCTACGAGGAGCCGCGCCTCCTGATCGGCGAGACCCCCGTCCCGGTGGACAAGCTGGCGGAGTTCTACGGCAACGGTGCGGACGAGCTGGGGCTGGCCTTCAACTTCAACTTCATCAGCGCGCCCTTCCAGGCTCCCGACATGCGGAGAATCGTGGAGGAGACCGAGGCGGCGCTGCCTCCGGGGTCCTGGCCGGCGTGGACGGGCTCGAACCACGACATGTTCCGTTTCCCCACCCGCTGGGCCGAGGACGACCCGGCCAAGGTCCGCCTGGCCCTCCTCATGCTGCTGAGCCTGCGCGGCACGCCCGTCCTCTATCAGGGTGACGAAATCGGCATGGCCAATGTCGCCGTGGCCCACGAGGACATGCGCGACCCGCTGGGCGTCCGCTTCTACCCCTACTACGAAGGGCGTGACGCCGGCCGCACGCCGATGCAGTGGAGCGATCTCCCCGGAGGTGGCTTCACCGATGCGGCCCGACCGTGGCTCCCGCTGGGCGACCTGGCCGGCGCCAACGTGACGGCGCAGCGCGACGACCCCGGGTCGGTCCTGACGCTGTGCCGGGACATCATCGCCTTCCGACGGGGCCATCCCGAATTCAGCACCGGCGCCACGGCCACGGTGGAGACACCCGAGCAGGCCTGGGCCTGGACGCGCGGCGACCGCCACGTGGTCGCGCTCAACATGACCGCAGAGGAGCTCGTCCTGCGCGACCTGCCCGGGACCGTGCAGGTGTGTACCGACCGTTCACGTGATCTCGACATCGTCGAGGCCGACCTCCGCCTGGCACCGTTCGATGGGGTGATCCTCGAGCGCCCCTAGCTAGGGTCGCGCCAGCATCCACATCACAACGGAGGAATGAACTGCATGGAACGTCTCACCGACAAGGTCGCGATCGTCACCGGGGGCGGCGGCGGGATCGGCGGCGCGACCGCGCGTGCACTGGCCCGCGAGGGCGCCTCGGTGCTGGTGGTCGACATCGACCTGTCCGCCGCGGCACGCGTGACGGAGGGGATCACGGCGGCCGGCGACCGCGCCGTGGCCTTCCAGGCCGACCTGTCCGACGAGGCGCAGGTGATCGCTGCCATCGCCGCGGCCACCTCGAACTTCGGCGGCCTGCACATCCTGCACAACAACGCGGCCCTGACCGACTCGGATTTCCTGACCCGCGACACGGCGGTGACCGACCTGTCGCTCGAGGTCTTCCAGCGCACCATGGAGGTGAACCTGCAGAGCCAGGTGCTCACCTGCAAGCACGCCGTGCCCGAGATGGTGCGCGGTGGTGGCGGCTCCATCATCAACATGTCCTCGGGCGCCTCGCTCAAGGGTGACCGGACCCGGACCGCGTACGGCATCTCCAAGGCAGGCGTCAACGCGCTGTCCATGTACGTGGCGACGAGCCACGGGAAGCAGGGCATCCGGGTCAACACCATCCTGCCCGGGCTCATCATCACGGACGCCGTGCGCGCCCACCTGGACGAGAAGATGGTGGCGGGACTCGGCAAGGCCGTGTTGACGCGGTCGGTGGGCCAACCCGAGGACATCGCGGACGTCGTGGTGTTCCTGGCGTCCGACGAGTCCCGCTACATCACGGGGCAGATGATCGCCGTCGACGGCGGCATGGGAGCCCACGTCGGGCTCGGGGACGGCTGAGCGAAGCCGGCGAAGAGCCTGCTACGACGACGGGCCGAGGACGTACTCGCCGGTCTGGGCGTGGTGGTACCAGCCGCTCCCGGCGTGCGTCCCGCCGTCGACGTGGATGGTCTGGCCGGTGATGTAGCTCGACATGTCGCTGGCCAGGAAGATGGCGGCCCCGGCCATTTCGTCGACGTGGCCGGCCCGGCCCATGGGCACGGTGAGGCCGAAGCGTCCACCGGTGTCGGGCGCGATGGCGGCGATGCCCTCGGTCATGGTGATGTCGGGCGCCAGCGCGTTCACCCTGATGCCGAGGTGGGCCAACTCGAGCGCGGCCGTCTTGGTGTAGTTGAGCACGCCGGCCTTGGCGGCGGCGTACGCCGCGTAGCCCGGCGCGGCGCGCACGCCCTCAATGGAACTCACGCTCATGATGCTGCCGCCGATGTCGTTCTCGACCATGACGCGTGCCACCCGCTGCGTGCACAGGATGACGTGCTTGAGGTTGGCGCGGTACAGCGCGTCCCATCCGTTCTCGGTCGTGTCGAGCAGCGGCGAGGAGAACACGCCGCCCGCGTTGTTGACGAGGATGCTGACGGGACCGAACTCGGCCACCGTCTGCTCCAGAGCGCGGTCGACCTCGGACGAGTCGCGCACGTCGGTCGGCACGGAGAGGCCGTCGACTTCCTTCGCCGCGGCGGCGCACGTGTCGGGATCCTTCTCCCAGATCGCGACCTTCGCACCGAAGGCGGCGAAGCCGTTGGCGATGCCGCGTCCGATACCGGAGCCGCCGCCCGTGACGACGGCGACGCGGTCTGTCAAGAGAATTGCAGATGGGTCAAGAGGCACGCGACGACGTTACAGTAGGCACCTCACCACACATACGAGATCTCCGGGGACGAGCCCGAAGATGGATGGGGGTTTTCTGCACATGCCGAGAATTGAGCCGATTCCGTTTGAGGAGATGACGCCCGAGGTGCGGACGATCATCGAGGAGGGAGTGGCCGCCGGAACGTACGCCACGCCGGTCCCGCTGCAGATCTTCGCCTACAAGACCTCGCAGATCATGATGGTCAACATGGCGCGTCAGGGGTATGGGAAGAACACCCTCCTCGGCGGTCGCATCACGGAGCTCTTGCGCATCCGCAGCGCGCAGCTCGGCGAGTGCCAGCCGTGCAGCCAGTCGAGGAAGCACGACTCCATCTCCGACGAAGACGTCGCCTGTCTCATCGCCCCCGGCCACGGTGGCGACCTGACGGAGCAGGAGCGCCTGGCGGTCGAGTTCCTCGACCTCCTGTCCGCCGACCATCACGCCATCGACGACGAGACCTACCGCAAGCTGGGCGAGCACTTCACCTCGGCCCAGATCGTCGAACTGGGATTTGCGTGCGCCAACGCGATGGGTCTGCACCGCTTCCTGCACACGCTCGACCTGTACGGGAGCGGCGAGCCGGTCATCCCCTACAGCAAGGACCAGGTCGACGCCGCCAAGCCGGACGAGTCGCTGCTGCAGGAAACGGCATGAGCCAGACGGTCCTGGTCACGGGCGCCACCGGCCTCGCCGGGGCGAACGTCTGCAAGCTGTTGACCGAGCGGGGCGACCACGTCCGGGCGTTGGCCCGGGAGTCGGCCGACTCGGCGCCGCTGGCCGCACTCGGGGTCGAGGTGGTGACGGGCGACGTCACCGAGTACGACGACGTGCTGAAGGCGGCCCAGGGGGCGGACTCCGCCATCCACTGCGCCGCGCTGCTGGGGGGCGCCAGTCAGAACCTGGCCGACTTCGAGGCAGTCAACATCAACGGCACGAAGAACGTGCTCGATGCCGCCGAGGCCGTCGACCTGCGACGCGTCGTGGCCGTCAGCACCGGCACCTTCTTCGACACCGCGGGCGGCCTCGACCGTGAGGACGCGCCGGTGACCAAGGAGCCGAGCTCGGATCCGTACACGATCACGAAAATGGCGGCATTCCTGGACGCCATGGCCCGGGCCGAGAAGGGCCGGGACGTGGTGAGCACGCACCCCGGGGCCATCTTCGGCCCGTCGCCGGTGGTCAGCAACGCGCTCGGCACGACGAGCTTCAACCGCGTCCTGCTGTCCGCCGCCCGCGGGCGCATTGAGCGCTACCTGAAGTTCCCGGTGAGCTGGGTCTACGGCGAGGACATCGCGCGGGGGTGCATCCTCGCCCTCGACAAGGGAGTCTCCGGAGAGCGCTACATGCTCGACGGGCGGCCCGAGGATGTCGTCAGCATCGCCAACGCCTGCAACCGCATGGGGCAGCTGGCCGGCATCGACCACGAAGTCGTCGACGTCGAGCCCTCGGATGACCCGGAACTGGCCAAGGTCTTCGGCCCGACGCTGGTGGCGATCGCCGAGAAGGCGGCCAAAGCGCGACCCGACCGGCGCAAGCTGGAGGACTCCAAGACCTACAAGCGGCTGGGCTACAGCCCGATCAGCCTGGACGAGGGACTGCGCACGACGCTCGACTGGTTCAAGGCGAACGGCAAGCTCGAGAAGCGCTGAGCCGGACTTTCACCACGGGGCACTTCGCGTGGGCGACGCGCTCCTGGCTCACCGAGCCGATGCGGAGCCCCGCGAGGCTCCCCGTCCCGATTCTTGGTGGCAGCGCGCTCCGATGACCCCTGGCGCGCTCGGGCCGCCGCGCCTCCGGGCGGTCGCCCGCCGCCTCCTCCCCGCACCATGTCGGCCCGCGGATCACCTGGTGGGGGTGGGGTGAGCTACCCCCGTGGCAGCCAATCGTGCCTGTGGCTAGTCTCCTCGGGCCGCCGCGATCTGCGTGCGCCCACGTCGGAGAGAGCCATGACACTTCCTGCCCCGCCCGCTTGACCATGGCCCTCACCAAGAGACTCGCGAGACCACTCGCCATCATCGCCGGGCTGGCCTGCACCGCCTCTCTCGGCGTCGCCGCGGCGAACATCATCCCGGCGTCATCGGCGAACCCGCCGGCCGCCTTCGGCGCCTACGACGGGGCGACGACGCCGCCCACCTCGCTGAACAGCGCGCTTGGCGGCAACGTCAAGTACGCCATGGACTTCCAGGATGGGACTTCCTGGAGCAGTCTCACCGGGTCGAGCTGGCCGTACTCGCGCTGGAAGGGCACCGGCTACTCCATGATCTGGGGCCTCCCGATGCTCCCCGACACCTACAGCCCGAGCTCCAGCCTCTCGAACACCAGCGGGAGCTGTTACGGCCTCACCCAAGAAGCTGCCGGTGTATTCAATGCGGACTGGACGAAGGTGGCGCAGGCCATGGTCTCAAACGGCTTCGGGTCCTCGGTGGTGCGTCCCGGCTGGGAGTTCAACGGCAACTGGTTCCCCTGGGCGGCCGGCGGCTGTGCCTCTGCCTACGTGGGCGCCTACCAAAAGATCGTGACGACCATGCGGGCCGTGCCCGGGGCCAACTTCACCTTTGAGTGGAACCCGACCCTGGGGGACACGGGTGTCGGCAATCTGGCGAGCTACTACCCGGGCAGCGCGTACGTGAACTACATCGGGTCCGACGTCTATGACAACGCCGGAGGGACGTACCCGGGGGCGGCAGCCGAGTTCAGCTCGCTCCAGACCGAGTCGTACGGCCTGAACTGGCTGTCATCCTTCGCAGCCCAGCAGGGCAAGCAGATCGTCCTGCCTGAATGGGGGCTCGGCTGGGGGACGTGCAACGCAGGCCA
>DATBAO010000086.1:0-8505 GCA_036271495.1 Acidimicrobiales bacterium
GGTGGCCACGGACGACGCAGCGCCAGTGCCCGGGGCGGCGCACCAGGCCGCAGGGCCGGTACTGGAGCTCTCGCCGGCCCGGTCGACTCTGGTGGGCTCGTTGCCGGTGCGCCGGGTGCTGCCCCAGCGGCCGCGCCGCACCGTGGGGTCCTGGTGCTTCCTCGACCATGCCGGGCCGGTCCGCGGGCAGCCGGGCCAGTCGTTCGGCATCGGGCCCCATCCGCACATGGGCCTGCAGACGGTGACGTGGCTGCTGGCCGGCGAGCTGCTGCACCTGGACAGCCTCGGCTCCGAGCAGCTCATCCGGCCCGGCCAGCTCAACCTCATGACGGCAGGTCATGGCGTGTCGCACGCCGAGGAGGATTCCGCCCGCGCCGAGGAGATCCACGCCGTCCAGCTCTGGGTGGCCCAGCCTTCCGCCACCCGGGACGGCCCCGCCGCCTTCGAGCATCACGCCGAGCTGCCGCGGGTCGACCTCCCGCACGCCGAGGCGGCCGTGCTGGTGGGCGCCTTCGGCGGGGCCGACTCGCCGGCCCGCCGCGACACCGAGCACATGGGGGCGGAGCTGACCCTGCGCGGCCCGAGCACGACGGTGCCGTTGCGGACCGACTACGAGCACGCCCTGGTCGTGCTGGAGGGCAGCGCCGTCGTGGACGGCGTGCCGGTGGAGCCGGGTGTGCTGGCCTACCTCGGCTCGGGGCGGGACCAGTGCCGGTTGGAGGTGGCTGCGCCGGCGCGGGCGTTGCTCCTCGGCGGCGTGCCGTTCCCCGAGCCGATCCTCATGTGGTGGAACTTCGTGGGGCGCAGCCGCGAGGAGCTCTCCGAGGCACGGGAACAGTGGACCGCCGCCGCCGACCGTTTCGGCCGCGTCCGGTCCTCGCTCGAGCGGATTGAGGTCGGACGGCCGCCCTGGGAGTGACCTACCAGTCACCCCAGCCGGGAGGGCTCACGGTCCCGGTGATGCCGCGAGGATCGACCGGCAGGCGGGTCGCCCCCGCCTCGTAGACGGCGAAGCAGAGCCGCAGCACGTCGGTTGCCTCGCCCGCCGTCATGGCGGCGGCGGTGCCGTTGACCAGCGCGTCGACGAAGTGCTGGGACGAGCGGGCGAACCCGGTGCCCCAGTCGGCGTCGATGTCCGTGTACTCCGTCGTCTTGATTTCGCTGGCCGTGCCAGTGAACAACATGACGGGTGCCAGGTCGAGCATCTCGCCGGTGGCCCGGGTCACCCAGAGCTGCCCCTCGTCCCCGGTGATCTCGAAGAACTCGTCAGCGCCGTAGTACTTGGAGCGCATGTAGAAGTTGGGCGCGTACTGGACCTCCATCGACCCGAGCACCTCGGGGTCCTCGTACTCGAAGATGACCGCGCAGGGCTCGAAGAAGAGGTCGCGCCGGCGCACGACGGCCTGCACCGAAGTGATGTCCATGTCCAGCAGCCACAGGGCCATGGCGTACTTGTGCACCATGTCGTCGAACAGGTGTCCACCCGCGCTCCGCTTGTCGAGGCGCCACCCGTAGCCCTCGGGGCGCAGCGAGGTCTGGAAGGCCGAGTCGGTCTGGCCCACCAGGGTCCGGATGCGCAGCGACGTCGGCTTGCCGATGGCGCCCTCGGCGACCAGGCGCTTGGCCAGCTCGAGCGGGGGATAATGGACGAAGCACTCGCTGATGCGCAGCGTGCGGCCGACCTTGTTGGCCACCGCCTCCATCTCCAGCGCGTCCTCCACCGAGTTCGCCACCGGCTTCTGGACCGACACGTGCTTGCCGGCCTCCAGCGCGGCGATCACGTGGTCGTGGTGCATGTGCGTCGGGGTCAGGATCTCCAGCGCATCGATGGACTCGTCCGCCAGCATGTCGCCGAGGTCGGCGTAGAACGACTCGGCGCCCCACTCCTTGGCGGCCTGGCGGCCTACCTCCTCGTCGGTGTCACAGACGGCGACGACCTCGCAGCGCGGGTCTTCGAGGTACCCCCGCACGTTCATCACCGCGATGTTCCCCGCGCCCAGCACGCCCAGCCGGACCTTGTCCATCAGAGACCTCCCCTTGGCCGACGACGCCGCCTATGTATCGGAACCGAATGCGCCCCCGTCCCGGGCCTTGGAGATCTGATTGTCGTCATAACCCAGCACGGAGCGCAAGACCGCCTCGGTGTGCTCGCCCACGGTGGGCGCCTTGGCCGGGTGGGGGAGCTCCTCGCCGACGAAGTGCAGCGGCGTGAAGAGTTGGTCGGCTCCCATGTCCGCCGCCGGCAGGAGCGGGAAGCGATCGGCGAACTGCGGGTCGTCGAGCAGCGTCTTGGGCGTGTTGACCGGGGCGATGGGCGTGTTGACGCGTCCGCCGAACTCCAGCCACTCGGTCGCCGTCTTGGTGCGGAAGATGTCGCGCAGCTCGCGCCGGAGCTCCTTGTTGCCCCGGGCGTGGTCGGCGTACTTGGAACCGGGCCAGCGCTCGAAGAGATCGACGCGGTCGACCGCCTCGCAGAAGTTCTTCCAGAACGCCTGCTCCGAGGCCATGAAGAGGACATGGCCGCCGTCGGACGTCTCGTAGACCTGGTAGCGCACGCCCTCGACCATGCCGGCGGTGCCCGGCGCCCGCCGCTCGTAGTTGTCGGCCTTGTTGCCGGTGACCTCGGACTCCGGTCGCTCGTAGGCGCGGAAGCTCTCCGAGCGGTACCAGTCCATGGCGGCCGCGGCGTCGGACTGGGCCAGGTCGATGTACGCGCTCTCGCCGGTGGCGCGGGCCCGGATGACGGCGGCCAGGATGCCCAGCCCGCCGAAGAGCGGCGCCGCGTTGATGCCGATGGAGACGTGCTCGGGGATGTAGGTGAACCCCTCGTCGTCGGTGGCGACGCTGACGATGCCGCCCCAGGTGTCATAGGCCACGCCGTGGCTCGGGTAGTCGCGGTAGGGGCCGGTCATGCCGTAGCCCGAGATGGTGCAGAAGACGATCTTCGGGTTGATGAGGCGCAGGTCGTCGTAGCCCACGCCGCGGCGGGCCAGCGCCCCGGGGCGCATCGCCTCGATCACCACGTCAGCGTCCTGCGCCAGTTCCTTCAGGATGCCCACGCCGGCCTCGGTGCGCAGGTCGAGCACCAGGGAGCGCTTGCCCCGGTTCAGGTGCAGGTGCATGAGGGACGTGCCCTCCACGATGGGCCACGTCATCTCGCGGATGTAGTCACCGGCCGGCGGCTCCACCTTGATGACGTCCGCCCCCAGGTCGACCAGCGCCGTCGTGATGGCAGCCGGCCCCAGGGCCGAACACTCAATGATGCGCAATCCCTGCAGTGGCGGCGTCGTCGCCATCGGACCTCCCGTCGTCAAAGGCCGGATCGTAGTGGCCGAGGACCGGGGCGCCCGGAGGCATCACTCGCCATACTGGGACGGTGGAGACGGAGGCCCTCGATGACGCCCTGACGGTGTTCGCCGCGACGGCGCCCCGGTTCGGCTCCGTCGGCCTGGCCAATCACGGCCCCATGGCCGCCGAAGCGCTGGCCCACCTGGGGCGGCCCGACGCCATCCCCGCGTGGGTGGCCCTGTACCGGCGGCGGCTCGACGATGCCCCGCCGCCGGCGCGGCCGCTCACGGAGGAGGACTGGCCGGCCGCGCTGGGCCGGGCCGACCGCTTTCCCGAATGGCTCGCCCTCTTCGAGCGCGAGATCGCCGACCGACCGGTCGCCGCCGTGGCGGGGGAGTGGGTGCCGCGCCTGCTGCCCGGCTCCGTCGGTGCGGCGACGCACGGGCTGATCCGCACCGGTC
Source organism: Acidimicrobiales bacterium (assembly GCA_036271495.1). Classification (GTDB taxonomy): domain Bacteria; phylum Actinomycetota; class Acidimicrobiia; order Acidimicrobiales; family RAAP-2; genus Bog-473. The sequence continues at coordinate 3,750 of DATBAO010000086.1, forward strand.
ACGCCTTGCGCGCCTTCGGCGGGGCCGACACGCCGCCGCGCCGGCTCGAGGTGGCCAACGGCTTGGCCTTCTGGGCCGCCAGCTACCAGGAGCTGCCGGGGCCGCCACTGCTCATCGGGCACGAGGGCGTGGCCGACGCGCTGGCCGATCTGCCCTACCTCCCCGAGGACGCACCGAGCGCGGTGCTCATCAGCGACCGGGTGGCGGCGGTGGCCGACATCGCCGACGAGTTCGAGCAGGGTGTGGCGTCGCTCGGTTGGACGGGTGGGGCGGTGGACCTGCTCGACCAGCTGGCCAGCGGAGGATCGGTGGCGTACCTGCGCAACGCGGATGGCGGCGGGGCGATCGGCCTGCTCCACGCGGTGACGTCACCGTTGTCCCTGGAGCTCGTGTTGCCGTGGCTGGCCGAGGAGGATCGTGCTGCCGCCCTGGGCTACGTCTGGCAGGCCGCAGCGGCCTTGCACGTCGCCTACGGCATTGACCGGAGCGCTCCCGTCGCCACGGCGCCGTCGCCGGCCGCCGGCGACCTGGTGGAACGGGCTCTGGCCTCGGGCGACGAGCACGCCATCAAGCTGACCGAGGCTGCGCTGCGCAGTTTCGGGCGCAGCGGTGACGCGGTGCTCCTGCTCGCGGCGGCCGACGCCTGCGACCGTCTCTGAGCAGCACGGCCCGCGGCGCGGACAGCGAGGTCCGTTGGTAGGTTCGGCCGCATGGAATATCGCACGCTTGGAAGAACCGGCCTCAAGGTCAGCCCCCTCTGCCTCGGGGCGATGATGTTCGGGTCGTTCGGCAACACGGACCATGACGACTCCATCCGCATCATCCATGCCGCGCTCGACGCCGGCATCAACTTCGTCGACACCGCCGACGTCTACTCGTTCGGCGAGTCCGAGGAGATCGTCGGCAAGGCCCTGGCACAAGTCAAGCGGCACAAGGTGGTGCTGGCCACGAAGGTGCACGGCCAGATGGGTCAGGACCCCAACGCGCAGGGGAACTCACGGCGCTGGATCATGGCCGCGTGCGACAACAGCCTGCGCCGGCTCGGCGTCGACTACATCGACATCTACCAGATCCACCGGCCTTCGCCCGAGACGGACATCGACGAGACCTTGGGCGCGCTGACCGACCTGGTGCGGGCGGGAAAGATCCGCTACTTCGGCAGTTCGACCTTCCCTGCGCACGAGATCGTCGAGGCACAGTGGGTGGCCGAGCGCCGGGCTCGCGAGCGCTTCGTGACCGAGCAGCCGCCGTACTCCATTCTGGTCCGCAGCATTGAGAAGGACGTGCTGCCGATGTGCCAGAAGTACGGCATGGGCGTGCTGTCGTGGAGCCCGTTGGCGGGAGGCTGGCTGTCGGGAGCCTTCGGGCCGGGCAAGGAGAACACCAGCCGCCGGGCCACGTTCCTGCCGCACCACTACGACATGGAGGTGCCGGGGAACCAGGCCAAGCTCGAGGCGCTGACGCAGCTCATCGACCTGGCCGACGGGGCCGGCCTGTCGCTGATTGAGCTCGCCCTCGGGTTCGTGCTCGAGCACCCTGGCGTGACGTCGCCGATCATCGGACCGCGCACCATGGAGCACCTGCAGTCACAGCTGCCGGCGCTGGAGCTCCGCCTGAGCACCCCGGTCCTCGACCGCATCGACGAGATCGTGGCTCCGGGCACCGACCTCAACGACACCGACGTCGGCTGGGTCCCCGCCGCCATCGCGGATCCGTCGCTGCGCCGCCGCCCGCGCTGAGCCACAAGACGTCGATGACGGCTCAGCCGGCCGGACGTCCCAAGACAGCGACGTTGCGCCCCATCGTCTGACGGTCCGCCATGGCCTGGAGGGCCGGCGGCAGATCGTCGAAGGGGACCGCACGGCCGACGACCGGACGCACGCTGCCGTTCAGGACGAGCTCGAGAATCCGGGCGTGCGTGCGTTCCCCGTCGGCGTGTGACGGAAAGTTGTAGCCGGTCATCGTCTTGAGGGCCGCGGGGTCGTCGACGTAGGCGTGGCACACGCCGTAGAGCGAGAAGTTCCCGAACAGGACCGGGCGCGGCACGATGCCCTCGTCCTCGGCTTCGATCCCCGACGCGAAGCCAACGAGGAGGTGGCGGCCGTTGAACGCCATGCATCGGAAGGTCTTGGTCGTGACATCGCCTCCGATGGAGTCGAACGCGACGTCGACGCCCCGGCCGTCCGTCGCCTGCAGCACCGCCTCGACGAAATCATCCTCTCGGTAGTTGACCGCAACCGCAGCACCCAGGGACCGGCACAACTCGAGCTTGGCCGCCGATCCGGCCGTCGCGATCACTCTGGCGCCGGCCTGGCTGGCGAGTTGGACCGCGGCAGAGCCGACCCCTCCGGCCGCGGCATGAATCAGAACGGTCTCGCCCGGCTGGACCTTGGCCCGCTCGTGCAACGCGAGCCAGGACAGGTGAAACGGGAAGTAAACCGCCGCCGCTGCGCTGTCGGGCAGCACGGACTCCGGAGGCATTTCGAATGCCATGGCGCTCGGGCCGACCGCGAACTCCGCGTAGCCGCCGAAGGCACCGCCCGGAATGGCGACCACCCGCTTTCCGATCCACCCTTCGGCGCCGGGCCCGGCGCCCTCCACCGTGCCCAGTACTTCCATGCCGGGGGTGTAGGGCAGGGGAGGCGACACCGTGCGGTAGCGGCCGCGCACGCCGTCGACATCGTTGAAGTTGAGGGTGGTGGCCGCCACTCGCACCAGGACTTCGCCCGGGCCCGCGACTGGCGCCTGCACCTCGTCGAGCTGCAGGGCTTCGGAGGGCTCACCGAACTCGTGCACACGCCACGCCTTCACGGCACATGACTGTTTCACACACGGACGCGCCTCGCCCGAAGAGCCTCCAGCTACGGGCCCTTTGGGCCGGACGCAGCGATGGAGCGATCTGCGCCATAGTGGCCTCGTGACGGTCCAGCGCCTGTTCCTGGTCGTGGCGATGGCCTGCTGCGTCGCCGGCTGCGCGTCGCCGGCGACGCATGGCAGCTCGTCCCCGAGCACGCACACGACTGCGTTCCCGCCGTCGCTGAGCGTGCCGCCGACGACGCTGGAGCCGGCCAACACGGGTGCGACGACGCCCACCACTCCGGTGTGCAGCAACGGAACGGCCGCGGTGACGGCGGAGCCCGGAGGCCAGGCGACGCCCGTCTGCGTGCATGTCGGAACGACGGTGACACTGCGGGGAGGCACTGACATGTCTGGCGGGACCTGGCCGGGACCACCGGAGGTGTCGGATGATGCCATCGTGTCCCTGCAATGGACCCACTCCGTCGGTGCGACCTTCACTGCCAGCGTGCGGGCGGTCGGCATCGGCACAGCCACGGTCACCGTGCCGTTCCAAGCTGGCCGCAATGTGTGCGATCCGACGCCGTGCACGCCGGTGCCCGGGGCACCGTTGGTCTTCGCCGTGACGGTCGTCCCATAGGCCACGCGCGTCACTCCGGCGGCTGACCGGATCGTCGCTCCGAAGACACCGGGTTTGTCGGATTGACTACGGTGACGTGCCGAGGGGCTCGAAGACGGGGGATGTGATCTGGTGCCGACGCGACGCGAGGTCCTCAAGGGCGGTGGGAGCGCGGTGCTTGTCGGCCTGGCGGGTTCATCCGCCGGAGCGCAGGTGCTTGAAGGCGCCACGCCTGCCGGTGCCGCCGAAACCGTAACGGACGCGTTGACGACGGCCTCAGGTGCGCCCGGGTTTCGTCCCGGCGGCCCCGGTCCGCTCTATTGGAGCACGTACGACTACGAGAACGCCTCGAACACCATCATTCCCGAGGCCGTCTGGAAGACGAACATCGACTGGGTGGCGGAGACATTTCGTGACTACGGCTACACCATGGCCTGTACCGATGGCTGGATCGATAACACGCAGAAGGTCACGCGCCACGGCTACATCGTCAGCCAGGCGGACGACTGGGAGCACGACTGGGCGTGGTGGGCCAAGTACCTGCAGTCGAAGGACATGCAGCTCGGCGTCTATTACAACCCCCTGTGGGCCACCAAGTCGGCCGTGACCGACCCGTCCGTCACGGTGGTCGGACGGCCCGACGTCAAGGTGGCGGACATCGTCAACCCGAACGACTACTTCGACGGTGGTGGACAGCTGCAGTGGGTGGACACCACCCGGGACGGCGCGGAGGAATACGTCAAGGGCTACGTGTCCTACTTCCGGGAGCTCGGGGCGGTGTTCCTCCGGATTGACTTCCTGGCCTACTACGAGACCGGCTTCGATCAGAACGACGGCACCGTGGGCGTGAACCACGGGCGCGATGGCTACGTGCGGGCACTCCAGTGGATGCGCGAGGCGACGGGCGACATGCAGCTCAGCCTCGTCCTGCCCAACCTGTTCGACCACGGGTCCGCGGAGCGCCACTACGGCGACCTGATCCGGATCGACAACGACGCCGGTTTCGGCACCTGGTTCACCTTCAGCGGCGGCCGCGAGACCTGGCAGCCGGAGTGGTCCCAGTGGAACAACCCGTTCATGGGGTTCACCGGATTCGCCGACGTCTCCGGCCGAGGTCAGGTCATCCTCGATGGCGACCCGCTGATCATGCGGACGTTCAGCCGGGATGAAGAGCGCCAGAGCACGGTCAACCTCTTCACCATGGCCGGCGCGGCCATCGCCATCACTGACCACGTGGACACCATCGCCGACAACGCGCATATCTTCCAGAACCGCGAAGTGCTGGCCCTGCGCAAGGAGGGTCTGGTGGGCAAACCCGTCTTCAACAACAGCCACGCACTC
>DATBAO010000087.1:0-3365 GCA_036271495.1 Acidimicrobiales bacterium
ATGACGTCGCCGTCGTCGAACTCGATGATGGAGTCACCCATCGCCTTTTCGAGATCGGCGTCACCGAGGTCGTCGTCGACGATGGTGCGGGGGGTGTAGTTCCCCTCGGCGTCGAAGCTGCCCATCGCTTCGGGAGAGAGGAGGGAGGTGCGTGCGTCAGCCATGTGATGAAGCTCCTTGCGACAGGTGCGACTTGCACCCGCAGGACCGCGCCGGGGTCAGTTCGAGAAATATGGTTTGCGCCGCCACCGGTGCCGGCGGGCAAGGCCTGCCAGCGTAGCAGCTGCTCAGGAGCGTTCTCCCCGACTGCGACCCGTCGACCCCGTCAGCCCCAGCCGCGCAACTCCCGCCGCTCAGCCCTTGGCGGCGGCCCAGCTCGCTCCCGTGGCGGCGGAGATCGTGAGCGGGACCTTGAGGTCGGCCGCGCCGGTCAGGGCGGCCTCGGTGAGGCGGAGCACGACCTCCTCCTCCCCGGCCGCCATCTCGACGATGACCTCGTCGTGCACCTGGAGGACCAGGCGGCTGGCCAGCTGCTGGGACTCCAGGTCGCGGTCGAGCCGCACCAGGGCCAGCTTGAAGATGTCCGCCGCCAGCCCCTGGATCCCGGCGTTCATGGCCTGGCGCTCCGCCGCCTGGCGCACCCGGTAGTTGGCCGACTCCAGGTCGGGCAGGGGCCGGATGCGGCCGAACATGGTGCGGGTGGCGCCGCGGATCTTGGCGTCGGCCACGGCGTGGTCCATGTACTGCTTCACGAGCGGGAAGGCGCCGAAGTAGCTCTCCATGATGGCGGCGGCCTCCTCGACGGCCACGCCCAGGCGCTGGCTCAGCCCGTAGGCCTCCATGCCGTAGGCCAGCCCGTACGAGACCATCTTGGAGTACTCGCGCTGCGTGTGGTTCACCTCTTCGGGGCTGATCCCGTAGACGGCCGCCGCCACCGTGCGGTGCACGTCGGACCCCGTCGTCAACGCGTCGATGAGCCCGGGATCCTCGGACAGGTGCGCGATGCAGCGCAGCTCCACCTGGTCGTAGTCCGCCACCAGGAAGGTGCAGCCCTGCGCCGGCACGAAGGCGCGCCGGAACTGCTTGCCCTGCTCTGTGCGCACCGGGATGTTGTGCAGGTTCGGCCGATCCGACGAGATGCGACCCGTGCGCGCCACGGTCTGCCCGAACGACGCGTGGATGCGCCCGTCGGCCGCCACCTCGGCCAGCAGGCTCTCGCCGTAGGTCGAGCGCAGCTTCTCCACCTCGCGGTAAGCCAGCAGCGCGTCAATGATCGGATGGTCCCCCCGCAGGCTCTCGAGCGTCTGCGCGTCGGTGGAGAAGCCCGTCTTGGTCTTCTTGCCCGGGGTGAGGCCGAGCTCGTCGTACAGGACGGTCCGCAGCTGCGGCGTCGAGTTGACGTTGAACTCGCGCCCGGCGTGCTCCTGCACCTCGGCCTGCAGGGTGGCGGCCGACTCCTTCAGGGCGTCGGTGATCGCCTGCAGCTCGGCCCGGTCCACGCCGATGCCGGCGACCTCCATCTTGGCCAGGACCCGCACCAGGGGCGTCTCGATCTCGTCGTGCAGCCGCCCCATGTCCTCGGTGACGATGCGCTGCCGGAACCCCTGCGCCATGCCGGCCACGTCGGCGGCCTCGCCCGCGCCCTCCTGGGCCAGGTCGCGCTCGGTCTCGCCGGGCTCGGTGATGTCGAGGCTGAGCTGGCCGGTCGCCTCGCGCAGCTGGGACAGCTCGTACTCGCCGGTGGAGGCGTCGAGCAGATAGGCCGCCACCGCAGTGTCCATCTCCAGGCCCGTGAGGTCGATGCCGAGCGGCAAGAGCGACCGCATGGCCTCCTTGACCTCGTGCCCCACGAACGGCCGGGCCAGCAGCGCGTTGAGCTTCTTGCCCACCGAGGCGGCGCCGAGCAGGTCCGCCGGCACCAGGACGCCCAGGCCCGCCTCCTCGCCCTCGGTGGCCACCAGGACCAGTGCCACCAGCTCGCTCCGCCCGGGCATGCCGTTCCAGCGTGCCGCCAGGGCCAGCCGCCCCTCGCCGAGCCCACCCAGCACCTTGGTCACCTCGGACGCCGTCGCCGGCAGCGCCACCTCGCGCAGGTCGAACGGCGGCGCGACCGGGTCCGCCGCATCGGGGTGCCCGACCTTGGCCGCAGCGATCGCCGCCTCGGCCCCCTTGGCCGTCGGCCCCGCGCTGCCGGGGACGGGCTGGCCCAGCGCGCCGGCGTCGAGCAACTCCTCCAACCGGCCCCACACCGTCTTCATCTCGAAGCGCTCGAAGGTCGCCTCTGCCGTGGCGCGGTCCCAGGCGCCCAGGGTCAGGTGCGTCACGTCGACGTCGAGTGGCACGTCGCGGACGAGCGGGATGATGCGCGCGTTGGAGCGGGCCAGCTCCTCGTTCTCGGACAGGTTCTCGCGGAGCTTGGGCGTCTGCTCGTCGAGGTGCGTGAAGATGCCGTCGAGGTCGCCGTACTTAGTGAGCAGCTTGGCCGCCGTCTTCTCCCCCACGCCCGGGATGCCGGGCAGGTTGTCCGACGGGTCGCCCCGCAGCGAGGCCAGCAGCACGTACTGGGTCGGCGGCACGCCGCAACGGTCGAAGATGCCCGCCTCGTCGTAGAGCGCGTAGTCGCTGACGCCGCGCTTGTTGTAGAGTACGCGCACGTAGGGGTCCTGCACCAGTTGGAAGCTGTCGCGGTCGCCGGTGACGATGACCACCTCGGTCTGGCGCTCCACCGCCTCGGTGGCCAGCGTGGCCAGGACGTCGTCAGCCTCGAAGCCGGGCGCCTCCACCACCGGGATGGCAAGCGCCGTCATGACCTCGCGGATCATGTCGAACTGGGGCGGCAGCAACCACGGGGTCTCGGCCCGGCCCGCCTTGTAGTCCTCGAGGATCTCGTCGCGGAAGGTGGCGCCCGGTGCGTCGAAGGCCACCGCCAGCGCGGAGGGGTGGTGCTCCCGGATCAGGTACACGAGCATGGAGGTGAAGCCGTGCACCGCGTTGGTGACGACGCCGCCCGAGGTGGCGAGGGTGTCCGGCAGGGCGTAGTAGGCCCGGAAGGCCAGCGACATGCCGTCGAGCAGCAGCAGCGGGCCGGATCGCTCCTGGGCCGCGGCGGAGGTCGACGTCATGACGTCGACACTACGGGGTCAGTGTGCCGTCGACGACCTGCTGGGCCACGTCGCGCATGCGTGCCCGCGTCTGCATGGCGGTGCGCTGAATGAAGCCGAACGCCTCGTCCTCGGGGAGGTCGTCGCGGTCCATCAGGACCTGCTTGGCCTGGTCGACCACGCGACGGGTGGCGATCTTGTCCTCCGCCCCGTTCGCCCCGGCGGCCGCGTGCTCCGCCTCGTCGGCCTCAATGGCCCAGTCCT
>DATBAO010000088.1:0-1802 GCA_036271495.1 Acidimicrobiales bacterium
GGCTGGGGTCGTTCGCCGGCGCCGCTGCGGCGCATGCGACGGGCGCCAACGGCAACGCCAACGCCAACGCCAACGGCAACGGCAACGGACGATGGGCGGGTGGGTTCGGTTTCACCGGCCTGGAGATGGTCGAGATCCCGGCGGGCGAGTGCCTCATCGGCGCGAGCGCAACCGGCTTCGCCTATGACAATGAGCGCCCCCGTCACCACACCGACGTCCGCGCGTACCTGATCGGCCGCACGCCGATCACCAACGCCACGTACCTGACGTTCGTGGAAGGAGGTGGATACGAGCGGCGTGAATGGTGGTCCGACGAAGGATGGTCGTGGAAGGAGGACTACGACATCACTCGACCACAGGGCTGGACGGCCGATCTTCGGTCCGAGTGGCGCCTGTCCGGGCTCGAGCCACTGCATCCGGGTCGTCCGGTCGTCCACATCTCCTGGTTCGAGGCCGACGCCTTCGCCAGAGCGCACGCCGGCCGCCTGCCCACCGAGATCGAGTGGGAGAAGGCGGCGACCTGGGACCAGGAGCACGAGACCTCCCTTCTGTATCCGTGGGGCGACGAACCACTCGTCCCAGGGCTCCACGCCAACGTTGACCACCGCGCCGGCGGCACCGTTCCGGCCGGGTCGCTGCCCGCCGGCGCCTCCCCCTCCGGCGTGCTGGGCATGATCGGTGACGTCTGGGAGTGGACGTCGAGCAGCTTCACCGGGTATGACGGATTTACGCCGTTCCCCTACCCCGAGTACTCCGAGGTGTTCTTCGGAGACCAGTACAAGGTGCTGCGCGGCAGCGCCTGGGCCACCCGGCCCCGCGTTGCCACCCCGACGTTCCGCAACTGGGACTTCCCCCAGCGGCGGCAGATCTTCTCTGGCCTGCGAATCGCAAAGGACCTCTGACATGGAGCCGCTCTCCGAACCCCTCGTCCACGTCGACTCGTGGCTGTCGGAGGATGACGAACGTTCGCTGGCCAACGACGTGCTCGACGGCCTCACCAAGCCGTTCAAGGAGGTGTCGGCCAAGCATCTCTACGACGCGCGCGGATCGGAGCTCTTCGAACAGATCACCGAGCAGCCCGAGTATTACCCCACCCGCACGGAGCTCGCCATCCTGCGCGAGAACGCGGGCACGATCGTGTCGATGACGGACGCCGGGGAGCTGGTGGAGCTCGGAGCGGGCGCGTCGGACAAGGCCCGCGTCCTGCTCGATGCCATGCGTGACGCCGGCACCCTGCGCCGCTACATCCCGCTCGACGTCTCCCAGACCGTGGTCGAGGACGCCGCGCGTACGCTCACCGAGGACTACGCGGGCCTCCAGGTCCACGGTGTGGTGGGCGACTTTGAACGCCACCTGGAGCACGTCCCCGCCCGCGAGGGCGTGCCGAGGCTCGTCGCCCTGCTGGGCGGCACCATCGGCAACTTCCCTCCCGGCACGCGGCGCAACGTGCTGAGCAAGATCGCCACGCTGTTGAGCCCCGGCTGCCGCCTGCTGCTCGGCACCGACCTGGTCAAGGACCCGCGCATCATCGAGGCCGCCTACAACGACGCGGCCGGCATCACCGCCGAGTTCAACCGCAACCTCCTTTACGTCCTCAACCGTGAGCTCGACGCCGACTTCCAGCCCGAGAGCTTCGAGCACATCGCCTTCTATGACCGGCGCAACGAGTGGGTGGAGATGAGGCTGCGGGCCGCCCGTGCGCAGACGGTCTACATCGCCGACCTCGACCTGCGCGTCGAGTTCGCCGCCGGCGAGGAGCTGCGCACGGAGATCAGCGCCAAGTTCACGCGCGCCCACGTCGA
>DATBAO010000089.1:0-24993 GCA_036271495.1 Acidimicrobiales bacterium
GGGCTGATGCCCGAACGCACCACGTCGCCGTACACCGGGTGGGCCAGACACACCTGTAACCGTCGACCGTCCATGCGGCTGGAGAGGAGACCCCTGTCTTCGAGCGCGGCGATCGCCCCGGCCTCGGCCAGCTGGTCCAGCGCCGGCTGGGCCAGCGGCTCCCCTAGTGCCGTCAACTCGAGGGTGTGACGCTCCGGCTCGGACAGCGTGCCCAGACGTGTCGTGACCAGCTCGACCAGACGGGCGGTCGGCTGCAGCTGGCCGCGCAGCCGCCAGATGTCGCCCTCGTCGCGAAGGGCGTCGCGCTCGAGCGCGCCGATCACCAGCTCGTGCAGGAAGAGCGGATCGCCGAGAGAACGCTCGGCGAGCTGGCGCAGCGACACGGTGTCGAGCGGTCCGCCGAGCACGGCCAGGAGCAAGTCCTCGATGGCCTGGCCGTCGAGCGAGCCCAGTTCGATCCGCGCCGCTCCGAAGTCCTTCCACAACACGACCATGGGGTCGACTCCGGGCTGACCGGCACGGCCGGACGACTGGACGCAGGCGATGACAGTTGCTGCTCCCGCCTGGACAAGTTGATGGACCAACGAGGTTGACCCGTCGTCGAGGAGATGCGCGTCGTCGACGAGGACGAGCAGCGGTCGGCGACCGGCGTCATCGAGCAACTCGTGCATGTAGCGACGAAGCTGATCGGCGTGTGACTCCGGGCCGACGAGGTCCGAGTCTCGGTGGAGCAGCGAGGCGAACGCGCCGAACTGGTAGGGCTGGGCCGCCTCACTGCCCGTCACGAGCGCCACCGACATGCCCAGATCACGCGCATGCTCCACGCCGAGTGTTGCCAGGACCGTCTTGCCGACTCCCGCCGGTCCGATGATCACGGCACCATGACGGTTGTTGACCGCCGCCTTCAACTGTGAGATCTCCTCCGAGCGGCCCACCAGGGGCCAGCGCTCGGGCACGGAGGGATCCCGGCCGACCAGCGCGCTCCCGACATCTCTCGCCATCGGATCTGTCCCCTCGAACACCGGAGACATCATTTTCGCCTACACCCAGGTCAATTGCCAGGAGTCTCGCCTCGGCCATGCCGCATGGCGCGTGGGCCGCTGTGGCAGGGTGACGCTTCCAGAGCATGGGGGAAGTGGTGTCGCCTGCAGTGAACGCAAGGGAGAAGAGACTCCGGTCCGTGCTGATCGGCCTCGCCCTCGCTTCAGGGTTCCCGCTCGTCGCTCTGGGGGCAGGGGAGTCCGCTGCCGGGGCGGCGACGGCTCAGCCTGCCTTCTCGACCTCGCAGGCACCGGGCGGCGCGGCAACCGCAGGCAAGAAGGTGATCGCGCTGACGTTCGACGACGGGCCGGGCCCGTACACGCCCGCCGTGCTGTCGGTTCTCGAGCAGTATCACGTGCCGGCGAGTTTCTTCGAGATCGGCGATGAGGTGGCGCGGTATCCCCAGTACGCCCAGATGGTTGCCGCCGCGGGGTATCCGGTGGAGGATCACACCTGGAGTCACCCCGACCTGACCACATTGCCAGCGTCCGGCGTCGCCTCGCAGATCGACATGACCCAGACGGAGATTCAATCCGTCACAGGCACGACACCCCAATGCGTGCGGCCCCCGTATGACGCCTGGAACTCCAGCGTGCTCAATCAGATCGCGGGACGCGGGCTCACTGCCATGAGCTATTCCGTTGACCCCAAGGATTGGACGCTGCCAGGGGCCGCGGCCATCGTCAGCCGAGTGGTTGGTGCCTCCTTCCCCGGCGCGGTCGTCGACCTGCACGATGCCGGCGGTGACCGCTCCCAGACGGTGGCGGCGCTCCCGCAGATCATCACGCAGCTGCGGGGGATGGGGTACTCATTCGTCTCGATCTGTGGCAGCGACCCGGAGATCGGGCCACAGGTCAGCGCGACCTATGCCTTTGGCAACGCTCCCGCGCCGGGACCGCCGGTGACATCCAACCGCCCGCTGGTTGGTGCGGCGGCCGGTGGCGCCGCGGGCTACTGGGAGGTGGCGTCCGACGGCGGGATCTTCTCCTTCGGCGATGCCTCGTTCCACGGGTCGATGGGCGGCACGCCACTGAACCAACCCATCGTCGGCATGGGGGCGACTCCGAGCGGCAACGGCTACTGGGAGGTGGCGTCCGACGGCGGGATCTTCAATTTCGATACCGCGTTCTTCGGTTCACGGGGTGGGCAGAACAGCGCCGACCATTTCTTCGGCATGGTGTCCACGCCCGACGGCGGCGGGTATCTGCTCACGGGACAGCATCCCCCGGGTCAGTAGAGGCGCCGATGGTCGACGCGGCGCGGTCAGCCGGTCGGCGCAGTGAAGCGGTAGCCGATTCCCCTGATGGTGGTGATCCACCGAGGGCTCTCCGGATCGGCTTCGATTTTCAGGCGGACACGGCGGATGTGCTCGGTCACGGTCGACCGTCCCTGCCAGCGCCCGTTGGATCCCCACACACGCTCCAGGAGGTCCTCGCGTGAGAACACCCGTCCCGGCGCAGAGGCCAGGAAGGCGAGGAGGTCGAACTCCTTGCGCGTCATGACGACCTCGGAGCCGTCGACCATCACCTTGCGGGTCCCCTGGTCGATGACGAGGTCGCCGTGGTCGAGTGTCGTCGTCGGGGTGGCGAGGCCGCGGCGCAGGACCGCGCGCATCCTGGCCTCGAGCTCGGCGAACGAGTAGGGCTTGGCGAGCACGTCGTCCGCGCCCAGATTCAGGAGGCTGACCCGGTCGCGCTCCGAAGAGCGCCCGGAACACACGATGACCGGAACCGAGCTGCGACGCCGGATGCTCGTAAGGACGTCAGCGGTGCCGCCGCCGATGTCGAAGTCGAGAATGACCAGATCGGAGGGGTGGGCGAAGACAGCCTCGAGGGACTCGTCCACACTGGCCGCCTCGGTGACCTCGTAACCGGAGCGCTTCAGGTAGTGCTGGAGCGCGCGGCGGGTGTTGGTGTCGTCCTCCGCCACGAGGATCGTCTTCTCTGTCACCACGTCATCCACCGGGGTGAACGCCGTGGTCGGGTTTGTGTCGACGGCGCGGAAGCTGTCGCCGTACGGCGCACCATGTTCGGAGATGTCCATGGGATAGGTCACGCGTCACCACTTGATGTCGTGACCGCCAAGGCGGTGGCACGGGCTGCGTGAGCCCCACCGTTTCCCCGCCACCGAGCAAGCACTGTCGGCGAGCCCACCATGTCAACCGCCCTTCATCGTGCGCCCGCACCAAGCCGGATCTCGCCTCACGAGAACCTGGTACCGGGCTGTGTCCTCAGTGTCGGCACGTGACTGCTCCGGCTGCATAGGACTTTCGGACCAAAAAATTGAGCGTCTGTAGTGCAAACGCGACACATCCCGTCCCGCTGATTTCGCTCGTCCCGGCCGCCTGCGAGATTCAGGCGTCGTCGGGGAGGGTGAACCGATAGCCGACGCCGCGGACGGTGGTGATCCAGCGCGGCGAATCCGGGTCGGGTTCAATCTTGAGACGCACCCGGCGCACGTGTTCGGTCACGGTGGAACGGCCTTGCCATTCCTCCGTCGAGCCCCAGACTCGCTCGAGCAGGTCCTCACGAGAGAAGACCTGGCCGGGCGAGGCCGCGAGAAATGCGAGGAGGTCGAATTCCTTGCGGGTCATCGGAACCGACTTGTCCCGCACGGTCACGGTTCGAGTGTCACGGTCGACAACCAGTTCTCCATGGTGGAGGCAGGTCGCGGCCGGCTCGCCGTTGCCACGGCGGAGGACAGCACGCACCCTGGCCTCGAGTTCGGCGAACGAGAACGGCTTGACGACGAAGTCATCGGCGCCCAGGTTGAGGGTGCGGATCCTGTCGTCTTCGGAGTCTCTCCCGGAGCACACGATCACGGGCACGGCGCTGTGCCGGCGGATCTTGGCCAGGACGTCGGTGCCATCGAAGCCGGGAAGTCCCAGGTCAAGGATGACAAGACTGGCCGAGTGCTGGAAGACGGCGCGCAGCGTGGAGGGCCCATCAGCGGCCTCCGTGACCCGATAGCCGCTCCGCTCGAAATACTGAAGGAGCGCGCTGCGGCAGCTGTGATCGTCCTCCGCAACCAGGATGGTGAGTTCGCCCTGCTCGGCTCCTCCCGGCGAGGCCTGTGCATTCGTGCCGGCGGGGTTGACCGGCCTCAGGCCGCGGTGGTGAGTCGGGACGCGTGTCGCCACGCCGACAGGCGGATTCATGCGCCGACCCTCCCCGGAGTCTTTTTCTGCAGTAGGGGTGTGTGACCCATGTTGTGATTGTCGGTCGTGCCTTTGCCAACCTTGAGGAATCGATCGGGCGTTCGATCACGCTCAGATCGGCCGCGCCGTGCGGGCACCACGCCGTTCCTCGCCGCAACATCGGTCGCGGTGTCGGCAGCGCGCGGCCGGCATGCACGGCGCGGTGCCACGGTCCCGACCGGCCAAAACCAGCGGCCACGACGCTGCAAAATCCGGTGCCCCACCCCCGCCTCTCGAGCCATCGACACGGGCGGCTGAAGACGTCTGCGGGCCCCGTCCGTACCGTTGCGCAACGGTTGCGTGGGCTCTGCAACCGTTCAACAACGTTCACGCAACCACCCTGCAAGAGGGCGATCTATTAGAGTGGTTGCTACTCCTGATTACGCGAAATGGCCATGGTCAAATGATGGCTCCAGGAGAAAGTCGCACCAGTCGGATGGTGCAAATGACAGAGGGGGAAACAAACGTGGGCTCGACAGCAAGTCCGCTTTCCACGGCGCAGGAGTCGGCAGAGGCGGGTATCGAGAATCTCTGGTCTGAGTTCAAGCGGACCGGAGAGCAGTCACTTCGAAACCAGCTGATCATCTTCTACTCGCCGTTCGTGAAGTACATCGCCGGTCGTGTGCTCGCCGGATTGCCTCGGCACTTCGACGAAGAAGATCTTGTCAGTTACGGCATCATCGGGCTCATCGATGCGATCGAGCGCTTCGAGCTCGACCGCAATCTGCGTTTCGAGACGTACGCCATTCCGCGCATCAAGGGGGCCATCATCGACGAATTGCGGTCGATCGACTGGGTCCCCCGCTCCGTGCGGACCAAGGCGCGGGCGGTTGAACAAGCGTTCACTCACTTGGAGGGAACGCTCAGGCGCACGCCCAACGAGTCGGAAGTCGCGGCCGAGCTGGAGATGTCCGTCGGCGACTTCCACAAGGCCCTCCGCAAGATCTCGACCGTCGGCATGATGGCGCTGGACGAAGTGCTTCGGGGCGGTGACCGCTCCGAGCGCTCCACGCTGGGCGAGACATTGCCCGACGGGTCGTGGGGCCCGGTCGACACGTTCGAAGCCAAGGAGTCGAAAGAAGCCCTCATCTTGGCCGTCGACGGCATGCCGGAGCGGGAGCGCACCGTTCTGATGATGTACTACTACGACGGCCTGACCCTGACGGAGATCGGCCAGGTACTGGGCGTGACCGAGAGCAGGGTCTGCCAGATCCACACCAAGGCCCTTCGCCAGCTCCGTTCGAAGTTGGCGGACAGGCCCGAGACGGTCCGGCTGAGCGGGACGAACACTGCGCCCGCACCGGCACCGGTACGGCAGGCGGACGCCCGCGAGCGCCCTGGGCGCGCTCGCCTGCAGCTCCTCGCCAGCTAGGCGCACCACGTCCTGTTCCGTCCGGCGGCCCGTGGCCGCCGGACGGATGTTGTGCGAGAGCCGGAGCAGGTGGTCGCTGGTCACGGGGAAGGCCGATACGGTGACGGCATAGCCGACGACCGAGCCCAAGGGGTGCGTCATGCCTTTGCACAAGCGGGAGACCCTGCGAGACCAGCTGATCGATTCGGTGTACGCCGACCCCGGTCTGAAGTCGGCGTTGCCGTCGACGCACTGTCCCAGCGACGAAATGCGTCCCGTCGACGTGATGCGGGCGATCTCTGACGAGCTTCTCCTCGACGGCAACGCGCGGCAGAACCTGGCCACGTTCTGCCAGACGTGGGAAGAGCCAGAGGTCCATCAGCTGATGGACCTCTGCATCGACAAGAACCTGATCGACAAGGACGAGTACCCCAGACGGCCGAACTGGAGCGGCGCTGTGTCCGCATGCTGGCCGGCATATGGAACGCGCCCGACGACGGGGAACCGGTCGGCTGCTCCGCCATCGGCTCGTCCGAGGCCTGCATGCTCGGGGGCATGGCCGCCAAGTGGCGCTGGAGGGCCAAGCGTGAGGCGGCGGGGAAGCCGACCGACCGCCCGAACATGGTGTGTGGCCCCGTGCAGGTGGTCTGGCACAAGTTCGCCCGGTACTGGGACATCGAAATGCGGGAGATCCCCATGTCGCCGGGGCGCTACCAGATGGACGTCGACCAGATGCTCGAGCAGGTGGACGAGAACACGATCATGGTGGTGCCGACATTCGGTGTCACCTACACCGGGTCGTACGAGCCGGTGCTCGAGCTGTCCCAGGCGCTCGACAAGCTGCAGGAGGACACCGGCCTCGACGTCGACATCCACGTCGATGGCGCCAGCGGGGCGTTCCTCGCCCCTTTCTGTGCCCCCGACATCGCGTGGGACTTCCGCATCCCGCGGGTGAAGTCCATCAGCACGTCGGGGCACAAATTCGGCCTGGCCCCGCTCGGTGTGGGCTGGGTGCTGTGGCGGGACAAGGCGGACCTGCCGGAGGACCTCATTTTCCATGTCACCTACCTCGGGGGCGACATGCCGGTATTCCAGATCAACTTCTCGCGCCCCGCCGGCCAGGTCGTTGCGCAGTACTACAACTTCGTGCGGCTCGGCCGTGGTGGCTACCGCAGAGTGCACGACGCCTGTTACAACACCGGCAAGTTCCTGGCCGAAGAGATCATCAAGCTGGGCCCGTTCGAGCTGCTCTGCGACTCGGATCCCCAAAAGGGGATCCCATCGGTGGCCTGGCGCATCAAAGAAGGCCAGGATCCGGGCTACACGCTCTACGACGTGGCCGACCGGCTGCGTTCGCGTGGCTGGCAGGTCCCGGCCTATCCGCTCACCGGCTCCGTCTCGGACATCTCGGTGCAACGGATCCTGGTGCGCCAGGGGGTCAGCCGCGACCTGGCCGGCCTCCTGCTCGAAGACCTCGAGCAGTCGATCACCCACTTTGATCGCCACCCGGTGACGGTGTCGATGACCAAGGAAGAGTCAGGCGGCTTCAGCCACCTGTAGGAGCAACGCCTCCGCCGGCCGTGCTTGACGGCAGCCGTGGCGACCAGTCGACGCGCAACGGCCGCCGCCGCAGAAACCGGAATTTGCCCACCCGCGCCGGGCGGTCGGTGGTCCAGGGCGCGGGGGAGGCCAGGGTGACTCCGGCCAAGGCGCGCAGCGCGGGCTCGTAGGCGGATCGAATCCAGGAGAATCGGCTCCACACCTGGTCCGCCCGTCCAGGCTCGACGGTGAGGATGCCCGCCAGGGCGCTCATGGTGGCGTCGTACTCGTTCCGGCTGATGCAGATGGCCGGCGGCGGTTCGGTGGCATGCCCCATGAGGTCCGGGAGTCTGGTCGGCGGGGGCAGCGGGATGTTGACGGCGCGCGCGATGCGAACGATCAGTGGGAGGCCGTAGACGAGCACGGTCAACGGCCCCTTCTGCGCGTCGGCGAAGACTTCGCCGAAGTCGGCATCGGAGACAGCGAACACCAGGGCGGACGCGTCGAGCACGGCTCCCATGGTGGCGACCCAGGATTGCTCCGGGTCCGACTCCGGGAAGTACGTGAGGATCGGGAAGGCGGTATGTGTCTGCTCGAGGTCGAGCATCCAGTCGGCCGCGTTCCGCCACATGTCGGGGCTCTCGACGCTGCCCAGGCGCTGCAAGGTCAGGAGGTAGTCCGTTGCGCTCGGAGGCGAGCCGGCAATGGGACGAAGTCGGTTGGTGCCCTTTTCCCGGCCGTTGTAGGCGGAATAGATGGTGGGGAGATAGCTGATGAGCAGGGCGACGAGGCCCAGTCCGATGGTCGCTTCGACGAACGCGATCCAGATGCGGCCCGTTCCGTTGGGCTCCGAAAATCCCATGGTGGTCAGTGAGGACACGCTGATTTCGAAGGCCAGCGACCAGCTGAGGTCGCGTGTGCCCCAGTAGATGCCGGTAAAGGCCAGCATCATCAGGATCATCCAGGCCAGCGGGAGGCTGACGAGGGCCACCGGCGCGTACAGCCTGCGCAACGGCCTTCCCCGGGGGTCGTCCTCACGCCCGTGCACAAGGACTCGGTAGACGAGGGCAAAGACGAACTGCGACAGGCGCGGGAAGCCTTCCTGAGGGAGCACGACCGTCTGTAGCGCCGAGCCCAGGACGGCCAGCGCCACCAGGGTGCCGACGAGAAAGGCCAGTAGGTGTGTAGCGATCATGGCGCGCCGGTCGTTGCGAACGTAGGACCGGTCAGGAGATCGACTGTGCGGCCTCCTGCACCGCCTTGTCGACATCCTTCTTGTCGATCTGGAGTTCCTTCGCGACCTTCTTCTGTGCCTTCAGCGAGGCCTTTTCGATCGCGTCCTCAATCGTCGTCTCGCCGACGACCACCAGAGCCGCTTCGCCGGCGTCGATGGCCTCGCCGAACTCCTTGACATCGGTGCGGGACATGCCCTTCCACAAGTGCCCACTCACGCCGCCGATGGCGGCTCCTACAACCGCCGATCCGATGATGGACGGAGGGAACAGGATCCCGATGAGGGCGCCCGCCGCAGCGCCGCCCCAGGCGCCGTGCCGGGTGGTGGTCTCGTCCTTGTTGACGTGGACCCTGCCCTGGTCGTCCTTGGTGATGACGGCGGCATCGTAGGTGCCGACGGCACCCACTGCGCGGAGGTCCTTGACGACGTCGTAGTCGGCGCGAGCATCGACCTCGCTGGCATAGGTCCCGATGTAGATGAAGACCCCATCGGACTTCGACATGGCAACGCTCCTTTCCAGGTGCCCACCGGCGGGCTTCACGCGCCGGTCATCCCGGAGCGCTGTCCCTGAGGGTAGGCCGGTACGGCACGGCCTGCGAGAACCCCCGGGCGGCGGCGCTTCCGGTCCGTCTGGCATGATCGCTGCCGGTGTCACTTCCTCCGGCCATTGAGATCGCGCGGCGGGCGACGTTGCGGCCCATGGCCGACATCGCCGCCCAGATGGGGATCGATCCCGGCCTGCTCGAGCCGTACGGCACCGAGGTCGCCAAGGTCAGCCTCGACGCCGTGGACGCTCTCGCCGACCGGCCGCGTGCCCGCTATGTGGTCGTCACGGCCGTGACCCCGACGCCGCTGGGTGAGGGAAAGACCACCACGACCGTGGGGCTCGGGCAGGCGCTGGGGTGCATCGGACGGCAGGCGACGATCGCCATCCGACAGCCGTCCATGGGCCCGACCTTCGGGATCAAGGGCGGTGCGGCGGGTGGCGGATACAGCCAGGTGGTCCCGTTCGAGAACCTGAACCTCCATCTGACCGGGGACCTGCACGCAGTGACGGCGGCGAACAATCTCCTGTCCGCCATGGTGGACAACCACATCTACCACGGCAACACCCATGGGCTCGATCCCCATGACGTGACATGGAAGCGCGTGCTCGATGTCAACGACCGCTCCCTGCGCCACATTGTGGGAGGGCTCGGGTCGAAGCAGGACGGCACGCCGCGGCAGACCGGCTTCGACATCACGCCGGCGTCCGAGGTGATGGCGGTGCTGGCGCTCTCGACGTCCTTGCGCGACATGCGCGAGCGCATGGGCCGCATCGTCGTGGGCTACACCTCGGCCGGTGTCCCGGTTACCGCGGAGGAGATCAAGGCGGCCGGCGCCATGACGGTGATCATGCGTGACGCCATCAAGCCGAACCTGCTGCAGACCCTTGAGAACACGCCGGCGCTGGTGCACGCCGGACCATTCGGCAACATTGCCCACGGCAACTCGTCGGTGGTGGCGGACCTGATCGGGATCCGTACGGGGGAGTTCCTCGTGACTGAGGCCGGGTTCGGCGCCGACATGGGAGCGGAGCGCTTCTTCAACATCAAGTGCAGGACCTCGGGGCTCGAGCCCGACGCCGCCGTGGTGGTGACGACCGTGAGGGCCATGAAACTGCATTCGGGACGGCACCGGGTCGTGGCCGGGCGCCCGTTGCCGCCAGCCATGTTGGAGGAGAATCCAGAAGAGGTCCACCTCGGCGCGTCCAACCTCCTCGCGCACCTGGCCATCGTGCGCCGTCACGGCGTGACGCCTGTCGTTGCCATCAATGCCATGGCGGGCGACTTCCCTTCCGAGCACGCCGCTCTTCGTGAGATCGCGGCGTCGGTGGGCGCGCGTTCCGCCGTGTGCACGCATTTCGAGAATGGCGGGAAGGGGGCGATCGAGCTGGCCGAGGCGGTCGTGGAGGCCACCAACGAACCCGGCGAGTTCCGCATGCTCTACGACGACGATGCCTCCCTGCGCCAGAAGATCGAGACCGTGGCCACCGAGGTCTACGGTGCCGACGGAGTGGACTTCCTCCCCGCGGCAGCGGCCCAACTCGAGACGTACGAGCGCGCCGGTTTCGGTTCGTTCCCGGTCTGCATCGCCAAGACCCACCTTTCCATCTCTTCGGATCCCACTCTGCGGGGTGCACCCCGGGGGTGGCGCCTGCCCGTCCGCGAGGCCAAGGCAAATGTTGGTGCCGGCTTCGTCTATCTGATCAGTGGCGACATGCGGACGATGCCGGGGCTCTCGAGCAGCCCGGCAGCCGAACGAATCGACATTGACGAGAACGGCGACGTGGTCGGCCTCTACTAGGGGCGACCTCCGGGCGTGCTGCCCCTCTGAAGCCATGGGTTGCCTTCTCGCTCTGCTCGCGGCCATTTCGCCACGCTTCGTCATCTTCCTGCTCTGGATCTTCACGGATCGCCTCACCATCGCGTTCCGGTCCGGCTGGGAGGGGATCATCGGGTTTCTCCTGTTGCCCTATACCACCCTGTTCTATGCCCTCGTCTACGCGCCGGGGAAAGGGGTTGACTCCTTCGGGTGGTGCATCGTGGCAGTGGGGGTGCTCCTCGACATCTCCTCACATCTGTTCAGTGCGCGGGCTCGTCGCCGCCGAGAGCGCCGGGCTGCCTCGGCCTAGACGAACTGCAGCCTGAGGTCCGGTTCGGGTCCGAAGGAGGGCGCGCTGGCACCGGAGGCGAGGAGCTTGTGCCAGCCCGCAACGCCGATCATGGCCGCGTTGTCGGTGGCCATGGCGTGCGGAGGGATGAGGAGTCGTGTGCCGAACTCGTTGGCCAGCACCTCGGCCCGTGCCCGCAGAATCGGGCTGGCCGCCACGCCGCCGACGATGGCCAGTGCCGGGTCGGCGAACTCTTGCAGGGCGCGGCGGAGCTTGGCGATGAGCACGTCCATGCAGGCGGCCACGAACGAGGCGGCCACGTCCGACTCGGAGAAGGCAGGGTTGGCGCGCACATAGTTGACCACCGCGGTCTTGAGCCCCGAGAAGGAGAAGGTGTAGCCCTCGGCTAGCACGGGACGGGGAAAGCCGAGCACGTCCTCGCCGGTGGTGGCAATCCGGTCGAGCACCGGTCCACCCGGGTACCCCAGCCCCAGAAAGCGGGCAACCTTGTCGTAGGCCTCGCCGATGGAGTCGTCGACGGTCTCGCCGAGCAGCTCGTAGCGGCCCGGCTCCGTGCAGCGGGTCAACATGCAGTGGCCTCCCGACACGAGCAGCGCCGTCTGGGGAAACGGCACCTCGGGGTCGGCCAGGTAGACACTGGCCAGGTGGCCTTCCAGGTGGTTGACGCCCACCACGGGGATGTCCCAGCCGAGCGCCAGCGCCTTGGCGGTGGCGATGCCGACGAGCAGCGCGCCGACCAGGCCGGGACCGGACGTCACTGCGATGGCGCTCAAGTCCGTTCCGGTGACTCCCGCCTCATGCAGGGCCCGCTCGATGATCGGCGTCACGGTCTCCAGATGAGCTCGGCTGGCCAGCTCGGGGACGACCCCGCCGAACTCGGCATGCAGGTCGATCTGGCTGGCGACGACGGAGGAGCGCACCGAGAGCGAGTCGTCCACCACCGCCGCGGCCGTCTCGTCGCACGACGTCTCAATGGCAAGCAGGGTCCGGCTCACCGGGCCTCCTGCAGTGCGTCGGTGATGGCCTGGCCGGGAATGGCACCCTCGCGCTCGACCGACGGCTCGGGCCCGCTGACGTTGACCAACGTGGAGGGGACGTCCTGCAGTGCGCCGCCATCGACGACCAGTTCGACGGCGGGTCCGAGACCACGCATCACGTCCCTGGCCGTGCGGGCCGTAGGCTCGCCGTGCGGGTTGGCGCTGGTCACGAC
The DNA here is from genome assembly GCA_036271495.1 of Acidimicrobiales bacterium. Classification (GTDB taxonomy): domain Bacteria; phylum Actinomycetota; class Acidimicrobiia; order Acidimicrobiales; family RAAP-2; genus Bog-473. Next base: position 12,246 of record DATBAO010000089.1, read on the forward strand.
CAGGACCCCGGTCTGCTCCAGGAGCGCGCGCAGGAAGTCATGATCGGGAATGCGCACCGCCACCTCGACGCGTCCGTTCAACCACGAAGGCCGTTCAAGAGTGGGCTCGAACCCGAAGGCCAGGGTCAAGGGTCCCGGCCACCAACGCCGGGCCAGCACCTCTGCCGCCGGCGTGAACTGCACGCCGAGGGCGCGCACCTGGCTGACGGAAGCGGCCAGCACGGGGAGGTGCATGCCGCCGGGCCTTCCTTTGAGGCGGTACACGGCGCGCACGGCGTCGGCCTGGTCGGGTCGCGCGGCCAGGCCGTACACGGTGTCCGTCGGCACCACGGCGACGGCGCCTTCCAGGAGGCACGTCGCTGCCGCATGCTGGCCGTCGCTGTCAGCGCGCACGATCGGCGTTGCCTCGGTCACCATCGCACCCGGGGATGGGCCGGTCAGAGCCGGAGCGGGCGGACGGCCGCGCCGACGAGCGTCGGGTTGGATTGCCAGTCCACTCCGGGGACGTCGATGTAGAGCTCGATCTCGTTCCCGTCGGGATCGAGGATGTAGATGCTGTGGGTCACCGTGTGATCGGCGGAGCCGACCACGGTGGCGCCGGCCGCCTGGACGGCGGCCAGCGCGGCGCGCAGGTCGTCATCGGTCTCGCCGACGTTCAATCCGAAGTGGTACAACCCGACGCGTCGCCCGGCAGGGATCGGCGCGGCATCAGTGCCGACCTCGATGAGCAGCAGCTCGTGATGCGTGCGGCCGGAGGAGAAGCCGGCCGCGCCGACGGGGGCCTCGCCGGGTCCGGGCAGGACCTGCTGCCAGCCGAGCACGTCGCGATAGAAGTCGACGGAGCGTCCGAGGTCGCGCACATACAGCACCAGGTGGCCCAGCTCACGAACGTTCACGCACTCACGCTACCGGTCGCCTCGGCCTCGACCGGCGCCGAAGAACGGACCCAGTGGGCGCTCGAGGGCATGCCGGGCCCGAGGTGGATCGGCACGTCGAAGGGCTGGGACTCCAGGCCGGCCGCCTCCATGAGCTCGGTCAGGGCGTGTGGGATGGCGGCGGCCACGTCCCACAAGCGGGGGACGGCGCGGGCGTCGGAGGCGAGACCCCAGTACAGGACGCCCATGTTGGACATGATCGTGATGTTCAGCCCCATGCCGTCCATCACCGGGCCGAGGGGGAACATCCCGAGCATCTTGCTCCCACCCAGGTAGAGGGGGAACTCAGGCCCGGGCACGTTGGAGACCACGAGGTTGGCGACGGGTCGGTGCCGGTCGGCCAGCTTCATGCCGGTGTAGAGCCGTGCCGCCGCCGCGAAGACGTTGGGCGAAGCGTGCTCGGCCCAGTTCTGCAAGGTCGTCGCCCCGAGCGCCTGGTGCTCCTCCTTGGCCCCCTTGGTGCCTTCATGGATGAACTGCAGTCGTTCCAGCGGGTCCGCAATGTGGCAGGGCAGCTGGACGAACATGGCCGACACCTTGTTGGAGCCCTTCAGCTCGGCGACGTCGGGGGCGACCGAGACGGGCACCACCGAGACGAGGGGGATGTCGGGAAGCTCGTCACCGGCCAGGAGGTAGGTGCGCAGTGCGCCTGCGCACATGGCGAGAACCACGTCGTTGACCGTGGTCCCCATTTTGTTCTTCAGGGCCTTGGCATCGGCCAGGCTGGCCGCGGCGAACGCGACGCGCCGGCGGGCGTGCACGGCGACGTTGATCGAGGTCCGCGGCGCGGTCAGCGGCAGGGCGGCCTTGGCCGTGAGGCCTTGGCGAATCCGGCGCACGTCGAAGATGCTCCGGGTGGTGCGCATCACGATGCGACCGAGGTCGAAGGGTGCCACCAGACCGGCCATCATCGCTTGCGAGACCAATTCCAGGCCGGAAGGGATGCGAGAGTCGAGCGGGCGCGCGGTCTGGGGGTGCGTCTCAGGCGGGTTGGGTTCCAGGTCGAAGAGGACACCGAGCAGCTCAGCCCCCGACACGCCGTCGATGGTGCTGTGGTGCATCTTGATCACCAGGGCGATCTTCCCGTCTTCGAGCCCTTCTACGATCCACATCTCCCAGAGCGGCCGGTCGCGGTGCAGCTGGCGGCTGATGACGTCGGCGGCGAAGTCGGCCAGCTCGCGCATGCCACCGGGTGACGGCAGCGCAGCGCGCCGCAGATGGTTGTCGATATCGAACTCGGGGTCGTCGACCCAGACGGGGAAGCCGAGCCGCATCGGCACCTCCACCAGGCGCCTTTGGAACACGGGCGCCAGGGGGATCCGGTCGTTGATGAGCTGGCGGATCCGGCGGAACGAGTAGCCGCCCGGCACGGTCGTTGGGTCGAAGACGGCGGTCATGGCCACGTGCATGTGGAGGGTGGGTGTCTCCATGTAGAGGAAACTCGCATCGAGCCCGGTCAGCCGTTCGGGGGTCATCGACTCTCCTTGGTCATCGTCGTGGCGTGCATAACCTCGCGCCATCGTCAGGCCGGGGCAAACGGGCGAGGGGAGCCTCCGACCAGGTTGGACCTGCGGAGAACGCCCCGATCGGGCGAAGATGGTGGTGTGCCGTACGCATTTTTGATCGTGACCCTCATCGGCGCCGTCGCCGTGGCCCTCGCCTACCGACCCATTCGCCGGGAGCCCTTCACCATTTTGAGCTTCACCTGCGCCTGGATCGCGGGCGAGCTGGCCTTCCAGAACATTCTCTGGCAGGCGGTCGCCACCGGACTGTTCATCTGGGGGGGCGCGCTCTCCAACTGGGCCGGCTGGGTCGGTCTGGCGGTGGCCGTGGCGGACTGGGTCGGGCTGGTCGGGCTCGGGATCGCCGGGCGGAGGGCCGCCCACGTCACCGCGGCTGCGCTGACCGAGGTGCGCACCCCGGCCTTTCCCGTGCCCGACAAGCCGACCGTGCCGACCTGGGGCCGCTGGTGGCGGGTGACCCGGGCCATCCCCTTCAAGTCGCGTGCGGTACGCGTGACCTGCAACATCGATTATTGGGGCGACGGCATCAAGCGTCACCGCCTGGACGTCTACCAGTCCCGCCTGGCCCCGCCCGGGAAGGCGCCGGTCATGGTCTACATCCACGGCGGCGCCTGGATGATCGGCGAGAAGCGCGAGCAGGGCAAGCCGATGATGTACGAGCTCGTCGCCCGTGGCTGGGTCTGCGTGGCGATCAACTACCGGCTCAGCCCGAAAGCCACCTGGCCGGACCACATCGTCGACGCCAAGCGGGCGGTGGCGTGGGTCAAGGAGCACATTGAGGAGTACGGGGGCGACCCGTCCTTCGTGGCGGTGAGTGGCGGGTCGGCCGGGGGTCACCTGTGCGCGCTCCTCGCCCTCAGCGCCGGCGATCCCGCCTTCCAGCCGGGGTTCGAGGACGCGGACACGACAGTCCAGGCAGCTGTCCCGTTCTACGGCGTCATGGATCTGACCAGCTCGCCGGAGGGCTCGGCCATCTTCGGCCCCGGGCTCCTCAAGATGCTCGAACAGCGGGTCATGAAGACGACCGAGTCGGAGCACCCCGAGGTCTTCCGGGATGCCTCGCCGACATACCGGGTCAGGGCGGAGGCCCCCCCGTTCTTCGTGCTGCAGGGGGTCAACGACACCCTGGTGCCGGTCGAGTCGGCGCGGCTGTTCGTGGAGCGGCTGCGGTCCGTGTCTCTCGCCCCGGTTGCCTACGCCGAGTTACCCCTTGCCCAGCATGCTTTTGACGTTCTGGCCTCCCTGCGCTGTCAGGCCACCACCTCGGCCGTCGGCGACTTTCTGGAGGCGGTCCGGGCCGGCGCCGGCACGGCCGCTGGCCTGGGCGTGGCGCCCTCGCGAATTGTTTCTGACGTAGAGTCAGCTCCCGAATTGTGACCTCCCACCCCGATCGGGACTGAAGCGGGAGGGAGGGCTGGAGAATCGAGAAGGGGTGGCTGTGGGGATCGTGGAGACGTACGGCTCGAATTGGCTCGGATCGGGCGGCCACGCCCTCCGGGGCCTGCTGGCCGGCTCGGTGATCGCGGGGTCGGTCGCCATCGGCGGCGGCGCCCTGGTGGCAGCCGTTCCGGCCGGGGCGGCGACCTCTGCCTCCGGCACCTGCACGCCGGCCCTGGCCCCCACCGCGGCCCAGAGTGCGGCGACGACCGGGATCACCGCCAAATCGGTGACCGTCGGGAACGTCTCCATCATCAGTGGCCCCGTCCCCAGCCTGTTCGCCGGTGCACCGATCGGCGTGAAGGCCTACTTCGCGATGATCAACGCCCAGGGCGGCGTCAACGGTCGCAAGCTCCTGGTCGACTCCAAGGACGACGCGTTCAGCGGCCAGCAGAACATGACGGAGACGCAGGACGCCATCAACAGCGACTTCGCGCTGGTGGGGAGCTTCTCGCTCTTCGACGGGTACGGGTGTGCGGCCCTGGCGAGCGACACCGCCGTCCCCGACGTCTCCGTGACGCTGGACTCGGGCACGAATGCGCTGCCCAACGACTTCAGTGCCCAGCCCCTGTCGGGACAGGAGACTCTCGGACCGGTCGCGTATTACAAGAAGCACTACCCGAAGGACACGACCGTCGGCGCCATCATCTCTGACGTCGCGTCGGCCAAGACGCAAATGGCCCAGCAGTTCGCGGGCTTGAAGAGCATGGGCTACAAGATCGCGTACGTCGACGATGTGAATCCGCTGGCCTCCGACTTCACCACCGATGTCATCAACATGAAGAACAAGGGCGTCAACGCGGTTGATCTGACCGGCATCGACTGGCAGGACGCGGCGATCTTCGTCGAGAACGCCAACACCCAGAATTGGCATCCTGGGCTCATCTTCTCGGGCGGGCCCGTCTACGCCGATCAATTCATCTCGCACGCCGGCGGCCCCGCGGCCACGAACGGGATCCAGATCGGCCAGGTCTACGCCCTCTACCTCGGCGAGGACGACAAGAAGGTGCCGGCCGTCAAGCAGTTCGACACGTATGTGAAGAAAGTCAACCCGTCGTGGTCGCCCGATCTCTACACGCTGTTCGGATGGGCGTCGGCCGAGATGTTCGTCCAGGCGCTCAAGGCGGCCGGGCCCCACCCGACCCGCGGTGCCGTGATGGCGCAGCTCAAGAAGATCACGAGCTTCAACGCCGACGGCCTCTTTGGTGGCTCGGATCCTGCGGCCAAGACGTTGACACCGTGCTTCCTGGTGGCCGGCATCAAGGACGGGAAATTCGTGCGAGAGCAGCCGACCGGTGCCGGGTTCGACTGCAAGGCCAAGCTGTACGACGCATCGGGCGTCACGGGCTAAGGCCCGCGTCGCGGTCGGGAGTCTCGCGGGTGCATACGAGGTGACGTCGTGAGCGTCTTCCTTTCGTTCACCGTCCTGGGCATCGTCTTCGGCGCCGTCTACGGCCTTCTGGCGATCGGCCTCGTCGTCACCTACAACACAACCGGCGTCTTCAACTTCGCCCAGGGCGCGGTGGGTATGGTCGCCGCGTTCTCGTACTGGGAGCTGTGGCAGAACGAGCACTGGCCGTACCTGCTCGCCATCGTGTTCATCGTCTTCGTCGAGGCGCCGCTCCTCGCTCTCGTCGTCGAGTTCGTGCTCTTCCGGCGGATCCACGGTGCCACGGTCGAACGATCCCTCATGGTCTCGCTCGGCCTACTGGTCATCCTGCTCGGCGTCGCCACCATCTTCTGGAGCAGCCCCGACGTCACCCGCGCCGTCCCGTCCTACTTCACCCAGTCCGACGGGACGGTGCTGTCGGTCCGCCTCTTCGGGACGAACGGCGTCACCCTCCAGTATCAGCAGATCATGATTGTGGTCGTCACGGCCGTGGTCGGGGTGGCCCTGGGTGCGTTCCTGCGCCGGGCCCGGCTGGGCGTGGCCATGCGGGCCGTCGTCGACGACCCCGAGCTCGTCGCGCTGGCCGGCGCCCGGCCACACCGGATGGCGCAGACAGGCTGGGTGCTGGGCTTCATGCTCGCCGCCCTGGCCGGCTGCCTGATCGCTCCGCTGGTGGGGCAGACCGGGTTGACGACGACGCAGCTGACGCTCCTGGCCCTGAACGGCTTTGCGGCCGCCGTGGTGGGACGGCTGCGCAACCTCCCGATGACGTTCGTCGGTGCGCTGCTCCTCGGCCTGGCCACCTACTACGCCCAGGGCTACCTCCCGGGACACATCAATGCGGGGCTGGCCGCCGTCCTCGTCGAAGTCGTCCCCGTCGTGTTCCTCTTCGTGGCCCTCCTCGTCATCCCCGCGGCGCGGCTGGCGCCGGCAGGCCGCCTGGCCGTGCGGCCGCCCCCGAGGGTGGTGACGGCACGGCAGTCCGCGGCCGGGGCCGTCCTGCTCGTCGCCGCCGCCGTGGTCCTGGCCGCCATGGCCGGTGCGACGGCCTTGGCGACGATCTCCCAGGGCCTGGCGCTCGGGATCGTCGGTCTGTCGCTCGTACTGCTCGTCGGCTACGCGGGGCAGGTCTCGCTCTGCCAGCTCACGTTCATGGGCATCGGCGCCTTCACCATGGGGAAGACCCTCGGGGGGGACTCGTGGTGGGGATTGCTCCTGGCGGTCGTCGTGTCGGCCGCCGTCGGCGCATTGGTGGCATTGCCGACCCTCCGCTTGCGCGGCCTCTATCTGGCGCTGGCCACACTGGCCTTCGGGGCGGTCATGTACTCCGCGTTCTTCGACAATTCGAGCGTGATCTCCGACGGGGCCCCCGTCGGCGTGGGGCGGCTGCACCTTCCCTTCATGAGCACGGTGAGCAATCAGACCGAGCTCATTGAGGTCGCCGTGGCGGCGGCGCTCTGCGCCCTGTTCATCGGCCTGGTGCGTCGCAGCAGGTTCGGTCGACGGCTCGTGGCGATGAGCGACTCACCCGCTGCGTTCGCCATGGTGGGCCTGAGCTCGGTGCGCACGAAGGTGATCGTCTTTGCCCTCTCGGCGGGCATGGCCGGGCTCGGCGGGGTCCTCTACGCCGGACAGCAATCGAGCATCAGCGCCAACGACGTCCAGTACATCGGCAGCCTGACCCTGCTCCTCTTCGTGGCCATCTGGGGCATCCGCACCATCTCGGGGGCGCTCCTGGGGGGCCTGACCGCTGCCGCGCTGCCCGTCCTGCAGACCCATCTGCCGGCATCGCTCGCTGATCTCACCGGGCTGGCCGCAGGCATCGGCATCGTGCTGCTGGCGCGTAGCCCGGAGGGAATCCTCGGCATGTCCTGGCTGACGAACAGGGTGCGCCTGCCGTTCGGCGAGGCAGAGAACGAGCTCGGCCTCTTGTCCGTCGAGCGCGAGGTGGCCAATGCCGCCTGACGGAGCCGGGCCGGACCGCGGCAACGCGGCAGCCCTGGCGGTCGACCATGTCAGCATGCATTTCGGGGGAGTTGCTGCACTGTCCGATGTCTCGCTCCGCGCCGAGGCGGGCAGTGTCACGGGGCTGATCGGTCCGAACGGGGCGGGCAAGACGACGCTCTTCAACGTCATCACCGGTCTGCAGCGGCCCGATCGTGGGTCGGTGTCGCTCGGCGGGACCGACGTCACCCGCAAGGCGACGCACACGCGTGCGAGCTTGGGCCTCGCCCGAACCTTCCAGCGTCTGGAGCTCTTCTCGAACCTCAGCGCAGCGGACAACGTCCGCGTCGGGCTCGAAGCGTCGGGCCGGGCGATGCCATCCGCCGCCATGGAGCTGTTGGAGCGTGTCGGTGTGGCCGAGGAGGCGGCCACACCGGTGTCGTCGCTCCCGACCGGGTCTGCCCGGCTCGTTGAGTTGGCCCGGGCCTTGTCGACCGATCCCGCTGTGCTCCTGCTCGATGAGCCCTGTTCGGGTCTCGACGAGCGTGAGTCGGCCAGCCTGGGCCACCTTCTCACCTCGCTCGCCGCCGAGGGTCGGGCCATCGTCCTGGTCGAGCACGACACTGACATGGTGCTGCGGATCTGCTCGACGGTGCACGTGCTCGACTTCGGCCAGGTCATCTGTACTGGTCCGCCGGACGACATCCGCCGGAACCTCGCCGTGCAGGAGGCCTATCTGGGCCACGCCTCGGAGGCCGGAGCCACGGGGACCGGCGCATGAGCTCGCCAACGGGTGCCGGGCTGACGATCGAGGGCCTGCATGCCGCCTACGGGCGGATTGAGGTGCTGCACGGCGTTGATCTGCGGGTCCCGGCCGGCAGCGTGTTCGCCCTCCTCGGGCCGAACGGTGCCGGAAAGAGCACGCTCCTGAAGGTCGTGAACGGCCGGGTGCGCCGGACGGCCGGGACGGTCGCCATCGATGGCGTGTCGCCGTCGTCCCGGACGCCCGAGGCCCTGGCGCGGGACGGCGTCATCGCCATTCCCGAGGGACGCGGCGTGTTCCCCAATCTCACCGTGCGCGACAACCTTCGCATGTGGACCTACCGCGGGGGACTCACGACGGCCGAGGTCGAGGCCCGGGCCTACGAGCAGTTCCCCCGGCTCAAGGAGCGCCGCAAGCAACTCGCCGGAACACTCTCGGGGGGCGAGCAGCAGATGCTCGCTATTTCGCGTGCGCTGGCGGGGGAGACGAGGATGCTCCTTCTCGACGAGCTCTCCATGGGGCTTGCGCCCATCATCGTGGCCCACCTCTACGAATTGGTGGCGACGATCGCCGCCGGCGGCGTGACGGTCGTCGTCGTCGAGCAGTTCGCCGAAACCGCGCTCGGCGTGGCCGACCGGGCGGCCATCATGTTGCACGGTCGCGTCGCACACGAGGGGACGCCTGAAGAGATGGCCGACGCCGCGCAGTCTGCGTACCTCTGACCCTTAGGGTCGGGACTCGTCGGCCAGCACCACGTCCACCGAGAGGGTTTCGGCCGCGCTGAGCACCAACTCGTCCACGCCTCCCGCATCGACGATGTCGCCGCGAGCCGCCTCCACGGCAGCCAGGGCCTCCGGCGGGCCGCCCACGGTGAGCAGGGTGACCCGGGCCCGCATGGAGCGCTTGTTGGCGGTCTTCTCCCGACGGACCGCACCGAGAATGTCCGCGGCCACCGCCAGCACCGACTTGTCGGCCGTGGCGTGGGCCCCGACGTCGGTGGCCTCGGGCCAGGCCGCCAGGTGCACCGAGCCCTCCTGCCACCAGCTCCAGACCTCTTCGGTGACGAAGGGGAGGAAGGGCGCGAACAACCGGTGCAGGGCCGACAGGGCGAGGGCCAGCGTGGCGCGGGCCGAGTCGGTTCCACCCGACCCCCCTTCGCCGTAGGCGCGCGTCTTGACCAGCTCGACATAGTCGTCGCAGAACGACCAGAAGAAGCTCTCCGTCAGCTCGAGCGCGCGGGCGTAGTCGAAGCCGTCGTGCGCGGCCGTGGCGGCGCCGACGAGCGTCGACAGTTCCGCCAGGAGGGCGGCGTCCAAGGGCATGTCGACTGCGTCGAGTCCCGGAACCGGGCCCTCACCCAGGCGTCCCAGCGCGAACTTCGATGCGTTGAGGACCTTGATGGCCAGCCGGCGGCCGATCTTCATGACGCCCATGTCGAGGGCTGTGTCCGTCCCGGGTCGGCCGTTGCAGGCCCAGTACCGCACGGCATCGGAGCCGAACTCCTCCAGCGTCGCCATGGGCGTGATCACGTTGCCCTTCGACTTGGACATCTTCTTGCGGTCCTTGTCGAGGATCCAGCCGTTGATCGTCGTGTGCCGCCAGGGCAGCACGCTGTGTTCCTGGTGCGAACGCAGCAGGGTCGAAAAGAGCCAGGTGCGGATGATCTCCGGCCCCTGCGGTCGGAGATCCATCGGGAACGTGGCGGCGAACAGCTCGGGGTCGTCCTCCCAGCCGCAGGCGATCTGCGGGGTCACCGACGAGGTGGCCCAGGTGTCCATGACGTCGGGGTCGCCCGTGAAGCCTCCGGGAACGCCGCGCTGCTCGGAGGTGTACCCGGCTGGGACGTCCGTCGTCGGGTCGACCGGCAACAGTGACTCCTCCGGGACGATGGGGGAGGCGTAGTCCGCCTGACCGTCGGGCCCGACGGGATACCAGACCGGCACCGGCACGCCGAAGAAGCGTTGCCGGCTCACCAGCCAGTCACCGTTCAGCCCACTGACCCAGTCGTCGAAGCGGACCTGCATGTAGGGCGGATGCCAGTCGAGCTCCGCTCCTCGCTCGAGCAGCTCGCGGCGCAGGGCGTCGTCGCGTCCGCCGTTGCGGATGAACCACTGCCGGCTCGTGACGATCTCGAGCGGGCGGGTTCCCCGCTCGTAGAACTTCACCGGGTGCTTGATGGGGCGGGGGTCGCCGATCATGTCCCCCGACGCGACCAGCATCTCGACCATGGCACGCTGGGCCTGCTTGACGCTGCGGCCGGCGATGGCGCGCCAGGCCTCGCCCTCGGCCACGCCGGCCGGCGGCGTCTCGGTGATGCGCCCCGACCGGGTGATGATGCTGCGTGTAGGGAGGTCCAGCTCGCGCCACCACACGACGTCCGTCACGTCGCCGAAGGTGCAGATCATGGCGATGCCCGTGCCCTTGTCCGGTTCGGCCAGGCGGTGGGCCAGCACCGGGACCTCGACATCGAAGAGCGGCGTGCGCACGGTCGATCCGAAGCGGGCGGCGTAGCGCTCGTCGTCGGGGTGGGCCACGAGCGCCACGCACGCTGCGACGAGTTCGGGCCGCGTGGTCTCGATCTCGATGTCGTCAAAACGAAGGCGGTGGTAGGCGCCGTCCAGCTCGCGATCCTCCATCTCCGCCTGGGCCACCGCAGTCTGGAAGTCCACGTCCCACAGCGTGGGCGCCTCGGAGGTGTACGCCTCGCCGCGGGCGAGGTTGCGCAGGAACATGCGCTGGCTCGTCCGCCGGCTCCTGTCGTCGATGGTGGCGTAGGTGCGCCCCCAGTCGACCGACAGCCCGACCCGCCGCCACAGGGTCTCGAACACGCGCTCGTCCTCGGAGGTGAGCTGGTGGCAGAGCGCGATGAAGTTGGGCCGGCTGACCGGGACGTCGTCCTTGCCCGGCTCCTCGGGTGGCGTGAAGTCGGGGTCGTAGGGGAGCGAGGGGTCGCAGGTCACGCCGAAATAGGTCTGCACCCGGCGCTCGGTCGGCAGGCCGTTGTCGTCCCACCCCATCGGGTAGAAGAGCTTCCAGCCGCGCATGCGTCGGTAGCGGGCGATGGCGTCGGTCTGCACGTAGCCGAAGACGGAGCCCATGTGGAGGGAGCCCGACACCGTCGGCGGTGGCGTGTCGATGGAGAACACCTCGGCCCGGGTGGCCGTGTCGTCGAACCGGTAGGTCGCCGCGTCCTCCCAGGCGGAGGCCCAGCGCTCCTCGAGATTGTCGAGGGTCGGCTTGTCGGGGACGCGGGGAGCTCCGGTCGTTGGGATCGACATGATCGGGTTACCGTACCCGGGTGCTACGCCTTCACGACACCGCAACGGGCACGATCCGCCCGCTGGAGCACCGCACCGAGGGAGAGGTGTCGATGTACGTGTGTGGCCCCACGGTCTACGACCTGCCGCACATCGGCCATGGCCGCTACAACCTGGTCTTCGACGTCCTGCGCCGCTACCTGCTCTTCTGCGGCTTCACCGTCCGCTACGTCTCGAACATCACGGACGTGGACGACAACATCATCAAGCGGGCCAGCGAGCAGGGCAGGACGGAGCCGGACCTGGCCGCCGAGTTCGAGGCGCGCTGGTGGGAGGCCATGGACGCGCTCGGGCTGCTGCGGCCGGACGAGTCCCCGCACGCGACGGCCTACATCGAGGACATGGTGACCCTGGTGGGCGATCTGCTCGACCGTGGCGTCGCCTACGAGACATCCGACGGGGTCTACCTCAACGTCGAGCGGGTGCCCGGGTACGGCCTGCTGGCTCGCCAGAGCCTGGACTCGCTGAAGTCCGGCGCCCGAGTGGAGGAGAACGATGAGAAGCGCTCCCCCCTGGACTTCGCCGTGTGGAAGAAGGCCAAGCAGGGAGAGCCGGCGTGGGATGCGCCCTGGGGTGCCGGCCGGCCCGGATGGCACACCGAGTGCGTCGTCATGTCGCTCGACCTGCTCGGAGACGGCTTCGACCTGCACGGCGGCGGGCAGGACCTGGCTTTCCCCCATCACGAGAACGAGCGGGCCCAGGCAGTGGCCGAGGGCCGGCCCTTCGCGCGGCACTGGGTCCACAACGGCTGGGTCGAGGTCGAAGGTACGAAGATGTCGAAGTCGCTCGGCAACTTCACCTCGCTGACCGACCTGCTCACCCGTTGCGACGAGCGGGCCTATCGCTTATTGGTGCTGCGGGCGCACTACCGCTCGCCGATTGAGGTGACGGCGCCGACGCTGGCCGACGCGGAGAAGGCGCTCGAGCGGCTCGACGGCCTCGCCCGGCGCTTCGGCATCGGCGACCTCCTCGCGGAGGGGCGGGGGTACGTGGTCGAGGCGCTCGATGCCGCCGATGCGGATCCCGGCGCGCTGACCGCCTTCCGTGCCCGCATGGACGACGACATGGACACGCCGGGAGCGCTGGCCGGCATCTTCGAGCTCGTCACTGCCGCCAACTCGGCTGCGGCCGCGGGCGACGACGCCGAGGGCCGGCGCCTGGCCGGCACGGCTGCCGTCCTCGCCGCCGCGCTGGGTGTGCCGTTGCGGGCCGGTGCGTCCGAGGTCGACGAGGAGTCGGCGCGGCTGGTGGCCGAGCGCGATGCCGCCCGGGCCGCCAAGGACTTCGTCCGTGCCGACGCCCTGCGGGATGAGCTGGTGGCCCGCGGCTGGACCGTCGAGGACGCGGCCGGCGGCACGCTCATCCGTCGCTGATCTGAGAGGAAATCCAGGTCAGAGACTATTTCTGCACGCGCGTTGCCTGTGACCGGGCGGCAGGTT
>DATBAO010000090.1:0-11762 GCA_036271495.1 Acidimicrobiales bacterium
GGCCGTTCCCTCAGTGTTCCACTCATATCCTTGAGATTAGTAGGGATAAATTAGGGATTGGTGGACATTTTCCCTGGTTGACGGTGAGCCGGCCTGTAGGCGGGATTCTGTCCAGCTCCCGAAGGAGCGTGGGTGGCCATCCATCTAAGCGGTCTACCTGGGGAACCCTCCCTCTCGAGAGGCGGGCGAGCAGCCCATTTCCCACGCTTGACCTTGCTCCGGGTGGGGTTTACCGAGCCATCGAGGTCACCCTCGATGCTGGTGCGCTCTTACCGCACCGTTTCACCCTTACCTGTGCGGGCCAGGAGGCCCGCCATCGGCGGTTTCCTTTCTGTGGCACTGTCCTGCGGGTCGCCCCGACTGGCCGTTAGCCAGCACCCTGCTCTGTGGAGTCCCGACCTTCCTCGACACGATCCCGCACTGCGGCCCGTGCCGCGGCCACCTGGCCGGCTCACCGTCACCCGCAATAGTGCCACCACCTGGCCCGGGAAGGTGACCAGACAGCACATCGGTAGGGTGTCCTCGATGTCCGGCGGACCCAGTCAGCTCTTCGATCCCGAGGCTCTGCCCGAGGCCGCCGCCTCGGATCCCCGGACCGGGTCCGGCGGGGAGGAGGCCGAAGACCGCCGGGGCGTCCACTCCATCGGCGGCGTCTACGAGCAGGTCGAAGGTGCGCTCAACCAGGCCTTTCCGCGGAATCGCCATCTCTGGGTGCGCGGCGAGATCCAACATGTCTCGGATCACCGCTCCGGTCACCTCTATATGAGCCTGGTCGACCCCGAAGCCGAGGGCGGCCGACGGGACCGCTCCCGCGGCGGCGTGCCCACGCTCAATGTGAAGTGCTGGCGCAGCTCGTGGGCACCCCTGCGGCACGGTCTGGCCAAGCAGGGCATCGAGCTCACCGAAGGCATGGTCGTCGTCCTCCGGGGCTCACTCGACCTGTACCGGGCCAAAGGCGAAATCAGTCTCGTGCTGGCCGAGGTCGATGTCACCGCCCTGCTCGGGCGCCTCGCTGCGCAGCGGGCCCAGCTGCTCCAGACCCTCGAGTCGGAGGGCTTGTTGCGTCGCAACGCCCTGCTGCCACTACCCGAGGTCCCGCTCCACATCGGGCTCGTGGCCAGTCCGGGCACCGAGGGGTGCCAGGACTTCCTCGGCCAGCTCACCGGCTCCGGTTTCGCCTTCCGCGTCTCGCACGTACCGGTCCGGGTGCAGGGCCCGGCCGCGCCCGCCGCCATCGCCCGGGCCCTGACGGCGCTGAGCCGGAGCGACTGCGATGTGATCGCGCTCGTCCGCGGTGGGGGCGCGCGGGCGGACCTCGCCGCCTTCGAGAACGAGGCGGTCGCCCGGGCCATTGCGACGGCGGCCAAGCCCGTCTTCACCGGTATCGGGCACACCGGCGACGAGACCGTGGCCGACATCGTCGCTGCCCGCGTGTGCATCACGCCGACCGAGTGCGGGCAGCAGATCGTGGAGGCCACCCGGCTGTGGTGGGGGCAGCACGTGGCGACGCCGGCGGCGCTGTTGGCCCGTCGCGTGTCGACGTACCTGGCCGACGCCCAGTCCCGGGACACCCAGGCCCGCAGCCGGCTGACCGCAGCGGCGCGCCAGCAGCTCCGCGTGCACCGCGAGCGCCTGGCCCGCAAGGGGTCCTCGCTCGGGCGGGCGGCACCTGACCGCCTGGCGTCGAACGCCGCTCGTCTCGCCGCGCACGCAGCGCGCCTCGGGCCCTTGAGCGTCGGGCATCTCGGACGCCAGGACGAGCGCGTGCAGTCGTGGCGCAGGCTGCTGGCGGCCTATGACGTGGACCGCCAACTCGAGCGGGGCTACAGCCTGACGCTCACGACGGACGGCCAGCTCGTGCGCAGCGCGGCCGGGCTGGCCGAACAGCAGGAGATCGTCACCCGCCTGGCCGACGGCACCGTGCGCAGTCGGGTGCAGGCAGTCCAACCCGGAGGCGACGACGATCGCCAGGGGAGAGAAGCAGGAGGAAACGCATGACCGTCCCGGACGAACCTGTCCCGGTGGAGCAGCTGAGCTTTACGGAGGCGAGCCGCGAGCTCGATGCCATCGTGAACTTCTTCGAACAGCGCGAGGTCGATGTCGACGTGCTCGTCGGCCGGCTGGAACGGGCGACCGCCCTGATCGACGAGCTCGACCAGCGCTTGCGGCGGACCCAGGCCCAGGTTGAAGAATTGGTACCTCGACTCGACGCACTTGCCGGCAACGTGGCCGGGCCAGACGCAGGAGGCAACGACGATGAGTGACGGCCCCAACGACAGGCTGTACTTCAAGCAGCTGTTGTCCGGCCGCGACTTCGCGCAGGGCGACATGATGGCCCGCCAGATGGTCAACTTCGTCTACCTCATCGGTGACCGCGAGACCGGCGAGGCGCTGGCGGTCGACCCCGCCTACGCCGTGCAAGACCTGCTCGACATCCTGGCGGCCGACGACATGCGGTTGACCGGCGTCCTGGGGACCCACTTCCACCCGGATCACCTGGGCGGAGAGCTCGGCGGCTGGTCGCTCGAGGGGATCAGCACGCTGCTCGAAAAGGTGCAGGTACCGATCCACATCCAGGCCGAGGAGGTGCCCTGGGTCGAGCGCACCACCGGTGTCGGTGGGCCCGACCTGGTGGCGCACCACAGTGGCGACACGGTGCAGGTGGGGGAGATCGCGGTGGAGATGATCCACACGCCGGGGCACACGCCCGGCAGCCAGTGCTTCTTGGTCGACGGCCGCCTGGTCGCGGGCGACACGCTCTTCCTCGAAGGCTGCGGCCGGACGGACTTCCCCGGCTCGGACCCCCTGGCCATGTACGAGTCGATTCACACCCGCCTTGCTCGCGTCCCCGACGAGGCGATCTTGTTTCCTGGTCACCTCTACTCGCAGGACCCGTCGCAGAGCATGGGGGAGACGCGGAAATGGAACTACGTGTTCCGGCCCCGCTCCGCCGACGAGTGGATGGCGATGTTCGGCTCATGAGTGCGAGCGAAGCGCTCACCGAGGACAGCAGCATCGTCATCGTCGGCGCGTCGCTCGCCGGCTGGCGGGCCGTGGAGACGCTGCGCGCGGAGGGCTTTCACGGATCGCTCTCGCTGGTCGGCGACGAGCTCCACCTTCCCTACGACCGGCCGCCCCTCTCCAAACAGGTGCTGGCGGGGAAGTGGCCACCGGAGAAGGCGGTCCTGGCCGACAAGCGCCGGGCCGACGAACATCGTGTCGCCGAGGTCCTCGGCCGCCGCGCCGTGGCCCTCGACGCCGAGACCAGAAAGGTCGAGCTCGACGACGGTGCCGTGCTGCACGGCGATGCCATCGTCATTGCCACCGGGGCGCATCCCCGGCACTTACCGGGTACCGAGGCACTGACGCAGCGTGACGGGTTGTTCACGCTGCGCACCCTCGACGACTCACTGGCTCTGCGCGCCGCCGTGACGGCGACAGAGGCGGCCAGGGTCGTGGTGATCGGTGCCGGGTTCATCGGTGCCGAAGTGGCGTCGACCTGCGCTGACCTGGGCTGTCGCGTCACCGTCCTCGAGGCGCTGGATGTCCCGCTCCGCAACGTGCTCGGCTCCATGATCGGCTCCCACTTCGCCGCGTTGCACGCGGAACACGACGTGGACCTGCGCACCGGCGTGGGCGTGCACAGCATCACCCGGGCCGCCGGCGACGCAGCTGGCGGGCTGGTGGTCGAGGTCGATGGCGGCGAGACGTTTCCCGCCGACGTTGTCGTGGTGGGCATCGGCGTGATCCCTTCGACCGACTGGCTTGCAGACTCGGGCCTGACCGTTGACAACGGTGTCGTCTGTGACGACCGGCTCTACGCGGCCGACGGCATCGTCGCGGCCGGCGACGTCGCCCGCTGGAACTGGCGACGCGATGACGGCGAGGAGCAGATCCGGATCGAGCACTGGCAGGTTGCCGCCGAGGCGGGCGTCGCTGCGGCGCGCAGCCTGTTGGCCGGACGCGCCGACGCGGCGCCCTTCTCACCGGTCCCGTACTTCTGGTCCGATCAATACGGCATCCGCCTTCAGGTCTTGGGAAGCCCGCGTGGCAGCGATGAGATCCACGTTGCCGAAGGATCGTTGCAGGAGGGCAAGTTCCTCGCTCTCTTCGGGCGGGGGGACCGTCTGCGTGCGGTCATGGCCATCGGCAAGCCCCGACAGTTGATGGGTATGCGGCCGCTCTTGGAGCAGGGCAGCAGCTGGAGCGACGCCCTGGCGCATCTGGCGGGCTGACGCCGACCTCGCCGCAGCGCTCGGGTAATTCTCAGCCTGAGGACCCTGTGAGACCCGAATTGCACGGTAAATAGGGCCAACCGGCCCTAACGGAAACATCCATCCCGGCGTACCTTGCCATGGAGTAGATCGCAGGGAAGGGGGGTCGCTCGGGTGGCGATGTCTCCTTCTGGGGCGGGTGGAAACTCCCTCAGAAGGAGATGCCCGAGAGCTCCGGAATGGTGCCCTCCGACTTCTGCCGGGCTGCCAGCCAGCGTGTGCGGGAGGCGAGCCGATCTGCATCACTGCCGTGCGGCTCGACCGTCTTGCGCGGCGAGAACGTCCCCGCGAGTTCGGTGGTCGATGCATAGGTGCCGACAGCCAGCCCAGCCAGCAGGCCCGCCCCGAGGGTCGTGGCTTCCAGCACCGGCGAGATCTCGACGGCGCGCCCGGTGGCATCGGCCAATGCCTGCACGAACACGTCGTTGTCGCTCATGCCACCGTCAATGCGCAGTGCTCCTATCGGAAAACCGCTGTCGTGTTCGCTGGCCTCGACGAGGTCGGCGCCCCGGTGCGCCACGCCTTCGAGCACGGCCCGCACGATCTCGGGGCGGCCCGAACCGCGGGTGAGGCCGACGAGGGTGCCGCGGGCGCCGAAGTCCCAGACCGGTGTCCCCAACCCGAGCAGCGCGGGGACGAACCACACGTCGCCGGCGCTGGCGCACTGCGCCGCAATCGTGACGGACTCCTTCGAACTCGCAATGATGCCGAGGTCGTCACGCAGCCATTCGATGGCCGTGCCGGCGGAGAGCATCACCGCTTCGGTGCCCCAGGTCGACTGGCCCTCGACACGAAAGGCGACGATCGGAAAGGTCCCTGCATCGCCCCGGCTCATCGCACCGGGCATGCTGCTCGGGCCCACACACTGGTCCAGCATGCCGCCGGTCCCGAACGTGGCCTTGGCCAAGCCGGGCAGCGTGCAGCCTTGGCCCACCAGGGACGCTTGCTGGTCGCCGGCCATGCCGCAGATCGGCGGTGCCCCGGGCAGCGCGGCGGCGAAGCCGAGCGCGCCGGACGAGTCGACGACCGCCGGCATCATGGGCAACGGGATCCGGAGGGTCCGCAGGAGCGGCTCATCCCATCCGATCGACGAGTCGACGAGGGCGGTCACGGCCGCGTTGGTGGCGTCCGTCACGTGCAGCGCGTCGCTCCCCGCGCCGGCAGCTCCCGACAGCGTCCAGGCCACCCAGCTGTCGACCGTACCGAAGCAGAGTTCCCCCTGCTCGGCGCGTGACCGCTCGGGATCGACCTCGTCGAGGATGGCCATCACCTTGGTGGCGGACGCGTTGGGAGCCAGCCGGATGCCTTCGGCCTGCAGGACCAGGCAGGTCCCGACGGTGCGCAGATCCTGCCAGCCGATGCCGGGCGCCAGTGGCGTGCCGGTGGCGCGGTCCCAGACGATGCTCGACGCGCGCTGATTGGCGATGCCGACCCCGGCCACCGGGCCACCGTCTTCGAGCGCGGCCAGCGCGACCTCCAAGACGGCGTCGGCCATGCGCGCCGCGTCGAATTCGACCAGGCCCGGCGCAGGCGTGTCGGGGAGGAGGGGGACCCGGTGCTCGTGCTCGACGGTGGCGTCCGGTCGGACGATGGCGGCCCGGACGCCCGAGGTCCCGACGTCGACGACCAGAATGCTCCCCCCGCCGTCGCTCATGCCCAGGGCGCCGGTCCGAAAGGGGAGTCCAGTCCGAACTTGCCGGGGTTGAGGATGCCGTTGGGGTCGAACGTGTCTTTGAGGCCCCGCAGCACCTCGAATCCCGAGCGCAACGCCTTCGGCAAGAAGCGCGAGCGGTTGAGTCCGATCCCATGGTGGTGGCTGATGGCAGCGCCGTGCGCCATGGTGGCGTCCGTGACCGTGTCCCAGGCCTGGCGGTAGTACTGCTCCCGCCATTCCGCATCGCCTTCGGGCCCGCGGCCACCGAAGGTGAAGTAGAGGCAGGCCCCGTCCGGATAGGCGTGGGACTGGTGGGCTGACGCGGCCAGCGTGCCGTCGATGCCCTTGAGCGCGCCGATGACGTCGTCGAAGAGGCCGGGGAGTGCGGACCACGGGCCGGAGATCTCTGCCGTGTCGACGACGATGCCGGCCCGCCACAGCGGAGCCAACGCTGACACGTCGTTGCGGTGTCCCAGCCACCGCTCGACGAGGCCGACGTCGAGCGGATGCGCACCCGCCTCGGTCGAGCACTCGGCGTCGACGATCTTGAGTGTGGCCTCGAGAAGACCGGGATCCGCCTCGTCGAGGACGACGAGGACGTTGGTGTCGCCGTGTTCGAAGTTCCGGTCCGACTCCGTCTCGTCGTACAGGCGGAGCACCGCCGGGGTCGCGCCACGTCGGAGGATCTTGCGGCACGCCTCCAGGCCGGCGGCGAAGCTCGTGAACCCGAAGGCGCGACGCTCCTGGGCTTGCGGCAGCGGGTGGACGCGGAGGCGAGCCTCGGTGATGACCCCGAGCGTGCCCTCGCTGCCGACGAACAGTTGGGTCAGGTTGGGGCCGGTGGCGGCGCGGGGGCCCTTGCCCTCGGTGTGCACGACGCGGCCGTCGGCCAGCACAACCTCCAGGCCGATGACCATGTCCTCGATCTTCCCGTAACGCGTCGAGTACTGGCCGGCGCCGCGGCAGGCCAACCAACCGCCGACGGTCGAGAGATCCATGGACTGGGGCCAGTGGCCGAGGGTGTAGCCCTCACCGACCTCGCCCAGCGCAGTCTCCAGGTCGGGGCCGAAGGTACCGGCGCGCACGTCCGCCGTGAGTGAGTTCTCGTTCACCTCGCGCAGCCCTTCGAGCGCCGTCATGTCGAGGGCGACGCCACCGTGCACGGGAATGGACCCACCGCACACGCCACTGCGGCCGGCCGCCGCCGTGACGGGGACCGTGGCCTCGTTGCAGGCGGCCAACACGGCCGAGACCTCTTCGGTCGAGGTGGGTCGCACCACCACCGCCGGGCGCTGCGGCACGCCGCCTTCGGCGGCCCAGCCGATGGCGAGTGGCCACCAGTCGCGCCCGGCCTCGGCTCGGGCGTCGTCGTCGAGCACAATTTCCGCACCGGTAGCGGCAAGGCGTTCGAGTAGTGCCGGTGGGACCTCGGCCTGCTGCGCACCGAGGCGATCGACCACGTCGGCACCAGCGGCGTCGATGGCCGTGACCGGCGTCGGCTCCATCATGGGAGATCGAGCCCGGCCGTGAGCAGCTCCTTCTGACACGCTTCGGTGAATCGCGTCACCTGTTCACGTACCTCCGTCTCGTCCCAGCCCATGTCCGGCGCGATCAGGGTGGCCACCGCGGTGGCGGCTTCCATGCTGGCCTGTGCCCGTTGGATCATGGCCCGGGTGCGCCGGGACAGCACGTCGTCGAGCGAGCCCGCCATCTCCTCTCGTGCTGCGTACAGCGCTTCGGCGCCCGTGTAGGGCAACCCGGCAATGATGGGCTCGAGTAATTCGGGTCGCCCGGCCGCCAGTGCCAACACGTCGCGTGAGGCCGTTCCGTACCGCCGGAGCAGGCGGGCGTGGGGCTGGGCCAGCGTGACGGGGTCCCTGCCCTTGGTCGTCGCGCCCAGGAGGGGGAGCGACTTGGTGACGCAACGCCGCCGATGCGGGGACTCGCCGAGACGGGTCACGACGACATCCACGGTGTCCTGCGCCATTTTGCGATAGGTCGTGAGCTTGCCGCCGGTGACGGTCACCACGCCGTGACTCGAGGTGCTCACCGTGTGCCGGCGGGACAGGTCGGCCGTGCGCTCGGAGACATGGCCGCCCTTGGCCGGCGGGGCCAGGAGCGGGCGCAGTCCGGCCCAGACGCCGGTGACGTCGGCCCGCGTGAGGTGCGAGGTGGTGATGGCATTGGCGGCGTCCAGCAGGTAGTCGACATCCTCGGGCGTGCAGCTGGGGTCGTCCAGCGGTCCCGTGTAGTCCGTGTCGGTGGTACCGAGGTAGACGAGATCCGTCTCGGGCCACGACACGACGAAGATGGAGCGCTTGTCTTTCGGGACAGGGATGACGGCGGCAATGTCGCAGGGCAGCCGCGATGCGGGGACCGTCACGTGCACGCCCTTGGCAGGCCTGATGGCGTGGGGATCGTGGCCCTCGTCAAGTGCACGGACGGCGTCGGCCCACACGCCGGAGGCGTTCACGACGATCCTGGCCCGGACCGGAAAGTCCGACGTCTCGTCGTCGGGCACCGGGCGCACGACGGCGCCGTTGGCCGTCCCGTCGGCGCCTGACGTCAGCCTGACGACCGGCGTGTAGTTGGCCACGACCGCCCCGAACTCGAACGCCGCGGTGCGGGCCACCGCCAGCGTCAGGCGGGCATCGTCCGCCCGGGCATCGAAGTAGAGGAACCCGGCCACGAGGTGGTCGGTGCTGAGCGTGGGGAGGTGAGCCAGCGCCTCATCCTTGGTCACGTTGCGGTGGCGCTCCCCGATCCGCCAGCCGCCGGTGGCGTCGTACATCCACAGCGCAGTGGCGTAGGAGCGGGCCACCGTCTTCGACACCACCCCGTCGCGACCGAAGAGCGGGATGAGGAAGGGAAGCGGGCTGACCAGGTGCGGCGCGTTGTCGAGCAGGCGCTGCCGCTCGGCCAGGTTCTCGTAGACGAGGCGGAACTCGCGTTGCTGCAGGTAGCGGATGCCGCCGTGGATCATCTTGGACGACTTGGACGATGTCCCCGACGCGAAGTCGCCCTTCTCGACCAGCGCCGTCTTCAGACCGCGGCTGGCGGCGTCGAGCGCGACCCCAACGCCGGTGATGCCACCGCCGACGACCAGCACGTCGAACTCCTCGTCGGCGAGGCGTCGCAACGCATCGGCGCGGCGAAAGGGGTGCACCGATGAAGCCTGCCACATCCCTGGCTCCGCCAGACCGGCCCCACCTCAGCTGCCATCGGGGTAGCCGCCACGGTGGAGCACCATCGGATAGTGCGGGAGAACCTCGGGACGACGCACTTCGGCCCGCCAGTTTCCGGGGTGCGGCACCAGACCCGGAGCCAGAGGGGAGGAGTCGAAGGTCCCGTCACCGACGACCTCGTGCAGCGCGGACTTCAACTCGTCGACGGCGCCGGCGCCGTACGTGGTCCGCCAGGCCTCGTCGGTGGACTCCACGTGCCCGCGGGCGTTCTGCTGCGCCCTCGCACCCTTGGGGGTGAGCCGGATGACCTTGCCTCGTCTTGTCGTCGCGTCGGGTTCGGTGACGGCGCAGCCGTGGCGCTCGAGCCATCCGGCGCACATGGCGTTGGCCTCGCGTGAGACGCCGGTCAGTCGGGGCAGGTCGCCGATGCGTGTGCCCGTGGGGTGGAGTACCCGCAGGGTGTTGGCACTGATGGGCAGGGAGATGCGCGCCCTGGTCTCGACGTCGACCGTGAAGGCCAGCAGGACACCGCACAGCAAGGGGGAGAGCGTCGTTGCCTCCGTCGTTGCCGTCAATACAGCATCACGAGGTCGAAGCGCTTCGATCTTGCCGCCCTGGGTGGGGTGGATCACCGGAAGGTAGTCCGGCGGATCGATGGGGAGTTGGTCGAACACGGCGCGCAATGCTCGCTGGAGCCGGTCGACCGCGGGCCGCCCCAAGCGGGCCTTCCAACGATCGTCGATGTCGGCGGGGAGCTCGGCCCAGACCGCCCTGGCTTCCCGGGCGGCCTTGCGGAGACGAACGGTCGCCTCGTCCTGGGGCGGGTTCCGCAGCGGCTCGCCAGCAGGAGCGGTGATGGTGACGTACCCCCAGCGACGCAAGCCGTTCAGGAGGAGTTCGCCGGTGCGAGCCCGCGTGTGCAGATGGGCCACGGTGCTCCCTTCGACGTCGATGTGCTGCAACACGTTGGCCCACAAGGCGAACGAGATGAGCCAGGGACCAGTGCTGACGGCATCGGGGTCGTCCTGGCGCGTGATGCGATGCGGGAGGCGGTGCTCCGCCTCGTTGTCGAGCTCGATCGTGTGCGCGACGAGCGCTTGTGACAGCAGCGTGGTGAGCGGATTCGGTGTGGCCATCACTCCCATATTCGTCGGAGGAAAGGTCCAGTCGTACCGTCTCTGTGCGATGGATCCCGTCGCCCGAGGCCCTCGGGGAGGGGCTTTCGTGGCCTGCCTGGACGGGTGTCGCCGGCCTTCTGGCGGGTCACTCGGGCGTCGTGTCCTGGGATTTCCCTTCAGCCGGGCCCCTGACGTGCCGATTCGATGGGTTGAGGGAGGCGCGCGGGAGTCACGAGGCGCCACGTGGGGGAACCATGGAGCAATTCGACGAGAGCTGGGACGAAGGCGCAATCGAGGCCGAGCTGGAGCTCAATTCGGATCCCGAAGAGCTGTGGCGCAGCCTCACCGCCGACGAGGAGCATCCCCGTTACTGGTCCGAGAGCGTGTGGTCGCATGGCGCCGAAGACGCGTCCGAGCCCGGTGCGCTGCTGTTCGTCGACCGGGACGCCGAGACCGAGCTGAGCAACGAGCTCCGCCTCGCCGAGCTCTGGGACCTGTGCGAGAGCGGGTGCCTGGCGATGCACGAATTCTTCGAACTCTCGGCCATCATCACGCAGGTGAAGGGTCTTCCCGGTTCGCTCTGCGCTGATTGCGACATGCTCGGCCGTCCCAACGTGAGTCCCAATTGGGCGCTTGCGACGACGACCTTGTGCCGGGCGCATCTCCGCTTCCGGTTGGGCCACGCACGGATTGACGGGGGCACCGGCCGCCAGTAGGAACCCCACGTTCTGCCTCGGCGCGAGGCAGAATGACGACGTGTCGTTGGCCGCCCGTGTCTACGCCGCCTCCCATCTCACCGGCACCTTCGTCCTGCGATCAGGGCGCACGGCCGACCACTACTTCGACAAGTACCGCTTCGAGTCAGATCCGGCGCTCCTGCGCGACATCGTCGAGGCCCTGTTGCCGTTGGTCCCCGCCGGCACCGAGGGGCTGGCCGGCCTGGAGCTGGGCGGTGTGCCGCTGGCGACGATGCTGTCCTCGCTCACCGGGCTTCCGGCCTACTTCGTCCGCAAGCAGCCCAAGAAGTACGGCACGGAGCAGGTCTGCGAAGGCGGCGCCGTGGCGGGCCGGCGCCTGGTGATCATTGAAGACGTCGTCACCACCGGCGGCCAAATGGTCTTGTCGGCCCAGGATCTCCGCTCCGAAGGGGCGGTGGTCGAGCATGCGGTGTGCGTCATCGACCGGGAGGGCGGCGGGTCTGACGTCGTGGCCGCCGAAGGCATCACGCTCCACGCCCTGTTCACCATGCGTGACCTGGAGGCTCCTCCGGCCTGAGGCGGGCGTCCAAAGCGTTTTAACAATGATTGTCAGAATGGCCCGGACTCCCGCTAGGGTGAGAGCGCCATGCAGTCGCCCGACGCGTTGACCGATCTCTTCCGAGCCCACGGGCGAAAGATCACCGCGCAGCGTCAGTGCATCTTCCAGGCCCTGGAGGGCGACGTCACCCATCCGTCGGCCGAACGGGTCCACGAGAGGGTGCGTCAGGAGATGCCCAACGTCTCCCTGAAGACCGTCTACCAAACGCTCAACG
>DATBAO010000091.1:0-14301 GCA_036271495.1 Acidimicrobiales bacterium
TCGGAGCGCCCCCTCGTCGCCGTCGTCCCCAAGCCCGGCCGCACGCCGGCACCGGCCGACCTGCTGGCCTTCCTGGTGGACCGCGTGCCGCGCTGGTGGCTGCCCGACCAGTGGACCTTCATCGACGAGATCCCCAAGACCCGCGTCGGCAAGTTCGACAAGAAGGTCATGCGGGCCGCCTACGCCGACGGCGCCTACACGGTGCAGCACACGCCACTGCCCAAGTGAGCGGCTCCAACGAGGCGGTGGCCGAACTGGCCGAGCGCCTCGACGGCATGCTCGAGGAGCTGACCGACATGGCGCTCGACGCGCTGCGGCTGGCCTCCTTGGGCGACCCGGACTCGGCCGAGACGGGAGAGGCCCTGGCCCTGGAGAAGCGCCTCCTCAAGGCGCGCCGGGCCCTCGAGCGCAGCGTGACCGCCCTGCGGGGCGGCTCCCGCGAGCCCCTCGACGACGGCGCCTGATCCCGGGACCGCGTGCGCGCCTTCGTGGCCGCCTGGCCCGACGAGGCGACGCGCCAACGGCTGGGCGCGCTCGAGCTGGGCCACCCGAAGAACCTACGGTTGGTGGGCCCGACCCGCTGGCACGTGACCCTGCGCTTCCTGGGCGACATCACCGACGACCAGGTCGAGCGGCTGGTCGAGGCGGTGCAGCAGGCCGCCGCCGCCCAGTCCGGACCGCTGGCGTGCCGGCTGGGCCCGGGCACGGCCTGGTTCTCCCGGGTACGCGTCCTGCAGCTCCCGGCCCACGGGCTCGACGAGCTGGCCGCCGCGGTGCAGCGGGCCACGGCGCCCATCGTGGCCGAGCGCGACGACGGGGAGCCCCCCTTCAACGGGCATCTGACCCTGGCCCGGGTCAAGGGGCAGCTCGGCCCGCACGACCAGGCCGAGCTGCAGGGGATCCCGTTCGCCTCGACCTTCGCCGTGGAGCACGTCGACCTGGTGTGCTCGGAGCCGTCACCCCACGGCCACGTCTACACCACGCTGGCCCGGGCGCCCCTCGGGGCCCCGGCCTGAGTCAGGTCAGGAAGTTGGTGATGGCCTGCGCCATGGCCGCCGCGGCCGCCTGCTGGAAGGCCGGCGTGGCGAGCAGGGCGGCGTCGGTGGCGTTGCGCATGTTGCCGCACTCAATGAGCACCTTGGGCACGGTCGTCAGGTTGAGGCCGGCCAGGTCTTCGCGGGGCTGCAGACCGTCCACGCCGTCGTAGGTGCTGACCGGCATGGACGTGCCGGCCACGAACGCGTTGCGCAGCGTGGTCGCGAAGGCGTCGGAGGACGCGATGACGCCGTTGTTCGGCCCATGCGCCGTCGGCTCCAGCACGGTGAAGCCGCGTCCGCCGGCCGGGCCCCCGTCGGCATGGATGTCGACGGCCACGTCGGTGTGCGCCGCATTGATGATGGCCGCCCGCGTCGTGACACAGGGCCCGACGCCGTCGTTGTTCGGGCGGGTCAGCACGACGGTGGCGCCCTCCGCCTGCAGGTCGGCCTGCAGGTCGCTGGCAACGGTGAAGTTGAACGCCGCCTCGGTGTAGCCACTGTCGGTGGCCGTGCCCGTGGTGTCGCAGGGCTCGGTGCCGGTGCCGTTGAACACGGGCGCGTTGATGACGCCGGGGGCGCTGTAGTTCAGGCCGTTGTGGCCCGGGTCGATGCCGACCACCTCGCCGACGAGAGGCTCGGAGCCCACGGCCAGCCAGTAGCCCGCCCCCGAGGCTGCCGCGGCCAGGCCGACGACCGGCCCGGGCAGTGCGGTCCCGCCCAGCGAGCCGAAGTAGCGGGCGTCCCCGTAGGTGAAGACGCCGCCGTCGCGCGCCACCAGCCAGTAGCCGCCGCCGTCCGGTGCGGCCGCCATGCCGGTCACCGGGGCGTCGAGGGCCAGGGCCCCGGCCGAGCCGTCGAAGGCGGCGTTGCCGTAGGTGAAGATGCCGCCGTCGCGGGCCACCAGCCAGTAGCCGCCGCCGCTCGCGGTGGCCGCCATGCCCACCACCGGCGCATTCAGGGGCAGCGCTCCCGCCGAGCCGAAGAACGCGGCGTCGCCGTAGCTGAAGATGCCGCCGTCGGCCGCCACCAGCCAGTACCCCCGGCCGTCGCGGGTGGCGGCCATCCCGACGATGGGCGCGTTGAGGTGCAGCGAGCCCGTGGAGCCGAAGAACCCGGCGTCGCCGTAGCTGAAGATCCCGCCGTCGGCCGCCACCAGCCAGTAACCGCCGCCGTCCGTCGTGGCCGCCAGGCCCACGATCGGCGCGTTGAGGTGCAGCGAGCCTGCCGAGCCGAAGAACCCGGCGTCGCCGTAGTCGAAGACGCCGCCGTCGCGGGCGGCCAGCCAGTAGCCGCCACCGTCGTGCGTCGCCGCCAGGCCCACCACCGGCGCGTTGGCGTGGCTCACCGCATTGGCGCCGATGGCCGTTGTGCCGAAGGGCACCACCGAGTTGACCGGGGGAGCGGGCGCGGCGGCCGCGGTGGGCGAACCGTCGAGCACGGGGAGAGCGAGGCCGGCCAGCGCGGCCAGGGGCAGGAGCGCGGCCAGGCCGCGTCGGGCGAAGGTCCCCGTTACCCCGTGCATTCGTTGACGGCGTCGATCAGCTGGCGCAGCCGGGCGAAGTGGAAGCGGTCGAAGCGGAAGGCCAGCCGGGGCAGCTCGGGGTGGTCGTTGCGCTCGGGCGGGAAGGGCCCGGCCGTGCGGATGTTCCCCCGCACCACAATGTCGGCGAAGCGCCGGTTCAGGTCGGCCAGCTCGGCCTTGCTCGGCTGCAGCTGCAGGCGCAGCACCAGGAGGTCGCCCACGAAGCGGATGGAGTGGTAGTTCCGGTAGAAGCCGAGGATCTCCTCCGCCGCCTCCTCCAGGGTGTTCGTCACCTTGAAGAGGGCCTGGTCCTCGGGCGAGACCCAGCCGGCCTGAATGGCCGCCTCCTGCACGAAGTGCAGCCAGGAATGCCAGTAGGTGCCCCCGGGCGTCTCGACCATGACGACCGGTGCCGGCTCGGCCTTGCCCGTCTGCAGCAGGGTCAGGAGCTCGAAGGCCTCGTCCTGGGTGCCGAAGCCACCGGGCAGGACGGCGTAGGCGTGCGACTCCTTGATGAGCATGAGCTTGCGGGTGAAGAAGTAGCGCATCTCGACCAGCTTCGGGTCCTGCGCGATGAAGGGGTTGGCGTCGCCCTCGAAGGGCAGGCGGATGTTGACCCCGAAAGCGTGCTCGCGTCCCGCCCCCTCCAGCCCGGCGGCCATGATGCCGGGACCGGCCCCGGTCACGACCATCCAGTCCGCCGCGGCCAGCTTGGCGGCCAGGTCGCGGGCCAGGATGTAGATGGGGTCGTCGGGCTTGGTGCGGGCCGAGCCGAACATGGTGACCTTGCGGATGTGGCGGTAGGGCCGGAAGACGCGGAAGGCCTCGGCCATTTCGGCCAGCGCCGTGTTGGCGATCTTGAGGTCGCCCACCGAGGTGCCCTCGCGGGCAAGGTCGCTCAGCGAACCGATCATGTCCTGCAGCTCGCGGGACTGGGCAGCCGAAAGCTCGTGGCCCGCGAACAGGTCGTCGAAGGCGCGCTGGCGCGCTGGCCCTTCGGTCTCGTCGCTCACGCGCCCGCCGACGCGCCGGCCAGCGCGTACAGCGTCGAGCGCTGCACCAGCGGGCGCCCGAGCGGGGCCACGATGGCCTCCAGCTCCTCGACGCCCATGCGCTGCCCGTGCTGGGCGCCCGCCGCCCGCGAGATGTTCTCGTCCATCAGCGTGCCCCCCAGGTCGTTGGCCCCGGCCTGCAGCAGCTGGCGCGCGCCCTCGGCGCCCATCTTCACCCAGCTCACCTGAATGTTGTCGATGTCGCCCGCGTAGGCGATGCGCGCCACCGAGTGCATGAGCACGGTCTCGCGGAAGGTCGGCCCGCGCCGGGACTTCTTCTGCAGGTAGATCGGCGTGGCCATGTGCACGAAGGGCAGCGGCACGAACTCGGTGAAGCCGCCCGTCTCGCGTTGGAGGTCCCGGGTGCGCACCATGTGGCGGGCCCAGCTCGCGGGCTGCTCGACCGAGCCGAACATGATGGTGATGTTGGAGCGCAGGCCCACGCTGTGCGCGGTGCGATGCGCCTCCAGCCACTCCTCGGTGTTGATCTTGTCGGGGCAGATGAGGGCGCGCACCTCGTCGTCGAGGATCTCGGCCGCCGTGCCCGGCAACGTCTTGAGGCCGGCCTCCTTCAGCCGGGTCAGGTACTCGGCCAGCGGCACTTCGGAGCGGCGCGCCCCCTCGGTCACCTCCAATGCTGTGAACCCGTGGATGTGGATGTCCGTCGACGCGGCCCGCACCGCGCCAAGGACGTGCAGGTAGTAGTCGCCGTCGAAGTTGGGGTGGATGCCGCCCTGCAGGCAGACCTCGGTGGCGCCCTCCTCGACCGCTTCCTCCACGCGCCGGGTGATCTCGTCGAGCTCCAGCAGGTACGGCGCGCCGCGCAGGTTGAGCGACAACGGCCCCTTGGAGAAGGCGCAGAAGCGGCACTTGAAGGTGCACACGTTCGTGTAGTTGATGTTGCGGTTGCGTACGAAGGTCACGTCGTCGCCCGCGATGCGCCGGCGCAGGTCGTCGGCCACCTCGGCCACCTGGCGCACTTCGGGGCCGCGGGCGCTGAACAGCGTCACGATCTCGGCCTCTCCGACCTCCTGGCCCAGGGCCACGCCGGCCAGCACCTCGGCCACGGCACCGCCGCCGGCCGCGGCACGCGGCGGGGACGTCTGGTCCAGCAACGGCGGTGGCGGCTCCTCGCCGCCCGAGCACCACGAGGCGTCGCGGCCCAGCCCCTCGGCGTCGGACACGTCCATGACCGGGAAGCGCAGCGCCGGGTCGAGCCAGCGCCCGGGGTCGTGGGCGAAGGTCGGGTAGACGGTCAGGCGGGGCGCCAGCGTGTGGCCGGCCGCCTCGGTGGCCTGGCGCAGGATGTCGAGCGCCGGCCAGGCCCGCTCGGGGTTCACGTGGTCGGCCGTGACCGGCGACACGCCACCCCAGTCGTCGATGCCGGCGGCCAGCAGGGGCCCCAGGTCGTCGGAGAGGTTGGGCGGCGCCTGCACGTGGATGTCGGGCGGGAGCACCAGGCGGGCCGCCGCAATGGCCCACTGCAGGTCCTCGGGCGTGCAGGCCTCGGCCCGGAACATGGCCGTGCCCGGCTTGGGGAGGAAGTTCTGCACGATGACCTCTTGCACGTGCCCGTGCCGGGCGTGCGACGCCGCGATGGCGTGCAGGGCGGCCAGTTGCGTGGGCCGGTCGTCGCCGATGCCGACCAGGATGCCGGTGGTGAACGGGATGGCCAGCTCGCCGGCGAACTCCAGGGTGGCCAGCCGCCGGGCGGGCTCCTTGTCGGGCGAGCCCCGGTGGGCGTCGAGGCCCTCGGCCAGCGACTCGAGCATCATGCCCTGGCTGGCCGCCACCGGGCGCAGCGTGGCCAGCTCGGCCGCGTCGAGTGCGCCGGCGTTGGCGTGGGGCAGCAGGCCGGTCTCCTCCAGGACGAGGCGGCACATGGCGGCGAGGTAGTCGACCGTGGAGGCGTAGCCCTGCCCGGCCAGCCACTCGGCGGCGACGGGGTAGCGCAGCTCGGGTCGCTCGCCGAGGGTGAAGAGGGCCTCGTGGCAGCCGGCGGCCTTCCCGGCCTCGGCGATGGCCAGCGCCTCCTCGGGGAGGAGGTAGGGGGCGGTGACGCGGGCCGGCGCCTTGGCGAAGGTGCAGTACCCGCACTTGTCGCGGCACAGCATGGTCAGGGGAATGAAGACCTTGGGGGAGTAGGTGACACGGCGCCCGTGGGCGCCGTCGCGCACGACGCGGGCCAGCGCCGTCAGGTCGTCCAGGGGCAGGTGGAGCAGATCGGCGTCGGAGAGCATTACGGCCAATCTAGGGGGCGTCGGCGCGCGCGGCGCCGTCGACCAGCCACAGGTCCCGCCCGGCATGGACGCGGGCGGCGGGCAGGTCGTCGCCGCGCACCAGCGCGGCCACCGCCTGGGCCTTCGACGCCCCGGCCACCGTGAAGACGGCGAGGCGGGCCGAATTGATGGCCGGCAGCGTGAGGGTGAGGCGCGGGTGCGGGTTGTTGCCCTTGGGGTCCTCGGTCGACAGCACCAGCACGCCGGGCTCGGACTCGAGCGTCGGCGCGCCGGGGAAGAGCGAGGCGGTGTGGCCGTCGGGGCCCATCCCCAGGTGGATGAGGTCGATCCCCGCACCGGTCACCAGATCGGCCATGGTGCGCTGGTAGGCGGCGACGCACTCGTCGAGCGGGCCGACCGTCGGCATGGGCAGGAAGGCCCCGACCCCGCCGACCCGGTCGAGCAGGGCCTCCTTTATGAGGCGCTGGTTGGCGTCGGCGTCGTCGGGCGGCACGACGCGCTCGTCCCCGATGTAGATGTCGACCAGGTCCCACTCGATGTCGTCGGCGGTGGCGAGCACCTCGTAGCACTCCTGCGCGGTCGGGCCGCCGGAGAGGACCAGGGCGAAGCGCGGGCCGACGCGCGCCGCGAAGGCCTGGCGCACGGCATCGGTGAAGGCGCGGGGGACGTCGTCGACGGGAGTCAGCACGGGTGGCAACTACGGGGTCGGGGTCTCGGTCTCCAGGCCCTGCTGGCCCGATTCCAGCGTGACGGCGTGGCCACCGAACTGGTTGCGCAGCGCGGCGAGCATCTTCAGCTGGAGCGAGTCCGGTTCCTGGGAGGCGAAGCGGGTGAAGAGCGAGGTGGCGATCACCGGCGCGGGCACGCCGCGGTCGATGGCCTCCTGCGCCGTCCAGCGGCCCTCGCCCGAGTCGACCACGACGCCCTTGATGTCGTCGAAGCCGGCACCGGGACGCAGCGCCCGCTCGGCCAGATCCAGCAGCCAGCTGCGCACCACCGAGCCGTAGCGCCAGATGGAGGCGATCTCGTGCAGGTCGAGGTCGAACTCCTTGGCCGAGTCCATGATCTCGAAGCCCTCGGCGTAGGCCTGCATGAGGCCGTACTCGACGCCGTTGTGCACCATCTTCACGAAGTGCCCGGCGCCGACGGGGCCCACGTGGGCGTAGCCGTCCTTGGGTGCCAGCGTCCGGAGCGCCGGCTCGACGACCGCCACCGCCTCGTCGGTCCCGCCGACCATGAGGCAGTAGCCCTCGGTCAGGCCCCACACGCCGCCCGACGTCCCGGCGTCGACGAAGCCGACCCCGGTGTGCTCGAGCTTGTCGGCCAGGGCCTTCCACTCCTTGTAGTTGGAGTTGCCACCGTCGATGATGACGTCGCCCTTGGAGAACATCCCCGCCAGTTCCTCGACGGTGGAGTCGGTGATGTGGCCGGCGGGCAGCATCACCCAGACCGCCTTGGGGGAGCCCAGCTTCGCGGCCATGTCGGCCAGGCTGCTCGACGCCTCGGCCCCCTTGCCGGCCGCCGCCTGCACCGCGTCGGCGTTCAGGTCGTAGGCCACCACCTCGTGCCCGCCCTTGAGCAGGCGCTCGGTCATGTTGGCGCCCATCTTGCCCAGTCCGATCATGCCGATCTTCATGCGCGCTCCTCTCGGTTGTCCAAGGTAATTATGCGACCGGCTCAGAAGGTAGCGGCTTTGTCGGTCAGCGATTGCAACAGCTCGTCGAACGACTTCGAGAAGGAGTGGACGCCCTCGTCCTCGAGCGTCTGCTCCACGTCGAGCATGTCGATGCCCGCCTCGGCCAGCCGCGCCAGCGCGGTGGCGGCGGCATCGGGATCGGCGTCGACCGTGCGGTGCAACGTCCCGTGGTCCTCGAAGGCGCGCAGCGTGGGCTCGGGCATGGTGTTCACCGTGGCCGGCCCGATCAGGCTGTCCACGTAGAGCAGGTCCGAGTAGGCCGCGTTCTTGGTCGAGGTCGAGGCCCACAGTGGCCGCTGCACGCGGGCGCCCTTGGCCCGCAGCGCCTCCCAGCGCTCACCCGAGAAGGTGCGGTGGAAGTGTTGATAGGCCGTCTGGGCCTGGGCCACCGCGGCGGTGCCGCGCAGGCCGAGGATGGCGGCGTCACCCTTGTCGCCGCCGGCCAGGGCCTCCAGGCGGCGGTCCACCTCGGTGTCGACCCGGCTGACGAAGAAGGAGCCCACGCTGGCGACCTTGGACAGCTCGGCCTCGCGGCCGGCGGCCACCAGCGCCTCGAGGCCCTTGAGGTAGGCCTCCATCACCGCGTCGTAGCGGTCGAGGCCGAAGATCAGCGTGACGTTGATGCTGTGGCCCTCGCCGATCATGGTCTCGATGGCGGGGACGCCCTCCTTGGTGGCGGGGATCTTGACGAAGAGGTTGGGCTGGGCGATGCGCTCGTGCAGCTGGCGCGCCGCCTTCAGCGTCTCGGCGGTCTCGTGGGCCTGGGCCGGGGAGACCTCGAGCGAGACGTAGCCGTCCTCGCCGTCGCTCTCGTCGTAGAGCGGCCGCAGCAGGGCGAGCGCGTTGGTGATGTCGGTGATGGCCATCTCCCAGTACGCGCTGTCGACCGTGTGGTCCTTCATGAGCGCACGGAACTGGTCGTCGTAGGTGTCCTGCCCGCTGATGGCGTTGGCGAAGATGGTCGGGTTGGACGTGATGCCGCGCACGCCGAGCGTGAGGAGCTCGGCCAGCTGCCCGCCTTCGAGCCAGTCCCGGCGCAGGTTGTCGAGCCAGGCACTCTGGCCGCCGATTTCGTAGAGGTCCTGCAGTCGGGTCATGTGAACAGCTCCCTTCGTTGCGATGCGTGTCGCCGGCGGCGCGCCGCCGGGCGCGGGTCAGTCACCCAGTTCGGCCAGGAGGTTCAGGGCCCGCTCCACCACATGCTCGGCGGTGATCCCGAACTTCTCCATGACGACCGCGCCCGGGGCCGACGCGCCGAAGTGGTCGAAGCCGATGGTGTCGTCGGCGTAGCGGTCCCAGCCGAAGGTGGACCCGGCCTCGATGCTCAACACGGGCAACTCGGCCGGGAAGACCGAGTCCCGGTACTCGTCGCTCTGCTGCTCGAAGTGGTCCCAGGACGGGAACGACACCACCCGCGCCGGCACGCCCTCGGCGGCCAGGGTGGCGGCGGCGGCCACGCAGTGCTGCACCTCGCTCCCGGTCCCGACCAGAATGATGGCGGGGGGCTCGTCGCTGTCGACCAGGACGTAGGCCCCTCGCGCCACGCCCTCGGGCGCCCGCTCGGCCGTGGCCGCCAGCACGGGCACGTTCTGGCGGGTCAGGACCAGGCCGACCGGCCCCTGGGCCTCGACGGCCAGCTTCCAGGCCTGCGCCGTCTCGTTGGCGTCGGCCGGGCGGATGAGGCTGAGGCCCGGCATGGCCCGCAGGGAGGCCAGGTGCTCGACGGGCTGGTGCGTCGGCCCGTCCTCGCCCAGGCCGACCGAGTCGTGGGTCCACGAGTAGATGACGTGCGTCCCCGTGAGGGAGGCCAGGCGGACGGCCGGGCGCATGTAGTCCGAGAAGGTGAAGAACGTCCCGCCGACGGGCAGGACGCCCCCGTGCTGGGCCATGCCGTTCATGGCCGAGGCCATGCCGTGCTCGCGGATGCCGTAGTGGACCTGTATGCCACCGGGGGTCTCGCGTGACTGCATCGCCGCGCCCTTGACCTTGACGCCGTTGTTCCCCGTCAGGTCGGCCGAGCCGGCCAGCAGGCCGGGCAGCTTGGCCGCCGTGGCGTCGATGCACTGGTTGATGGCGTGGCGGGTGGCCAGCTGCGTGTCGGCCTCGAAGCGGGGGAGGTCGTCGGCCCACCCCGGCAGGCCATGCCCGGCGTGGGCGGCGTCCCAGGCGGCGCGGTCGCCCGTCCAGGCCTCGAAGCGCTCCGTCCAGGCCGCGTGGGCCTCGGCGCCGCGGGCGACCTGCTGGCCGTAGAACGTGTGGACCTCGTCGGGGATCCAGAAGGTCTGGTCCGCGGGCAGGCCGAGCAGCCCCTTGGTGACCTTGATCTCGTCGGCGCCGAAGGGCGAGCCGTGGGCGTCGGCGGTGTCGGTCAGCTTGGGCGAGGGCCACCCGATGTGGCTGCGCAGCACCAGCAGGGTCGGCTTGGCGTCAGGCCCGTCCGCCGGCACCGCGATGGCCTCGCGGATGGCGGCCTCCAGCGCATCGACGTCGTTGGCCATCTCCCCGAGGTTGCGCACACGCCAGCCGTACGCCTCGAAGCGCTCCGGGACGTTGTCGTTGTAGGCCAGCTCGGTCGGCCCGTCGATGGTGATGTGGTTGTCGTCGTAGAAGGCGAGCAGGCGGCCCAGGCCGAGGTGCCCGGCCAGCGACGCCGCCTCGTGCGAGATGCCCTCCATGAAGCAGCCGTCGCCGGCGATCACGTAG
The DNA here is from genome assembly GCA_036271495.1 of Acidimicrobiales bacterium. GTDB lineage: Bacteria > Actinomycetota > Acidimicrobiia > Acidimicrobiales > RAAP-2 > Bog-473. Next base: position 10,251 of record DATBAO010000091.1, read on the forward strand.
GTCCGGTGGTCGCACACGTCGGAGCCGAAGGTGGTGCGTAGCCAGCGCTCGGCGATCGCCATGCCCACGGCGTTGCCGACGCCCTGCCCGAGCGGCCCGGTGGTGACGTCGATGCCCGCCGTGTGGCCGGCCTCGGGGTGCCCGGGCGTACGGCTGCCCCACTGGCGGAACTGGCGCAGGTCGTCGAGGGTGAGGTCGTACCCGGTCAGGTGCAACATGGCGTACTGCAGGATGCAGGCGTGCCCGTTCGACAGGACGAAGCGGTCGCGGTCGGGCCACTCCGGGTCGTGCGGGTCGTACTGCATGATGCGCGTCCACAGCACGTGGGCCAGCGGGGCGAGCGCCATCGCCGTGCCCGAGTGGCCGGAATTGGCCGCTTCCGGCGCGTCCATGGCGATGCCGCGCACGACGTTGATGCCCAGCTCCACCAGCCTGGGGTCCTGCACGACCGCTGTCGACGTGGGGGGTGGCGCCATGGTCAAACCCTAACCGTCCCCTTCCGCTGGCCGCGATCCGAGTCACCTACTGTTCACCCTCATGGCTTCCCGCATGCAGGTGCCGCCAAACAGCGACTTGACCCTGGGGATGACGTGCGTCGACAAGGCCGTCCCGGGCCGCTGCGTCTGGCGCATGCGGGCGGACGAGCGCTTCGCCAATCCGGCCGGCATCATGCAGGGCGGCTTCCTCGGCGCCTTCGCCGACTCGTCCATGGGTGCAGCCGCCGTGACCTACGCCGAGGGCCGCCGCGTCTTCTGCTCCAACGCCGAAATGAAGATCAGCTTCCTGGGCGCCGTCACGCCCGGCTCGGAGCTCACCTGCAGCGCCGAGGTGGTCTCCGGCGGGCGCCGGGTGGCCTTCGTGGAGGCGAGCGTCACCGCCCGGGAGGACGGCCGGGAGGGGGAGCGGCTGGTGGCCCGGGCCACCTCCACCTACATCTACAAGGAGCGCGAGTGAGGCACGGGAGCCGGACGGTGTTTGCGCAGGACCGGCCCAGGCACCAGGATTAGGCGCCTCATGGCACCATCGTCGGACAACGGCAGTCACGGGCTGCGCAATGCGGGAGACGACGCCTTCCAGCTCACGGTCGACTACCTCAAGCAGGAGGTGGTCGAACCGCTGCGGGGTCTGGGCCGCTTCCTCTACATGGGGATCCTCGGCTCCTTCTTCCTGGCCTTCGGGCTCCTGCTGATCCTGCTCGGGGTCCTGCGCCTCCTGCAGACCGAGACGGGCACCGCCCTCGACGGCGACTGGTCGTGGGCGCCGTACGCCGTGGTCGTGGTGCTGGGGGTCGTCATCATCGCCGTGGCCGCCCTGCGCATTTCGGCCGGGCCCGGGAAGCCCAAGCTGCCCGAGGTCATTGCCCGACGCGAAGCGAACCAGATCGAAGGACAGGGAGGAACGAGCTGATGGCAGGCACGACCACGAGGTCCGGCAGCAACGGGCGCCTCATCACGCGAGACGACCTGCAGGCCGCCTACTCACAGGTGATGGGCGAGGGCGAGGCCACGGCCCGCGCCGCCGCGCCGCGCGGCCTGGCCGTCGCCGGCGCCGTCGGCATCCTGCTCCTGACGCTGGCCTTCCTGGCCGGCCGCCGGCGCGGGCGCGGCAAGTCGGCCGTGGTCGAGATCCGGCGGCTCTGAGGTGGACCTGCTGCTGCGGCGCTTCCTGCGCGCCGGAGTCCGTCGCGGCGTGGCGGGGAACTGGTACTGGTTCCTGCTCGCCGGCGCCACCTTCTTCCTGCGTCGCGCCCTCAACGACCGGACCAGTCCCGTGTCGAGCGTGATCGTGTCGCCGGGGGAGCAGGTGCTCATCACGGTGCGCGACCGCAACACCCCGCCCGCCACCGAAGCCTGAGGCCCGTGCCGGGCGTCCTGGAGGCGGGGGAGCGGGTGCTCCTCATCGACCCCAAGGAGCGCCGCTACCTGCTCACGCTGGTGGCCGGCGCCACCTTCCACACGCATGCGGGGGTGCTGGCCCACGACGACATCATCGGCGCCGTCGAGGGCTGCCGGGTGACGGGATCGACCGGGCGCAGCTTCCTGGCCCTGAGGCCCACGCTGAGCGACATCGTGCTGAAGATGCCGCGGGGGGCCCAGGTCATCTACCCCAAGGACCTGGGTGCCATCCTCATTGCAGCCGATATAGCGCCGGGCCAGCGCATCCTGGAGGCCGGCGTCGGCTCGGGCGCCCTCTCCATGACCGTGCTGCGGGCCGGGGCGTCCATCGTCGGCTACGAGCTGCGCGAGGACTTCGCCGAGCGGGCCCAGGCCAACGTGGCCGCCGCGCTGGGCCCCGATGCGCCCTACCGGATCGAGATCCGCGACGTGACCGAGGGCATCGACGAGCGGGACCTGGACCGGATCCTGCTCGACATGCCCGAGCCCCACAAGGTCGTGGCCGGCGCCGCGGTCGCCCTGCGCCCCGGAGGGATCCTGCTGGCCTACCTCCCGACCATCAACCAGACGGCGCTGCTGCGCCAGGCCCTCGACGAGGAGGGCTCGCCCTTCGGCCTGTCCGAGACGCAGGAGGTCATGCGGCGCACCTGGCACGTCGAAGCGCGCTCGGTCCGGCCCGACCACCGCATGGTCGGGCACACCGGGTTCCTGACCACGGCGCGCCGGCTGGGGGGATGACCGTGGACGAGGGCGTCGCCGGGTACATCGACGCCCTCTCCCCGCAGCAGCGTCCCTTGTTCGACCGTCTCCACGCCATCGTCCTGGCGGCGCACCCCGACGCGACGGTGGCACTGTCCTACGGCATGCCGGCCTACCGGGTGGGCACGCGGCGCCTCAACATCGGCGCGTGGAAGCACGGCGTGTCGGTGTACGGCTTCCGGCGCGACAACGACGGCGGGTTCCTGGCCCGCCATCCGACGCTGTCGACGAGCAAAGGGACGATCCGGATCTCGCCGCGCGACGCGGGGGAGCTCTCAGACGAGGAGTTGCGGGGACTGCTGGGCGGGGCGCTGGAGGAGCCCTGAAGGGCCCGAGCTAGTCGCGCTCGATGAAGATGCACTCTCCGGGGCACTCTTCGGAGGCTTCGACCACGGCGTCCTCGAGGTCGGTCGGCACGGCCGCCATCCCGGCCGAGCCACCGGGCTCGTTCTTGACGTCGCCCTCTTCCTTCACATAGGCCAGGCCGTCGTCGAGGAGGGTGAAGACGGCAGGCGCGATCTCCTCGCAGAGCCCGTCGCCTGTGCAGAGATCCTGGTCGATCCAGACCTTCATGTACCTGTCTCTCTCCCTTTCGCAGCCGCCCGACGGGCCACGAGGACCGTAGTGAGGCGTCCCGCGGACCGTCAATCTGGCCTCGCGGGTACCCCCAGCGTACTCGCCCCGGCCTCCCGACCCGGTGCATCGCCGGTGGGGCGGCGCTGCCGCCGCAATGCTGGCAAAACGCACCGGGGCGAGGGCTAGGGTGACAACTGGTGACCGCAACTCCCGACGAAGCCGCTGCCCAGGCTGAAGCGCTGCGCGCCGAGCTGGCAGACGCCGAGGACGAGATCCACGCGCTCCGTCGCCGGTTGCAGGAGAGCCCGGGCCGGGTCCAGGGCCTCGAGGAGCGCCTCCTGGAGTCGAAGGGCCAACTGGCCCAGGCCACCTCGCAGAACGAGAAGCTGACCTTCACCCTCCAGCAGGCCAAGGAGCAGCTGGCCGCCCTACGCGAAGAGGTCGAGAAGCTCACCCAGCCGCCGGCGGCCTACGGCACCTTCCTCGGGATCAACGAGGACGGCACGGTCGACGTCTTCTCGAGCGGCCGCAAAATGCGGGTGAGCCTCCACCCCGACATCGACCCCGGGGCGATCCGCAAGGGCAACGAGGTCGTGCTCAACGAGAGCCTGAACGTGGTGCTCGTGCGGGACGGCGAGTTCTCCGGCGAGGTCGTCACCTTGAAGGAGCAGCTCGAGGACAGGCGGCGCTGCGTGATCTTCGCCCGGGCCGACGAGGAACGGGTGGCCGAGCTCTCCGAGGACATGCTGGGCGTGAAGCTGCGCGCCGGCGATTCGCTCCTGATGGACACGCGCACGCAGCTGCTCATAGAGAAGCTGCCC
>DATBAO010000092.1:0-10647 GCA_036271495.1 Acidimicrobiales bacterium
GGTCCAGATGCCCTCGAGCCCCAGCAGCGGCTCCGCCTCCACTGCCGCCGCAATGGCGTGCAGGTCCCCGGGCGCGGCGCCGACCCGGTGCATGCCGGTGTCGACCTTGACGTGGACGGCGACCGGCCGCCCCGCCGCAGCTGCCGCGGCTGCCGCGGCACGGAAGGCGGCGATCCCCTCGGCGCTGTAGAGCGTCGGCGTGAGCCCGTAGGCCAGCGCGGTCTCGGCGGCGGCCGGGTCGCACTCGCTCAACAGCAGCACGGGCGCGGTCACGCCGTGCTCGCGCAGCTCCACGCCCTCGTCCACCAGAGCCACCGCCAGGCGGCCGGCGCCACCAGCGAGCGCGGCGCGGGCCACCGCCGGCCCCCCGTGTCCATAGCCGTGCGCCTTGACCACCGCGCAGAGCTCCGCCGGTGCGGCCAGGCGGGCCAGCACGGCGGCATTGTGCGCAATGGCGGCCAGGTCGATCTCGGCCCAGGCCGGGCGCGAGCGCCCCTGCGCCATGGTCACCTCCGCCTCGTCATCCGCCAGGGCGGCCGCCACGAGCCGGGCCGGCCCGCCGTCAGCCATCGTCCTCGGCCATGTCCGTGAGGAATTCCGCCACGAGGTCGGGCAGGTCGCCCGCGACCAGGCCCTGCGCCGGGCCGAGCGAAGCCGCCCGCCCGTGCACGTGCGCCGCGATGGCTGCCGCCTCCAGCGCCGGGAGGCCGCGGGCGCAGAAGGCGCCGATGATGCCCGACAGCACGTCACCGGTGCCCGCCGTGGCCAACACCGGGCCCCCGGCCGCGGCCAGCAGCACGTCCGGTCTGCTCTCGTCGCCGTCGGGTGAGGCGACCGCCGTGAGCGAGCCCTTCAGGAGCACGACGGCGCCGGTGGCCCGGGCCAGCGCCCGCGCCGCCGCCAGGCGGTCGTCGCTCGGGGCCGCGCCGCTGATCCGCGCGTACTCGCCGTCGTGCGGCGTCAGAATGCTCGGCGCACTGCGCTTGTCGATCAGCATCCGGGCTGCGGCCGCGTCACCGAGCGCCCGCAGGGCGTCGGCGTCGATCACCAGCGGGACCGGCACGGCGGCAATGACCGCCCGGATCTCCTCGGCCCTGGCCTCGTCCGTCCCGAGCCCGGGGCCGAGCACGACCGCCTTGCACTTGGCCGTCGCCTCCAGGAACGCTCCGGACCACCCCTCGCTGGGTAGGTGCATGCGCACGGCCTCGGTGGGCCAGGCCGCGCTGGGGTTGCCCGGCGAGCCCAGCCGGATCATGCCGGCGCCGGCGGCCATGGCGCCCCGCGTGCAGAGGATGGCCGAGCCCTCCATGCCCGGCGAGCCGGCGGCCACGCCGACTGCGGTCGTCCACTTGTTCACCTGGCGCGGGCGGGCGGGAACGAGCGCGACGTCGGCGTCCTCGACCAGCATCGCCTGCGGCGTGGGGAACCCGATCCCGATGTCGGCTACCTCGACGGCGCCGCTGCAGAATGCGCCGTCGCCCTGCAGCAGCCCGGGCTTCAGCGCGGCGAAGGTCACCGTCCTGTCCGCCCGCACGGCATCGCTGGGCGCCGCCCCGTTGTCGGCGTCGACCCCCGAAGGGATGTCGATGGCCAGGACCTGGGCCCCCTCCGCCGGCGCCGGCGCGTCGTACGAGCCCCGGAATCCCGTGCCGTAGGCGCCGTCGATCACGAGGTCACACTCGGGCAGCAGGGCACCGGCCCCCACATCGGCGGCCTCCAGCACCTGTACCCGGGCGCCCCGCTGCGCCAGGAAGGCGGCGGCGACGCGGCCGTCGGCCCCGTTGCTGCCCTTGCCCACCACCACGACGATGCGGCGGCCATAGGCGCCCCCCAGCAGCCGGAGCGCAGCGTGGGCCGTGGCCGTCCCGGCCCGGGCCACCAGCGTCTCGTGCGACACGGTGGCCAGCGCGGCGGCGTCGGCCGCCCGCATTTCGTCGCGGGTCAGGACGCCGCGCACGGGCCCTGCTCCGCCACCACGAAGGCGATCGCCACGCCGTCGGTATGGGTCAGCGACAGGTGGAAGGTGCCCGCTCCGCGCGCCCCGGCCAGCTCGGCCGCCGCGCCGTGCAGCCGCAGGAACGGCGCGTTGCGGGTAGCGCCGGTGCCGGTGGTCCGGCACACCTCCACGTCCGTGAAGGGGAACCCACCGAGGCCTGTCCCGAGCGCCTTCATGACCGCCTCCTTGGCGGCGAAGCGCGCCGCCAGGCTCTGGACGGCGTCGGCCGACCCGCTGGCGTCGGCCTGCTCGGACTCGGTGAAGCAGCGGCGGGCCAGAGACGGGCGGCGGTCGAGCACCGTACGGAAGCGCGCCACGTCAACGGCGTCGACCCCCACACCGACGATGGCCGCGGCCACGCCGGTGGCCCCGCCGATCACTCGACGGTCACCGTCTTGGCCAGGTTCCGTGGGCGGTCGGGGTCGTGGCCGTGCAGCCGGGCCAGCCGGTAGGCGAGCTGCTGCAGCGGCACCACGCCGACGACGGGCGACAGCAGCGGGGCGGCCGGCGGGACCCACAGCACGTGATCCGCCGCCGCCGCCGACTCCTCGTCGCCGTCGTCCGCCAGCAGCACGACGGTGGCGCCGCGGCTGCGCACCTCCGCGATGTTCGACAGCATCTTCTCCCACAGCGGGTTCCGGGTCGCGATCCCCACGACCACGGCGCCCGGCTCAATGAGGGCGATGGGACCGTGCTTGAGCTCGCCGGCCGGGTACCCCTCGGCGCGCAGGTAGGCCAGCTCCTTGAGCTTCAGCGCGCCCTCCAGCGCGACCGGGAAGCCGACGTGGCGTCCCAGGAAGAAGAAGTCACGGGCATCGGTGAGTTTGGCTGCCACGTCGTCAACGTCGCCCACCCGGGCCAACGCACCACTGATGAGCGCAGGCAGGCCCTCCATGGCGTTCAGGGTCTCGTTGATGTCCCCCGCCGGGCGCGTGCCGAGGATCTGGGCCAGGTAGAGGCCGAGCACCTCGAGCGCGACGATCTGGGCCAGGTGGCACTTGGTCGACGCCACGCCGATTTCGGGCCCGGCCCGGGTGTAGAGGACGCCGTCGGCGGCCCGCGCCATCGACGAGTCGACGACGTTGGACACGACGAGCACCTTGGCGCCGAGGCGCGCCGCCTCCCGCATGGCCTCGGAGGTGTCGAGCGTCTCGCCCGACTGGGAGACGCCGACGCAGAGCGTCCGCTCGTTCAGGACGGGGTCGCGGTAGCGGAACTCGCTGGCGATGTCGACCTCGGTCGGCAGCTTGACCCAGTGCTCAATTGCGTACTTGGCCACCAACGCGGCGTGGTAGCTCGATCCGCAGGCGACGATGAACACCTTGTCGATCCCACGCAGCTCGTCCGCGCTCAACCGCATTTCGTCGAGGATCAGCTCGCCCCCCGGGCCGCGGCGGTCGAGGAGCGTGTCGGCCACGGCCTGCGGCTGCTCGTTGATCTCCTTGGACATGTAGTCGTCGAAGCCACCCTTCTGCGCCGCCTCCACGTCCCAGGTGATGGTCAGCTGCTCGGGCTCGACGGGCGTCCCGTCGGGCGCCGTGACGGCAATGCCGCCCGGCGTGAGGACGGCCAGCTCGTCGTCGGCCAGGGCGAAGACCCGGCGCGTGTGCCCGATGAGGGCCGGGATGTCGGAGGCGAGGAACGTCACGCCGTCGTGCAACCCGAGGACCAGCGGGGTCTTGCGCCGCGCCGCCACGATGGTGTCGGGCTCGTCGGCGGAGATCACGGCAATGGAGAACGAGCCCCGCAGCCGCGGCAGCACGGCCCGGGTCGCCTCGGCCAGGGTGGAGCCGCCGGCCATCTCCTGTTCGATCAGGTGCGCCAGCACCTCGGTGTCGGTGGCGGAGACGAGCGTGTGCCCGGCGGCCTCCAGCTCGGCCTTCAACTCGGCGTGGTTCTCGATGATCCCGTTGTGGATCAGAGCCAGGCGGCCGGTGCAGTCGACGTGCGGGTGGGCGTTCTCCTCCGTCGGGCCGCCGTGGGTGGCCCAGCGGGTGTGCCCGATGGCGGCGGCATGCCCCGTGGGCGCATCCGCCGTGCGCTCCCCGAGCTTGGCCACCGAGTCCGTGCCGCCGGCCGCCCGGGCCCGCCAGACCGAGGCTGTGCCGTCGCCATCGCCGTCGACCACCATGGCGACGCCGGCCGAGTCGTACCCGCGGTACTCCAGCTGGTGCAGGGCCCCGAGGAGGATCGGGATGGCGTCGGACTCACCCGTGACGCCGATGATGCCGCACATAGTGCCCCCAGGCTACCTGGGCGACTGCGGCGTTATCTGCCCCAGGGCGGCTTCGACGACGCTGGCCAGCTGGGCCGCGACCGCATCGGCCTGGGCCTCCACCCGCGCCTCGACCATCACACGCACCAGCGGCTCCGTGCCGCTCGGCCGCAGCAGGACCCGGCCGTCGTGGCCGAGTTCGGCCTCGGCCTTCACCACGGCCTCCCACACCTCGGCGCTGTCGGCCAGCCGCTCGGGTTGGGGAATCGGGACGTTGACGAGGCGCTGGGGCACCCGCTCCACCAGCCCGGCCGACAGGTCGGCCAGCGAGCGGCCGGCCCGCTGCACCAGATCGGCCAGCGCCATGCCGGTGAGGATGCCGTCGCCCGTGGTCGAGCGGGACCGGAAGATGATGTGCCCCGACTGCTCGCCGCCGAGGCTCAGCCCGTCGGCGTCGAGCGCGGCCAGCACGTGCCGGTCCCCCACGTCGGTCTCGCGCACGGCGATGCCCCGGGCCTCCATGGCCAGCCGGAAGCCGAGGTTCGTCATGACGGTGACCGCCACCGCGTTGCCGGTGAGGTGCCCCCGCTCGGCCAGGTCCAGCGCGAACAGCGCCAGCAGCACGTCACCGTCGACGACGCTCCCGTTCTGGTCGACGGCGATGACCCGGTCGGCGTCGCCGTCGAAGGCCAGGCCGAGATCGGCCTGGTGGGCCACGACCGCAAGCGCCAGCTCGCTCGGGTCGGTGGAGCCGCACTTGTCGTTGATGTTCGCCCCGTCGGGCGCATCATGCAGAGCGGTGACGGTGGCCCCGCTCTCGGCCAGCACGAGCGGTGCGATGAAGCTGGCCGCGCCGTTGGCGCAGTCCACCACAATGCGCAGCCCGTCCAGCCGGCGCCCCTCCAGTGTCCCGACGAGATGCACCCGGTAGAGGTCGACGGCCCCGGGGTCGGTGCTGATGCGTCCCACGCCGTGGCCGGTCGGGCGGCGAGGGGCGCGATCGGGGTCGGCCAGGATGGCGTCGAGCTCGCGCTCGATGTCGCCTTCGACTGCCATCGGCAGCTTCGTCCCGAGCAGGCTGAAGAGCTTGATGCCGTTGTCGCCGAACGGGTTGTGCGACGCCGAGATGACGGCACCCGGTGCCTTGCGGTACTCGGCCACCGCGGCCACGCCGGGCGTCGGCAGCACGCCGAGGTCGATGACGTCGGCCCCCTCGGCGGCCAGGCCGGCGGAGAAAGCAGCTTGGAGGAGCGGCCCCGAACGGCGAGTGTCGCGGCCGACGACGAACGTCGGGGCGGGAAGCACACGGGCGGCCGCGCGCCCGAGGGCCAGAGCCAGCTCGGGGGTCAGCTCTTCGTTCGCAACCCCGCGCACACCGTCGGTGCCGAAGCGGGTCGGCGCCATTGCTACCGCTTGGAGTACTGCGGCGCCTTGCGGGCCTTCTTGAGGCCGTACTTCTTCGATTCCTTCTCGCGGGCGTCGCGGGTGAGAAGGCCGGAGCGCTTGAGGGCACTCCGCAGCTCGGGGTCGACCTCGCACAGGCTGCGGGCAATGCCGAGACGCATGGCGCCGGCCTGGCCCGAGATCCCGCCGCCGTCGATGGTGGCGTCGATGTCGTAGGCCTCGGTCAGGTTGGTCACCCGCAGAGGCTCGGTCACCAACATGCGGTGGGTGGCCGAGGTGAAGTAGCGCTCAATCGGGAGCTTGTTCACCGTGATGGCACCCTGGCCGGGGCGGAAGCGCACGCGCGCCACCGCTTGCTTGCGGCGACCGGTGGTCTGAGTAATTGGTGCGGGCATTGCGAGAGTGGTTCCTTCCTGATGCGGTTGGCTGGCGCGCGGGCTCAGCCGGCGCGACGGGCCTGGGGCAGTTCGAGGGTCTCGGGCTTCTGGGCCGAGTGGGGGTGGTCGGGGCCGGCGTAGACCTGCAGCTTGCCGAGCATCTGGCGGCCGAGCGTGTTCTTGGGGAGCATGCCGCGCACGGAGCGGCGGATCAGTTCTGCCGGCTTCTCCTCGAGCAGCTCGGCGTAGCTGGTGGAGCGCAGGCCGCCCGGGTAGCCACTGTGGCGGTAGGCCAGCTTGGCGTCGGCCTTGTTCGACGTGAGGATCACCTTGTCGGCGTTGACCACGATGACGTGGTCGCCCGTGTCGACGTGCGGGGCGAAGTAGGGGCGGTGCTTGCCGCGCAGGATGGCGGCCACCGACGAGGCCAGGCGACCGAGGACGAGGCCGTCGGCGTCGACGACAAACCATGTCCTTTGAATCTCGGTGACCTTCGGTGAAAATGTGCGCACAAGACCGATCTTTCGCATCCGCGTGGTGGGCGAGACTGCCTCCGGACCTGGGTCCCAGGGCGGTCTCAACGGTCTCGGGGGTCCCGGGAGCCGACGTACCAGGATAGGGCCCCTGGCAGGGGGGGGCAAGCCGCCGCCCCGGAACGCCGGACCGGGCTCAGGCGGCGGGGATCCCGTAGGTCATCGAGACCAGGCAGAGGCCGTGGGCGGGGGCCGGATCGGGCATGAGGTGGCGGGTGGTCGCCCGCAGCCGCTCCATGAGGCCGGCGGCGTTCTCCTTGCCCCGGCCGACCTCGACCAGGCTGCCCACCAGGGAGCGGACCATCTGGTGGCAGAACGCGGCAGCGGAGATCTCGAAGCGGAGCAGCCGGGTGTCCTCGACGCCTCCGTCGGCATCGGTGGCCTCGAGCCCCCCGTCGACGCTCCAGCGGGCCGTCGTCACCCGCCGGACCAGGGGCTGGTTGGGGTCGGACCCCACCGGCCGGCGGCAGAAGGAGCGGAAGTCGTGGGTGCCCAGGAAGACGTCCGAGGCGGCCCGCATGGAGCTCAGGTCCAACGGGTCGCGCACGTGCCAGGACAAGGAGGCCAGCAGCGGGTCCGGTGCCGGGGCGTTCCAGACGAGGTAGCGGTAGCGACGGGCGGTGGCCGAGCGGCGGGCGTCGAAGTCGGCGCCGACCTTTTCGGCCCGGCGCACGACGATCTCGGGTGCCAGCTGGCGGTTGAGGGCCCGGGCCAGCCCGACCCCGTCGTAATGGAAGGCGGCCGGAAGGTCGACGTGGACCACCTGCCCCCGGGCGTGCACACCGGCGTCGGTGCGGCCGGCGCAGGCGATGACCGGCGCCTCCTTGAGGCGGGCCGTGCGTTCGAGTGCCAGGCGCAGAGCGCCGGCGACGGTCGGAACCTCGGGTTGGGCGGCAAAGCCCCGAAAGGCCGCACCGTCGTAGGCGATCAGGAGCCTCCAGCGCTGCAGGGCAGCGCCGGCAGGTTCCTCCACCCCTAGACGAACTCGATTCGCGCCATCGGCGCGTTGTCGCCCGGGCGCGGGCCCAGCTTGAGAATGCGGGTGTACCCGCCGGGGCGCTCCGTGTACCGGGGCCCGATCTCCTCGAAGAGCTTGTGGGCCATGTCCTTGTCCCGGATCAGGGCCACCACGTTGCGGTGGTTCGCCAGGCCGCCCTTGCGGGCCGCGGTCACGCACTTCTCGGCCACGGGACGCAGGGCCTTGGCCTTGGCCTCGGTGGTCACGATGGACTCGGCAGCGATGAGCGAGGCGACGAGGTTGCCCATCATCGACTTCTGATGCGCGGACGAGCCACCGAACCGGCGGCCGCGCTTGGGAGTTGCCTGCATGGCGGGCTCAGTCCCTCGTGCGGAGCGACAGCCCGCGCTCGTCCAGGCGCTGGACGACCTCGTCGGCGGACTTCTGGCCGAAGTTGGTGATGGCCAGCAGGTCCTCCATGGTGCGCTCGACCAGCTCGCCGATCGTGTTGATCTGGGCGCGCTTCAGGCAGTTGCGCGGGCGCTCGGAGAGGTCGAGCTCCTCGATGCGCAGGTCCAGGTCGGGCGAGCCGCTCGTGGTCGTGCCCATGTCGCCGAGCTCCAGGCCCTGGGGGGCCTCCTCGAGGTCGGCGACCAGTGCCACCAGGTTGCGCAGCGTGTCGCCGGCGGAGGCCAGCGCCTCTCGGGGCGAGATCGTCCCGTCCGTCTCGATGTCGAGCACCAGGCGGTCGTAGTTGGTCGACTGCTCCACCCGCACCGGCTCAATGTCGAACGTGACCCGGTGGACCGGCGAGAAGATCGAGTCGATCGGGATGACCCCGATGACCGAGGACTTCTTGTTCTTGTCCGCCGAGGCGTAGCCACGGCCACGCTCCACCGTCACGTCGACGGCCAGGCGGCCCTTGGCGTTGACCGAGGCGATGTGCAGGTCGGGGTTGAGGATCTCGACGTCGGACGTCAGCTGCAGGTCCGCCGCCGTGGCGTCGGCCGGGCCGCGCACGTCGAGACGCAGGGTCACCGGCTCGTCGGACTGCACCCGGACCAACAGGTCCTTGAGGTTGAGGATGATGTCAGTGACATCCTCCTTGACGCCGGGCAGCGTGGTGAACTCGTGCAGCGCCTCATCGAAGCGGAGCTGGGTCACGGCCCCACCGGGAATGGAGGAGAGCAGCGTGCGCCGCAGCGAGTTACCGAGCGTCGTGCCGAAGCCCGGGTCGAGCGGGCCGATGGCGAAGCGCTGGCGATTGTTCTGCTCCTCGTCGACGTTCTCGACGGTCGGCCGTTGGATGATCAGCATGGTGGGTACTCCTGTTGCAGGGGACGGGGCTACTTCGAGTAGAGCTCGACGATTAACTGCTCCTGAATGGGCTCGTCGATGTGCTCACGGAGTGGCGGGTTGAGGACGTTGACCGAGAAGCCGGCGTCGCCGGTCTCGAGCCAGGCCGGGGTCTGGCGCTCCAGGGTGTCCATGTTGCGGCGCACGAGGAAGTTGCCCCGCGTGGCCTCACGCAGCACGACGGTCTCGCCCTTGCGCACCCGGTAGCTCGGGATGGTGACGCGCTTGCCGTTCACGCTCACGTGGCCGTGGCGCACGAACTGGCGGGCCTGGCGCCGGCTGGCGCCCCAGCCGGCCCGGAAGACGACGTTGTCGAGGCGCAGCTCCAGGTTGCGCAGCAGGTTCTCACCCGTGATGCCGCCCTGGCGGTTGGCCTCCTCGTACATGTTGCGGAACTGCTTCTCCAGAATGCCGTAGATGCGCCGGGCCTTCTGCTTCTCACGCAGCTGGGCCAGGTACTCGGAGCCCTGGCGCATGCGGTCGCGGCCGTGCTCGCCGGGCGGGTAGGCGCGGCTGTGGCGGTCAGTGACCGCCTCGGAGACCGGGCACTTGAGCGAGTAGCAACGCTCGCCCTTCAAGAACAGCTTGGTCCGCTCACGCCGGCAAAGGCGGCAGACGGGACCGGTGTATCGAGCCATGGGGTGTGGTTCCTCTTCCTCTTCGACCTAAACCCGGCGCCGCTTCTTGGGGCGGCAGCCGTTGTGCGGGATCGGGGTGACGTCCTTGATGCCGACCACCTCGATGCCGACCGCGGCCAGCGAGCGGATGGCGGTCTCACGGCCGGAGCCGGGTCCGCGGACGAGGACGTCGACCTTGCGCACGCCGTGCTCCATGGCCCGCTTGGCGCAGGCCTCGGCCGCCAGCTGCGCGGCGAAGGGGGTGGACTTGCGCGAGCCCTTGAAGCCCACGTTGCCCGCCGAGGCCCAGGCGAGGATGTTGCCCTCCGGGTCGGCGATGGAGACGATCGTGTTGTTGAACGAGCTCTTGATGTGAGCGACGCCGTAGGCGATGTTCTTCCGCTCCTTGCGCCGGGGACGACGGGCGCCGGGCTTTGCTGTCTTTGCCACTACTTCTTCACCTTCTTCTTGCCGGCCACCGTCTTCTTGGGGCCCTTGCGGGTGCGGGCGTTGGTGTGGGTGCGCTGACCGTGGACCGGCAGGCCCTTGCGGTGCCGAACCCCCTGGTAGCAGTTGATCTCCATCTTGCGCTTGATGTCCTGGGACACGTCGCGGCGCAGGTCACCTTCGACCCGGAAGTTGGCGTCGATGTAGGTACGGAGTCGCGCCACCTCCTCGTCGGTCAGGTCACGGACCCTGGTGGAGGGGTTCACGTCGGACGCCTGGCAGATCTGCGTCGACAGCGTCGGGCCGATGCCGTAGATGTAGGTCAGCGAAATCTCGAGCCGCTTCTCGCGGGGGATGTCCACTCCTGAAATTCGGGCCATCTGTCTTCCTCTCCTAGCCCTGCCGCTGCTTGTGGCGCGGGTTATCGCAGATCACCCGCACAACGCCGCGGCGCCGGATGACCTTGCACTTCTCACAGATCGGCTTCACGCTCGGCCGAACCTTCACTTGAACTCCCCGTCCTACTTGTACCGATAGGTGATGCGGCCTCGGTTGAGGTCGTACGGAGTGATCTCGACCTGGACCTTGTCCCCCGGCAGGATGCGGATGCGGTGCATCCGCATCTTTCCCGAGCTGTGCGCCAGCACCTTGTGTCCGTTCTCCAACTCGACGCGGAACATGGCATTGGGCAGTGGCTCGACCACCGTGCCTTCGAGCACGATGGCGTCTTCCTTGGGCTTGGGC